>JAEYWK010000008.1 GCA_023431345.1 Pseudomonadota bacterium
CTGGCCCGCGCCACAAACCTGGGCCTACCAACAAACGGGCCCAACGACCCCTCACGGACCGTCGGGCACGGGCACGGGCACGTTTACGGGCACGCGCGAGCAATCCCAATTCAGGGACACTCCCTAGTCACCGAGGCAAATTCCGACATCACGCGCGGTCTGGATGGTGTCGCAGGCGACGTCGACGCTGCGGGTGCCGCCCACCACCTGCGAGAACGGCACCAGCACGATCTCTCCGCCAATTTGCGCGACCAGGCCGCTGCGCTCGCCGTCGCCGAGGTAGCGAACCGCGGCGCAGCCGAACCGCTGCGCCAAGAGTCGGTCGAAGCTGTTCGGCGAGCCTCCGCGCTGCAGGTGTCCGAGCACGACGCTGCGCGTTTCGTAGCCGCTTCGCTCGTGGAGCTGCTGCGCGAGTCGAGCGCCGATTCCGCCCAGCATCGCGTGCTCGGTGAAGGCATCTTTCTGGACCTTGTACAGCTTGTCGGCTCCCTTTTCGCAGGCGCCCTCGGAGGCCACGACGATGGCGAAGCCGGCGCCGCCGCGGTAGCGGTCGTGAAGCTTTGCGCAGATGCGGTCGAGGTCGTAGGGGATCTCGGGGAGCAGCACGACGTCGGCGCCGCCCGCGATGCCCGCGTGCAGCGCGATCCAGCCGGCGTCGCGCCCCATGACTTCGACGATCATCACGCGCCCGTGAGCTTGCGCGGTAGAGTGCAGGTTATCGAGCGCGGCGGTGGTGGTGTCGACGGCGGTGGCGAAGCCGAACGTCACGTTCGTACCGCGCAGATCGTTGTCGATCGTCTTTGGAACCCCGATCACGCGCGGAAAGCCGCGCTCCATGAGGCTGCTCGCGATGCGCATCGAGCCATCTCCGCCGAGCGCCACCAGCGCGTCGATGCCGAGCTCGCGCGCTCGCCTGACGACTCGCTCCGAGACGTCGGTGGCAGTCTTCTGCCCGTCGCGTAGGACGGGGTAGCGGAACGGATCACCACGGTTGGTGGTGCCGAGGATGGTGCCGCCTTGATGGAAGATGCCGCGCACGCGCTCGCGGGTCAGCGCCGTGACCCCTTCCGGATCATCTTCGATCAAGCCTTCATAGCCGCGACGAATGCCGAGCACCTCCCAGCCGCGGTTGAGGGCGCTGAGCGCGACCGAGCGGATCACGGCGTTGAGCCCGGGGGCGTCTCCGCCGCCGGTATTGATCGCGATGCGAGTCACCATGCGCACCACGTTGTCTTTCTGTGGGCGCTCAGGTCAAGTCGCTTCTGCTCAGGTCCACCACCAGGCGCCCGCGCACCTTGCCGGCCAACAGCTCTGCGGCGGCGCCGACGACCTCGCCGAGGCCGATGTCATGCGCGATGCTCTCGAGCCACGCCGGCTGCACGAGCGCGCTCAGGCGCTGCCAGGCGACGGTGCGCTCGGCGCGCGACCTGAGTGACGTGTCGATGCCGAGCAGGCTCACGCCGCGCAAGATGAACGGCGCGACGGTGGCGGGAAAATCCATGCCCTGGGCGAGCCCGCACGCGGCTACCGCTCCGCCGCGCGCCGTGCAAGCGCAGGCGTTCGCCAGCGTGTGGCTGCCGACCGAGTCGATGGCTCCCGCCCAGCGCTCTTTGCCGAGAGGCTTGCCCGGGCCGCCAAGCTCGCTGCGCTCGATGATCTCGCTGGCGCCGAGGCCACGCAGGTAGTCCGCTTCCTCGCTGCGCCCTGTCGACGCGATCACGCGGTAGCCGAGCCGCGCGAGCAGCGCGATCGAGAAGCTGCCCACGCCGCCAGCCGCGCCCGTCACCAAGACGGGGCCTCGATCCGGCGAGACGCCGTGCTGTTCGAGCGCCATCACGCACAGCATCGCGGTGAAGCCGCCGGTGCCGATCGCCATCGCGCTGCGTGGAGAGAGCCCGGTCGGTAGCAGCACGAGTCCGTCCGCCGGCACGCTGGCGCGTTCGGCCAGCCCACCCCACACCTTTTCGCCGATGCCGAAGCCGTTGCCGATGACCTGATCGCCGACGACGAAATCCGAATACGAGCTGTGCTCGACGACGCCCGCGAAGTCGATGCCGGGGACCATCGGGAAGGCGCGGACGATAGGGCTGCGCCCGGTGATGGCGAGCGCGTCCTTGAAGTTGATGGTGCTGTGGCTGACCCGCAGCGTGACGTCGCCCGGCGGGAGCGCGGCGTCGTCGAGCTCGGTGAGCGCGACGCGCTGGGCACCGTCGGCCGTCTTCTCAATCAGAATGCCGCGAAACATGGCGCGCCTTCGGGTCGGGCGTCCCCGAGCTCGTGCCGCCCAGCGGTGCCCCGGGCACGGGAGCTGAGGGGGCATGACGAGGGGGCCGCGGTTCGGGAACCACAGTAGGCCAAGTTGTGCCACTTCGGAGCGCGAGACGGCTCGTTGCCGCGGAAATGAGCGTAGACGCGGCTGGCGCGGAATTTGCTGACGTGAGGCTCGTGACTCGGGCGTGGTGGCGGTCAATCGAGGCGGTCTATTTCACGGTGGACCCGCGGAGCTTGGGAGTATTCCGCATTGCGTTCGCGCTGGTCCTCTTGTCGGACCTGGCGCGGCGCTGGGTGGACATCGCCTATTTCTATACGAATCAGGGGCTGCTCCCGAATCACACCCTTTTGTGGCGGCCGCCAGCGGGTCGCATGTTCTCGCTGTTCTTCGGCGTGTCGAACCTCGATGAGGCGCACGTCGGCTTCGCCCTTTGCGGCGCCGTCTACCTGGCGTTCCTGTTCGGCTTCCGCACGCGCTGGGTGCAGTGGCTGGTGCTGGTGGCGCGCGTGAGCCTCAACACCCGCCTCGCGGTGCTCGAGAACGGCGGCGACATGGTGATGGACCTGCTCTGCCTGTTCACGCTGCCGCTGCCGCTCGGGAGGCGCTTCTCACTCGACGCCGTGGCGCGAAGCGTCGCCGACGCGCGCGACCCGAGCGGCGAGGCCGCCCGTGCAACGCGAGAGCGGCTGCTGCAGCCGGTGGTGTCGGTCGCGATGCTCGGCTTGCTCTTGCAGTTCTCGATCATCTACCTGTTCAACGCGGCCGCCAAGAATGGCGTTGCCTGGCACGATGGCACGGCCGTTTACTACGCGCTCCACCAAGACAAGCTGGTGACGGCGTTCGGGGTTTGGATGCGTGAGCACCTGCCGCTCAGCGTGCTGCGAGCGCTCACTCACGGCACCCTGGCGACCGAGTGGCTCGGCTTTGCGCTGATCATCACCCCCATCTTCAGCCAGCAAGCGCGGCTGATCGCGGTGTGCGTGCTGCCGCTGCTGCACCTTTCGTTCGCGCTCGGGCTGAATCTCGGCGGCTTCAGCCCGGCCATGATGTCGTTTTACCCGCTGCTCTTGGGCACGGTTCATTGGCGCTGGCTGGAGCGCCGCTTCGGAGCGCGTGTTTCTCCGCTCGCGGGTGCGCTCACGGATCGCGCACGCTCGCTCATCGAGCGTTACCCGTTTCAGCCGCTGCCGGCGGTGTCGCCGCTGCGGCGCCGGCTGGGCGAGATGGCGACGCTGGTGCTCATGATCGCGATCGCAACCGAGGTCGTGAACGACAACACGCCCGTGCCGCAGGCGCTCCGCGTGCGTCAGCCGCAATGGGCCAAGGCCATCATCGAGTATCCGCGCATCCTGCAAGGGTGGCGGATGTTCTCGAGCGAGCCTTCGCGCGTCGACTCGATGATCCACGTCGACGCCACGACTGCCGCCGGCGAGCGAGTCGACCCTTACAACGCGGTCGCGAGCTTGCAGCGCTTCCCCGATGGCAAGACGGTGCCGTCGCACATGGGGCAGAGCCAGTTCTTCGTGATGTACTCCGATCGCATCGCCAACGTGAGCTACTCCGCGTACCGTCAAGCCTTCGGAGAGTGGCTCCTGGCTTACCCGAAGCGCACGGGGCGTCCGCAAGATTGCTTGGTCAAGTACGAGGTGTATTACGTGAGCGATCGCACCCCGCCTCCCGGCAGCGACGCTTCCCCGGAGCCGCTCGAGCGCACCAGCTTCATGAGCTACCGTGCCCCCTACGGTGACTCGTGCCAGCCGCTCAAGTTGCCGGAGTCGACCACGCCTGTCGCGGCCCACTGACGCTCAGGGCGAAAGACCGAGCGCGTAGCCTTTTCAGGCCGCCGGCAGGCGTGCTATGCGAAAGCGGGCTCGGTGAGTTCGAGCGAGGGTGAGCTTCAAGATGCAGGGAATTCCGTGGATTGTTTACGTGATGGTGCCGCTCGTCCTGGGGCTATTTTTCTACCAGCGCAAGCGCATGGCCACCACGCTCGCTGCCAACTCCGACAAGACGCTCGGGGTGATCGCCTCGCGGCTGGGCATGCGCGTGGTCGAAGGTGACCCGAGCCTCAACTTGCTCTATTTCCAGCAGCCGTCGGGTGACTTCAAGCGCTCGCTGCGGGCTGAGGGCCAGCCTTACGGTCGCCCTGCGCGACTCACCATCGTCGATGGCCAGAAGACGAACGAGTACGTGGTCGCGAAGAAGATCACGCAGACGTTCGGCTGCTTCCTCGAGGTGACGCTCGCCATCCGCGTGCACCCGTTCGAGCTGACGCTGCGCTCGCCCCAGCAATATTTGGCGCCCAACCTCGAGCTCGAGCATCGGACCGAGCTGCAAACGGTGAGCTTGGCGGACCCGGCCCTCGAGCAAATGTTCGTGGTGCGCTCCGCCGATCCGCAAGTGCCTGAGCGCCTCCGCGCCGCGCTCCAGCTGTTGTCGACGCAGCAGTTCGTGCACCTCGCGGGTGAGGGCGACCGCATTTGGATGTCTTTCACGCGCTTCGGCTTGGCGTCCTTGTCGTACGCGCCGGAGGAGCTGCTGCTCGCCCTGGAAGCAGCCGCGTGCGGGCTCGAAGGCCGCCCGGCTCCAGCCGGGCTCGGTATGCCCGCGGGCGGCGCGCTCCCGCCCCCCCACGCATGAATCCAGCGCTGCCCACGGCTCCTTTCAACCCCAGCTTCGGGCAGGCGACGCCGGCCCCTTGCACCAATTGTGGCGCGCCGATGTCGTTCACGGAAGCGACGTCGCTGCACCACACTCCCGAGCTGTCGTGTCGCTACTGCGGTCATCGTGAAGCGCTGCCCGCCGACGCCGCCGAGCGTCACCGCCATTTGCGGCTGAGGCTGGCGCAGCTAGGCCGCCTGCGCGAAGCGAGCGAAGCACCACTGCAGACCTTCAAGATGATGAATCAGCAGTGGCCACTGGCGATCGTCATCTCTCTCGCGATGGGCGTCTATCAAACCCAAAGCTTCGTCGGCACTTGGCGGCTGCTGGGTCACGCCAACCCGATGCAGGCCGCGTTCGGCGCTATTCCGCTGGCCGTGTCGGTGGGCATGCTGGTGGGCTGGCTCGGCATGCGCAGCACCTTCGCCAGGCTGCTCAAGCCGCTCTTGCGCGCGCGGCCCCCCCAGCACCCGGGCTTGCCTGCGCGCTGCCGCAACTGCGGCGGGGACTTGCCGCCGGTGCGGGCGCCCGAGGTGACGTGCGGCTTCTGCTCCGCGTCGAACTTGCTCGACGATTCGCTCACGCGAGACGCCTCCGCGCTGCTCGCGGCGGAGGCTGCCGAATACGAGCGCCGCATGCGCCCGTGGGCTCGCGACGCGAACGTGTTCCTGGCGCCCTCGCGCGCTTTTTACCGCTATTTCATCGTGGGGGGCGTCGCGGCGCTGCTCGTCGTCGGCTTGGCCTTCGGCTCGTTGCTCGCTTCCTAGCTGCTGCGCACGGCCGGCCGCTGAGCAGGCACACGACCTTCGAGCGACGAGACGAAACAGACGAGCGAGGCCGGCTCACAGCGTGACGTACAGGCCCTTCTTTTGGCGCGCAGCTTGGCCGAGCATGCCCTCGAGCGGCGAAAGGGGCTCCTTCAAGCTCGGCTCGCGCGCGAGGAGCACGCGCACTTCGGCTAGCGCAGCCGCGATCTCCGCTTCGGTTTGAAAGTACGCGCCTTGGCGGCTCGGATCGAAGGGGGCCTCCTCCGGTCCCAAGGGCTCGCCGAGCGTGAACGCGCCGGTGGAGCCTGAGCCTTCCAACAGATCGGCGATGTCCTCGAAGGCTTCGTCGAGGCCGATGTCGAGGTCACTGTCGTAGTACTTGGTGAGCGCGAAATCGCCGTGCTCGTGGACATCCCCCACCTCGAGCAAGCTTCGCCAGCTCTGCGGCAGCGGCTCACCCTCATAAGGATCGGTGAGGTGCTCGCGCTCACGGTCGATCCAAGCCGCGAGCGGCTCGCTCTCGTTCGTTTCCAGCGCGCCCAGCAGGAGCGGCCGCAGCTCGGCCGCGAAGGCGGCGTAGTCGAAGGCGAAGGCGCGATGGGTCATGCGGAGCGAGCTTCGTAGCGCATTTCCCGGCCGGCGCCGTCCGGGATCGTCGTTCTTGCCGCTGCCAGCCGGTCGCCCTTCGCCGGCCCCGGTGGAAGAAGTCAGCCCAGGCTCGCTCGGAACGCCAAGAAGCGCTGCTTCAGCTGCTCGTCGTCGAAGTGCGTGCTCGCGTCGGCGTGCAGATCGAAATGGCGCCGGAAGCGCTCTTCGCCCGGTCGATCCACGTTCCCGAACAAGAATGACAGCGTGGCCTCGATCAGCTCGCCCTTGCGTTCGTCGTCGAACAAGACGGCGATTCGGGCGCGCAGGCAGAACGCAAAATGAGTGACGACCACGCTGCTCGCGTCCTCCGTCTTGCGTCCTAGCGTCAGGAACTTGGGCGCCTCGAGCGTCGCGATCGAGACCACGCGCGTGTCTTTGACCTGCTCGCAGAGCGCGTCTTCGACCTCGCTGCGGATCAAGCCGAACGGATCGCGCAGGCCGAAGAACATGTGCTCGGAGCCTTCGAAGGCCGTGAAGTCGTCGTTCGGTCCCGCCGGCATGGGCCGGACTATGCCGCGCACTGAAATGCGGGTCGAGGTCGGCCGCCCCCGGCGAAATGGTCCGGCAGGGGGAAACGCGGGCTGACCACCGGCCCTCGGTTTGGGCGCGTCGCCCCGCAGCCGAAATCCGGGGTGGCGGACGCGCGCAATCTGCCCCACGCGACCGAGCGCCGGGTTCTGGTAAGGTGCGTCGTCGTGTCGTTCTCGCTCCAGCTCAAGGGCAGCCTCTTCGACGTTGCATCGCTCGGCATGGTCGAGATCGACGGCTCCACTCCACCCGAAATCGGTGACGTGGTCGAGCTCAATGGCAAGAGCTACACCATCACGGATCTGATCAAGGAAGACGCGGCGGCTTATGGGCTACCGCGCGGAGACGACGAGCCGCACGCGACGTGGGTCGCCATCGTCGAGCCGCTGGCGGTCTCGCAGCGACGCGGCGGCTTGCTTTGAAGGCGTCAGCGTTGCGCGCCGTCTGGTCGTAGCAGCGCGCGTGTCAGCGTGTGGCGCGGCGGCGTAGACCGAGCAGCCCGAACGCCGCGGCGACGAGCAGCGCCGCGGAGCCCCGCGCTCCCTGACCGACGACCGCGCAGGCGCAGCCCGCGTCGGCATCGGCGCCATTCGTGGCGGAGCCCGCGCTGCCGAGGGGGGAGTCGCCGATGGCGCTCGAGCCGCCGGTATCGCCGCTCGGCGCGCCGGCGACGTTGGTGCCGCCGCTGGCGTTCGTGCCACCGACGTTGGCGTCGCCGCTCGCGTTCGTGCCGCCGCTGGCGTTCGTGCCACCGACGTTGCTGCCGCCGGCGTCCGTGCCGGCGCTCGGACTGCCGCCCTCGGCTACGGTGCCCGGGCTGCCGCCTGCAGCTGTGCCGCCACCGCCGCTGCCGCCCCCAGGCGCGTCGGCGCCGAGCTCATACGCGCCCAAGTCCGGGGCGGCGCCCACGAAATCCAGGCCCACGTCGACGCCCTTGTCGACCAGCTTGCTGCCTGGTTTCAGCTTCAAGAAGTCGGTCGCGGGCAGGGCGCCGTTCTCTTGCCGAGGCCCCATGCAGTCCGCGTCGGAGGTGCTCGC
The DNA here is from genome assembly GCA_023431345.1 of Pseudomonadota bacterium. Classification (GTDB taxonomy): domain Bacteria; phylum Myxococcota_A; class Polyangia; order Polyangiales; family Polyangiaceae; genus PMG-095. Next base: position 7,915 of record JAEYWK010000008.1, read on the forward strand.
GAAGTCACCGTCGGCGGCGGTGATGCTCAGATCCCAAGTGTTCGACTTGGTGTCCACGCCCTCCATGTTGGTGTTCTTGTTCGGAGCGCCGATGTTGTTTCGCATGATGTGAACGAGATCACCCGTCAACGTGATCTTGACGTTCGCGTCGTCGGGCGAGCTCGCCAGCATGTTGTAGGCGACGCCGTTGTCGTAAGAGGTGTTGTTGTGCCACGTGTTTCCGCCCGACGAGTGGTTGGCGTAGAAGCCGGCGGCGGTGTTCTTCCAAGCGACGCAGTTGCGCACGAGGTGACGAACCCCTTTCTTGCTGCTGCCCGCTTTGAAGCCGTTGCCGTTGCCGCTCGAGGGCTTCTTGGTGCCCTGGTTGGCGAGGCCGTTGGCTTGGGCCCAGCTGTGCTCGGTGATCACCGGCACCTCCTGGGAAATGAAGTCGTAGCCGTCGTCCGAGTTCCACCACGCGCGGCAGCCTCGGATGATGGTGCTCGGGCCGCTCTCTTGATAGTGCACGCCGAAGCCATCGCCGTTTTGGCCGTCGCCCTGGCTGCCGTTCTCGTCGTAGTTGTCGTGTGAGTCGCAGTTCAAGATCAGGTTGCCGCCGTTGCCGCCATCGATGAACAGGCCCGGGCCCATGATGTGATGGATGTCGAGCAGCTCGTAGATGTTGTTGCTGGCCTTGCGGCTGCGCACACCCGAGTTCGAGTGAGCTCCGCTGCCCGTCATCTTCACGTTCTTCACCTCCCAGCCCTTGAGGTGCAGCCAGCTGCCGGTGATGGCCACGCCCTCCACGTCGGCGGCCGAGTTGGGCGAGACGTAGCTCGCGAAATCGAGCACCGGCTTCTCGCCCTGGTAGGCGAAGAACTTGATGCGCATCGAGTCGGACTGCCCGCTCTTGGAGAGCTTGAGCTGCTTGCCGACTCGATACGTGCCCCCGCGCAGCCACACCGTGTCACCGGCGCTGGCCGCGTCGTGCCCCTTCTGGATCGTGGCGAAGGGCGACGCCAGCGTCCCGGGGTTCGAGTCGTTCCCCGTCGGCGCCACGTAGTAGTCGGCCGCCTGCGCACGGCTCGCCGCGAGCAAGCACGTCAGGGCGCTGAGACCTGCGGCGAGCTTCCGAGACCTCGCTCGCAGCGTCGCCATCTCAAATCCCCAAGCGCGGTCAGAGAGCATCTCTGAGGAAAGGGGCGGGATCCGCTCCGCTGTGCTTGGATTGCGGCGCTCGACGCTCAGGCGGTGCTTTTGTGGCATCCAGCTGGAAATTTCCTCTAACGCTGCTCGCTGCGACCCCGATCGACTCGATAGTCGAGCAAGGCTCTCCGGTCGCAAATTGCATGGGCACCCATGCATGTTCTGAATTATATGGGCGCCCATGCGATCTCGAAGTGCTCCCGCGTCCGCGACGCTCGCGCTCGACCACCTGCGCCGTATCGTGCAGGCGCTGCGCGAGTCGTCGCGCGCTTCCGAGCGCGCTTTGGGGGTGAGCGGCGCTCAGCTCTTCGTCCTTCGAACGCTGGACAAGACGCGCGGCGCGCTCTCGCTCAACGAGCTCGCGCTGCGCACGCACACGCACCAAAGCACCGTGTCGGTGGTAGTGAAGCGGCTCGTCGCGCAGGGGCTGGTCGTGAGCCGAGCCGCCGCGGCCGACCGGCGCCGCCTCGAGCTCTTGCTCACGCCGGTCGGGCGCGCGCTGCTGCGACGCTCGCCGGCGCTGGCGCAGGATCGTCTCGTGGCCGGCCTCGCCGACCTGGGCGAAGACGACCGCGCGACGCTCGCCGCCTCACTCGGCAAGCTGGTGAGGGCGATGGGCCTAGCCGCCAAGCCGCCGCGCATGTTCTTCGAAGAGCCCAAGCCGGAGGCGAGCGTGGGCGGTCGCCGCCAGCCGCGGAAGGGGGACCCACGATGAAGAGCATGCTGGGCCTCGACGGTTCGCCGAGCAACCGCCGCATCGCGCTCATCAGCGCGCTCGCGGTGGGGGTGTCGCTCGTCGCGGCGCTCGTCGCTCAGGGTTTGACGCACCTGATCTACTTTTTCACCAACCTCGCGTTTTATGGGCGCATCTCTAGCGGGTTCGTTTCGCCGTGGCAGCACCGTCTCGGACCGCTGGTCGTGGCGGTGCCCGTCGTGGGCGGGCTCGTGGTGGGGCTGATGGCGCGCTTCGGCTCCAAAGCGATTCGCGGTCACGGCATCCCCGAAGCCATGGAGCAGGTGCTGACGAACAAGAGCCGCATCCCCGCGCGCATCACCGTGCTCAAGCCGCTCTCGGCCGCGGTGTGCATCGGCACCGGAGGCCCGTTCGGCGCCGAGGGACCAATCATCGCGACCGGTGGGGCTCTCGGCTCTCTGCTGGGACAATATTGGAAGGTCAGCGCGAGCGAGCGCAAAGCGCTGCTGGCCGCGGGCGCCGCCGCCGGTATGTCGGCCACGTTCGGCAGCCCCGTGTCAGCGGTGCTGCTCGCGATCGAGCTGCTGCTGTTCGAATACCGTCCGTCGTCGCTGATCCCGGTGGCCCTGGCAGCCGCCACGGCGTGCGGCGTGCGCATCGCGAGCCTCGGCTCCGAGCCGGTCTTCCCCATGCCCGAGCTGTCTCAGCCGACGGGCGAGGCGCTCGCGCTCTACATCGCGATCGGGGCCGCGGTCGGCGTCGCGTCGGTGCTGGTCACGCGCGCCATCTACAAGGTGGAAGACGCCTTCGAACGCCTGCCGATCCACTGGATGTGGTGGCCCGCGCTGGGCGGGCTGGTGGTCGGCGCCGTCGGCTACCTCTCGCCGCGCACGCTCGGCGTCGGCTACGCGAACATCGAAGACATCGTGGCCGGTCGCATGGCTCTCGGCGCGATCGCCTCGCTGTGCGTGCTCAAGCTCGTGTCCTGGGCGGTTTCGCTGGGCAGCGGCACCTCGGGGGGCACGCTCGCTCCGCTGTTCACGTTTGGCGGTGGGCTGGGCGCGGGCTTCGGCTTCATGACGCAGTGGCTGCTGCCGGGGGCGCACGTCGACGTGCGCATCGCGGCCCTGGTGGGGATGGCCGCCATGTTCGCGGGCGCTTCCCGGGCACTGCTGGCGTCGGTCGTGTTCGCGTTCGAGACCACGCGCCAGCCGATGGGGCTCTTGCCGCTGCTCGGAGGCTGCACGGCGGCCTTCCTGGTCTCGCTGCTGCTGATGCGGCACACCATCATGACCGAGAAGATCGCGCGCCGCGGCGTGCGCGTGCTCGGCGAATACTCCGCCGATTTCTTGAGCCAGCTGAGCGTCAAGACCTGTGAGAAGGCCGTCGTGACTCTCGACGCAAGCGCGGCGCTCGAGAGCGTGCGAACGTGGCTCGCGTCGGGCGCGGGCGGCACCAGCCATCAAGGCTTCCCGGTGCTCGACGAGCGCGGTGAGCTCGCCGGTGTCGTCACTCGCCGCGATTTGTTGGAGGACCGCCCCGGCGCCGCACAGGTGCGCGACATCGTGCAGAGGCCCGCCGTCTTCGTCACCGACGAAGCGTCGCTGCGCGACGTAGCCGACCTGATGGCGTCGGAGCGCATCGGTCGCCTGCCCGTGCTCGGTCGCGAGCGCGGCCTCGTCGGTATCGTCACGCGCAGCGACTTGATCGACGCGCACGTGCACCGCCTCGACGATCACGCACCGCGCCAGCTGCGACGCCTGGGCTCGAAGCCGGCGCACTAGTCAGCCGCGCTGGGCGTGAACGAGAGCTCGGCGCCCGTCGAAAGCATCACGCTCGCACCGAGCACGAGGGCGACTGCGACCACGACCGCGCCCGCCGCGCGAAGCCGGCGCATCTGCCACCACATCACGATGCCGGTCATCGCCCACACCAGCAGCGTCAGCGCCGTGAGATCCGCGAACAGCGCCCAAAAGCGCGTCGCTCCGCCGTGGGGGGGGTAGTGGTGCTGCATGTGGAGCGCCTCGAGCAGCTCCACGAACGCGCCCGCGCGCGGCGCCGCGGTTGGCTTGCCGCTGAGCTTGCCGGAGCCCAGATCATAGAGAACGTTCCACTCCCTGCCGCCGCCGTCGAGCAAGCGAAACGCGAGCTGTGGATGGGTCTTGGGGTTCGGCGCGAGCGGGCCTTGCGTGGCCACGCCCTGTGACGCCAGCAGCGGGTCGAGCTTTCGCGCCAGCAGCTTCAAGTCGCGCTCGGGCAAGCGCACTTCGACGTCTGCAAAGGGCGTCGGCTCTGGCGCTGGCGGGTCGGGGCGCTCGGTGATGGTCGCGCTACCTTCCGACAGGCTGATGATGAGGGCTTGGCGGCCGCCCGGAGCCGGCGCGGCGAACATCGGAAATCCCGTGAATCGAGCGCCGGCGTCGGGGCTGAGCCGGTACTCGGCGCCGCTCTCGAGGAGCTCGCGAACCACGTCGTTCGCGAGCTCCTCGGCGCTCCAAGGCTCGAACCCGGTAGCGCGCTTGACCTCGTCGGCGGTAGCCCGCTTCACCGCCAAACCACGCCCGACGGTCGGATGATTGAAGGACAGCCCCGTGATCGCGAACAACAGCACGAACGGCCACATGAGCAGTCCGAGGTAGAGATGCGCGCGGCGCAGGAGCCGGAAGATGACCTGGCGCTTCGTGGGCGCGGGGCTCCGCGTCGACGCCCCGGGCCCTGGCGAAGTGGGCGTGCTCACTTGAGCTTGACGGCCGAGAAGACCAGGCCGACAACGGTGATGGCGTCGTCGTCTCCCGGACCCCCCTCGGTGAGCTCGAGGAAGCGGGTCTCCTCGCTGTCGACGAACAACGGCGCGAAGCGACGCGTGCCCAGCTGCAAGGGGAGCACGCTGCCGCCCGCGAGCGCGGCTCGCTCCAGCTTCTCGACCGCCGGCTCGTCGCCGGGGGTGAGCTTGTACCACTCCCAAGCGGCGACGCTGGCGAGCACGCGCGGGTTGGTCACGCCATCCGGGATGGCGCTCGCGTCGAGCACTCGCAAAAATGCCTGGTTGCTGGGGCCTACGACCAGGGAGCCAGCGGTGCTGCCCTCGAACAGCGTGCTGAGCTCGACCTGGAAGGTCTCGTCGATGCTGCCATCGCTCGTGTCGAGACGCAGCAGGCACGGCTTCGGGTTCGTGGCGTCGAGATGATGCGCGGCGGAGCCGAAGGCCTCGGTCGCCATGTAAAGGGCGCCATCGCTGAGCACCCCATCGCGCACGTAGCCGCAGCGATTGTCCTCGACGATCTTCACGTCGTCCGTCTTGGTGTCGACGATCACGACCGCGAGGCGCGGCGTGACTTTCAAGCCTTCCCGCCAGGCTGCAAACGAGTAGAGCTTGTCACCGTCACGCACCGGCGCGGCCGTGAAGGAGAGGACCTGATTGTCGGCGGCGAGCCCGGTCAGTGGTACGGCGCCAGTCACCTTCATCGTCTTCGGGTCCCAGACCACGATCTGCGCCGTGGGTCCGTCGAACCAGTAGGCCTTTTCCTCCGAGATGTACTGGAACTGGCCGCCGTACTCGCCGAACTTAGTCACGCCCATGCCGAGGAAGCTCACGCTGTTCCCACCTGCGAGCTTGCCTTCCGCGGTCAGCTCGTAGCGCGTGATGGTAGGGGCCAGCTCCCCTGCGATGAACAGCACGCCACCGCTCTCCGGGCCCGTACCCAGCGCGCGGCCTGCGACCTCGATCACGGCGTCGTCCAGCGTGAGCTCCGTGTCGGCGGTGAGCTCGTTCGTCAGCAGCACGTAGCTCTGATTCTCGGTCTCGCCGAACACCTGCGTCGTGAGAGCGTAGACGGCGTCGGGCCCTGCGCTGGCGCCGCTGCTCGGCGACGGATTCGAGCGTGCGCCTCCGTCGGTCGCACCCGCCGTGCTCTTGGTCCCTGCGCTGGCTTGGCCATCGTCCTCATCGTCGTTGCAGCCGCCGAGGGCCAGCAGCAGCGTGGCGCTGCAACCGAGAATGAGTCCGAGATTTTGCTTGTCTAAGGTCATAGTCTTCTCCTGTCACTGATATCCGAGGCTGATTTTCCAGTGAAAGCTGCGCCCGGGGCGCTCGGCCCCGTAGAAATCGAAGGACCTTGCGTTCGTCACGTTGTGCACCTCGAAGCTGTTCGTGAGCGTCGCCGCCTCGCCGGGCGAGACGTGGCTCAGCGAAAGGCCGTGGACGGTCTGGCTCGGCACCGAAAGCTTCACGCCCGCTTCACCCGCGCTCTCCCAGCCGCGAAAGAAGCGGCGCACGTGGCGCACGTCCCAAGCGAGCTCGAGCCGATCCCGCGTGTGGACCACGCCGGGGAAGCGCGCGTACGCCGAGCTGCTCAGCTGGAAGAACGGCAGGTTCGGGATGCGGTCGCCCTCGAACCTCGCGCCTGGGCCCGTGGTCGAGCTGTTGCGCACGTCTTGATACGACAAATTGCCGTCCAGCCCGAAGCGCTCGCCGAGCGCGCTCCAGCCGAGCCCTGCCTCCACCGCCAGCGCGCGCGCGTTCAGCACGTTGGTGTATTGGTAGTAGCTGCCGCTGTTCAGCAGCACGATCATGGACTGGACGCGCCGCCCGCTGCCGGTGAGCCTGCCGCGAAGGCTACCGAGCGCCGTATCCAGCGGTTCGACGTGGGCGCTCAACGTGAGATTTTGGCTCGTCTCGGGCGCGAGTCCGAGGTTGTCGGCGGTGAGTCCGCCGTCGCCGAAGCGTTCGTCGCTCGTGGGCAAGCGTACGGCTTGCTCGAACGCGGCTTTGGCGTAGACGCCCGGCCAGAAGCCGACGCGCAGACTGTCGCCGGCGCCGAAATATAGCTGGTTCGTGTCGCGTTCGAGCGTCGTCCCGGTGGCCAAGCGCTCCGTGCTGTGAGCGCGCTGCAAGTACTGCTTGACGAAGGCGGCCGCCGCGACGCGGCCCGCGCTCACCTCGTACTCGAGGCCGAGCACGTCGCTTTCTTGACGTCGCTCCGCGCGCAGCGGATCGTACGTCTCCTCGGCGATGCGCTCGTCGTGGCCGGAGCGCGAGCTCACGCGCGGGATGAGCGACAGCGTCAACGTGTGCGCCGGCAGCGGGCTGAAGGTCAGATCGAAGCGGCCGTAAAGGGTGCGCTCGTCGACGTGCTGGTCCAGCGGAATCGAGTCGATCTCCCCCGCGAGTTCGAGCTCGAGGAAGCAGCGGCCGTACCAGTCGTATCGGCAGCGAGAGACGTCGCGGAAGTGGCTCCGTCGCGCGCCGTAGCCGACGAGCGCGTCGAACCTCCAGCGCCGCGCGAAGCGCTTGCGATAGCTGACGTTGCCGCCCCAAGCCACGCGCCGATACGTGACCTCGCCGTACGGCACCGTCACCAGCGAGTTGCTCTGCACGTCGCGGTCGTAGTCGGCGACGTACGCCTGCGCGACGAGCCGATCGACCCAGCCCCTTTGCACGAGGCCCGCTCCGAGCGTCACACCCCGACCCCGGTAGCCGTCGTGAAAGCGGCGCACCGTGTCGGTGGAGACCACGCCTGACTCGTCGAAAACCTCGGCTTGCACTGGGAAATCGTTGTCGGTGCGGTCGAGGAACCCGCCCAATCGCGCGAAGGCTCGCAGCGCCTCCGAGTACACGCGGCCGGTCAGGGCCAAGCGGTGGGTCGAGAACGAAGCCATCTCGTACGAAGCCGAGGCGTGGGTGCGCTGCACTCGTTCGTCCGTCACTAGGTTGATGGCGCCGCCCAATGCGTCGGCCCCGAAGCGAACCGGCACCACGCCTTGAAAGAGCTCCACGCGATCGACCAGTCCGACCGGTACGTTGCCGATCCCGAGCTGATACGCCGTGAGCTCGAGCGGCACGCCGTCGACGAAGAAGCGAACCCGCTCACCGGAGAGACCGTTCAAGCCGTAGCGCCCCCTCGAGCCCAAGCCGCCCTCTCGCTGCACCTTCAGGCTCGAACGGCGCGCCAGCAGCTCCCCGAGATCGACCGAGGATTGCTTGGCCGCCTCGACCTCGACGACCTCGACCGCGTGCGCCGAACGGCGCAGGCGCTGAGTGGTCGAGGTACCTTTCACCGTCACCTCGTGGATCGGAGCGGAGGCGGCCTCTGGTGCAGCTGGGTGGGGGCGCTCCTCGGCCGCGAGCGAGCCGCTGCCGAGTGCGCAGCAGGCTGCGAGCAAGCACGACCATCGCCTCGCCATCAGCGTCTCGTAGTGGTGTTGAAAATCATTTTCAATAAGAAAAATGAAAATGATTTTCATTTTCAAGAACCGGGGTGCCTGCTATTGACCCAATTCCCGGCCCGTCGCGGCCGAGCTGAGCCCCTTGCGGCCCGTCCTCGATCGGAACCGTACAATGGCACCCAGCTTCTTCTTCTCAGGGCCGACGCTGACCTTACAAGCCAGCGATCAGGGCGACCTCATCGAGGGCTCGCTCGCGCGTCGCGAAGCCTTGCTCGCCGACGTCGAGCGTTGTTTGGCTCGCGGCCAGGCCGGGCCGGCGCCGGTGGTCGTCGGTGCGGTGCCGTTTTGCGAGCGAGCGCCGGTGAGATTGTTTTGTCCCACGCGGGTCGAGCGGACCGGCCGTTGGTCGGTGCCACCTGCGATGGCCTCCGTGCCGCTTCCGCCCACGACGCCGCTGCCTGAGCGTCAGGCCGTGAGTGCCGTGACGGCGCGACACAGCGAGCCGTTCCTCAGCGCGGTGCGCGGGGCCGTGGAGCAGATCCAGCGAGGTGAGCTGCGCAAGGTCGTATTGTCGCGGGTGCGCGAGGTGCCGCTCGCAACGTGCCCTAGCCCGCTCGGATTGCTGCGCAGGCTGCGCGCCAGAAACCCCTCCGGGTTCGCGTTCGCGCTGGAGCTGGCGCGTCGCGACGAGGGGCCGGCCGACGTCCTGCTCGGCGCGAGCCCGGAGCTGCTCGTATCGCGCCGGGGGCTGCGCCTGGTGAGCTCGCCGTTGGCCGGCTCCGTCCCGCGCTCGCCGGACCCCGCGGAAGACCGGGCCCGCGCCGAAGGGCTGCTCAAATCCCGCAAAGATCGGCACGAGCACCAGCTCGTCGTCGAGCAGATCGTCGAAGATCTGCGGCCGTTCGCGCGTCAGCTGCGCGCGGAGCGGGAGCCCTTAATCGCTTCCACGGCCGCGCTCCACCACCTGTCGACGCGCGTCGAGGGCACGCTGCGAGACCCTAGCGTGAGCGCGCTACGCCTCGCGCTCGCGTTGCACCCGACGCCCGCCGTGTGCGGCACGCCGACGGCCGCCGCCCGCGCCTTCATCGCGGAGCGTGAGGGCTTCGATCGCGGCTACTTCACGGGCACGCTCGGCCACGTCGATAGTCGCGGCGACGGCGATTGGATCGTGACCATACGCTGCGCAGAGCTCGGACCGACGCGGGCGCGGGTATTCGCGGGCGCGGGCATCGTCGGCAGCTCCGTAGCGGAGCGCGAGCTCGACGAAACCAACGTGAAGATGCAGACCATGCTCGACGCGCTCGGCGTGGAGGGCTCCGCGTGAGCGCCCCGCGCCTGGCGGGAGCGGTCGGCTGGCCCGAGCCAGTCGCCCGGCGTTACCGCGAGATGGGCTTGTGGACGGGCGAGCCTCTGGGGGCGTGGTTCGACGATCGAGCGCGGCTCTTCGCCGACAACCTAGCCGTGATCGACGGCGCGCGCCGCCTTAGCTACGTCGAGCTGCGGCGAGACGTAGCTCGCCTCGCGACGGGCCTGAAACGAGCCGGCATCCGCGAGCTCGACTGCGTGGTGCTGCAACTTCCGAGCTCTCTCGAGCTGGTCCAAGCGCTGCTTGCTCTCAGCTGGATCGGCGCGGTTCCGGTGTTGGCGCTGCCCGCGCACCGACGACTGGAGCTGCTCGAGTTCGCGAAGCGCTCACGAGCGCGGGCGCTGATCGTTGCCGCGCGCCACGCCACCACGGACATGTTGACGGTCGCACGCGAGGTGCAGTCGCAGCAGCCGTCGCTGGTGAGCTTGATCGCGCTGACCGGGGGCGAGGCCCTGCCATCGCCGTTCATCTCGCTGCACGACTTGTTCGCTGAAATAGAGACGCCGCTGCTCGAATCGACCCGCGGCGCTGACGTGGCGCTCTTGCAGCTGTCTGGCGGTAGCACCGGCGTGCCGAAGCTCATCGCTCGCACCCACGACGACTACCTGTACAGCGTCCGCGAGAGCGCGGCGCTGTGCCGGCTCTCACCACAGACGCGATTCTTGGCGGCGCTGCCGATGACTCACAATTTCACCCTCAGCTCGCCGGGGGTGCTCGGCGTCCTGCACGCGGGCGGCGCGGTCGTGGCATGCCCGCAGCCTCATCCCGCGGAGGTGCTGGGCGCGCTGGTGCAGCATCGCATCACGCTGGCCGCGAGCGTGCCAGCCTTGGCCCGAGCCTGGCTCGAGGCCAAGCCTCGACATTTGGGCGACCTCTCGCTGCCCTGGCTCACGCTGCAGATCGGCGGCGCCCGGCTCGACGGCGCGCAGGCACGCGCGCTGCTTACGGGATTCGGCTGCCGGCTGCAGCAGGTGTTCGGCATGGCGGAAGGTCTCGTCAATTACACTCGCCCCGGCGACTCGGACGCGGTGGTGTGCGAGACGCAAGGGCGCCCGCTTTCCGCCTACGACGAGCTGCGCATTGCCCCGCTCGACGATCCCGACGGCCCGCCGCTCGCTCCCGGAGAGGCGGGGGAGCTGCAGACGCGTGGTCCGTATACCATCCGCGGGTACTTCGACGCCCCTGAGATCAACCGCGCTTCGTTCACTCGAGACGGCTTCTACCGAACCGGAGACGTGGTGCGCGTCACGGCGGAGGGGAACCTCGTCGTCGAAGGTCGCATCGGCGACCGCATCGTGCGCGGTGGCGAAAAGATCGCGCCTCGCGAAGTGGAAGAGCACCTCCGCCAGCACGCGCGCATTCGCGACGTCGCCGTCGTCGGCTTGCCCGACGTCGTGCTCGGCGAAAAGAGCCACGCCTTCGTGACGCTCCTGCCGGGCGACGAGCGGCTGTCGCTGCCAGAGGTGCGCGCGTTCTTGCGCGAGCGCGGTCTCGCCGATTTCAAGCTACCCGACGCTCTGCACGTCTTGCCCGAGCTGCCGCGCACCCCGATCGGCAAGATCGACCGCGTCGTGCTGCGCCGCGGTCCGGCGCTCAGCGTTTGAATGCTCACTTCTACGACCCGAGGGAACAGAAATGGCCATCGCTCCGATCGCACCATACGACATTCCGACCGCTCACAGCTGGCCTGCTTGCCGCGCGCCTTGGCGCTTCGAGCCTGAGCGGGCGGCGCTGCTCGTGCACGACATGCAAGCGTACTTCTTGGAACCCTTCGACCCTGCGCGTTCGCCCCTGCGCCCGCTGTTGCGGCACGTACGGGCGCTCCTCGCGGCCTGCGCGGAGGCGAGCATTCCCGTCATTCATTCGGCCCAGCCGTGCGAGCAGAGCCGCGCCGAGCGGGGCCTGCTCTGGGACCTCTGGGGGCCCGGCATCGTCGAGGCGCCCGGGCAGGAGCGCTCGGTGTTCGCGTTCCAGCCGCGGCCGAGCGAGCTGCTCTTGCACAAGCGTCGCTACAGCGCGTTCCACGGAACCGAGCTCGGCGCGCTGCTCGACGAGCGCGGCCGCGATCAGCTGATCATCTGCGGGGTGTACGCGCACATCGGCTGCCTGGCGACCGCGACCGACGGCTTCATGCGCGGCGTGCAGCCGTTCATGGTCTCCGACGCTACCGCCGACTTTTCCACCGAGGATCACGCGGTGGCGCTGCGACAGGTCGCGCGAACCTGCGGCGTGGTGACGACGACGGCCGAGATCTTGCTGCCGCTCGCGCTCGCGCGCGTGCGCCGCGCGTTGCTCGACTTGCTCGGGCCGGCTGCCCACGAAGCCCAGCTCCACGACGACCTCGGCGACCATGGGCTCGACTCGATGCGCGGCATGCAGCTGCTGGAGAGGGTGTTGCCGCAAGGCCATGGCCTCGACTTCGAGGAGCTCGTTCAGGCGCGGTCGCTCGACGCCCTTGCACGGCTGATGCTGCCACGGGAGACGGCGCTTCAATGATGACGCGAGGTCCGGTGCAGGAAGGCGAGGCCTCGACGCACAAGCTCGCTAGCTACGAGCTCGTGCCGAGCGCGGCGGCGAGTGTGCTCGACGTCGGCTGCGGCGCAGGGGAAGACGTGCTCGCGCTCGCGGAGCGACTCGGTCCGCGCTGCCTGATCGTCGGGATAGACGTGTCGCTGGAGCGGGTCGACGAGGCGCAGCGTGCGCTGCGAAACGTCGCGCTGAACGCGCGCTTCGCGGTCGGCGACGCGCGCTCGCTACCCTTCTCGGACGACGGTTTCGACGTGGTGCGCGCCGACGGGTTGTTCTCGGCGCTGAGCGAGCGGGCGCGAGCGCTGCGCGAGCTTGCGCGAGTCGCGGCCCCGGGAGGTCGCATCCTCATCCACGACCTCGAGAGCGCAGTGCTGGCGCCCAGCGCAGACGAAGACGACACGCTGGCCTTGATGCGGCGGGCCGGCTTGGCGTCGGTCGAGCTCAGCGAGGCGCCGCGCCGGCCGCACGCCGCCGTCCCCAGGCAGCTCACGCTGCTGGGTATCAAGCCGAAGGAGGGCGGACGCTTTGGCCAGCCGTGACAGTGTCATCGTGACTGGCGGCGCTTCTGGCATCGGGGCCGCGGTGGTCGAGCTGCTACTTTCGCGCGGAGATCGCGTCAGCGCCTGGGACGTACAGCTCGCGGATGCTGGGTCCGGCGCTCTCTACCGAAATGTGGACGTAACCGATGCGCGCGCGGTGGCGGAGGCCCTCGAGCTCACCGAGCGCGAGCTCGGACCGGTAACCGCGCTCGTGAACGCGGCGGGGGTGCTGTGTCGAGCCAGCTTGCTCGACCCAGCGCTCACGCTGGGCGAGCTGCGGCGCCTGTTCGCGGTGAACGTGGAGGGCGTATGGCTCGTTTCCCGCGCCGTCGGGGCGCGCATGCTCGAGCGCCGACGGGGCGCGATCGTGACGGTGGCCTCGAACGCCGGCAAGGTGCCACGCATCGGCCTCGGCGCCTACTGCGCCAGCAAAGCGGCGGCGGCGATGCTGACGCGCTGCTTGGGGCTCGAGCTTTCACGGCACGGTGTGCGCTGCAACGTCGTTTCGCCCGGCTCGACCGCCACGCCGATGCTGCGCGCGCTCTTGGGCGACGCGGACGAAGCCGCCGTGATCGCGGGAGATGCTGCGGCTTTCCGGCTCGGAATCCCGCTCGGGCGAGTCGCCGAAGCGCGCGACGTCGCCGAGGCGGTGCTGTTTCTCATCTCCGAGCGCGCCAAGCACATCACGCTGCAAGAGCTGCACGTGGACGGCGGAGCCACGCTATGATCGCCGACCGGAGGCGGGAGGCGAGCGACGACGGCGCTCGCAGCGAGCGAGCACTACTCAGGCTGCTCGCCGGGGTGCAGTTCACGCTGCTGCTCGATTTCATGGTGCTGATGCCGCTGGGCCCCGAGGTCATGCAAGAAATGCGCATCTCGGCGGCGACGTTCGGTGGCCTCGTGTCCAGCTATACGCTCGCTTCGGCCGCTTGCGGTGTCACCGGCCTGTTCTGGCTCGGGCGATTCGAGCGCAAGCGTACTCTGCTGGCATTGTACGCAGGCTTCGTGCTCGCGACGCTGGGGGGGGCGGTGGCGATCAGCGTGGTCGTCTTGCTCGCATCGCGCGTGCTCGCGGGGGCCTGCGCCGGCCTGCTGTGGGCCATCGTCATGGATCTCATCGTCGACGTGGTCCCGGCCGAGCGTCGCGGCAGCGCCATGGGTCTGGTGATGTCCGCGTACGCCGTGGCGGCGGTGGCGGGCGTGCCACTCGGCCTTTGGCTCTCGAGCTGGCAGGGTTTTCGGGCCCCGCTGCTCGCCATCGCGGCGCTTTCGTTGGCGCTGCTCGCGCGGGCTCACCGCCTGGTGCCGAGCCACCGCGCTGACGCGAGCGCAGACGAAGCGCCGCGACAGCCTCTGCACCAGCTCTGGCGAGACCGAGGACTCGCTTGCGGCTGGCTGCTTACCTTCACGGTGGTGAGCGCCGGATTCTTGATCATTCCGTACTTGGGGACTCACCTCGTCGGCAACCTCGCCGTGAGCAGCGAGCAGCTCGGCCTCGTCTACTTGTGCGGAGGGTGCGTGACGTTCGTGACGTCGCGCTGGGTCGGGGCCTGGGTCGACAAGGCGGGCCCGGCGCTCGTGCTCGCGGTGTTGCTGCTCGCGAGCGCCGCTGCGCACCTGCTCGTGACCCAGCTCACCGCGGTGCCGCTTTGGGCGGCCATGGCCAGCTTCACGTTGTTCATGACGCTCACGTCCGGACGCATGATCCCTACGATGGCGCTGCTCACGTCGCGCGTGCCCGCCCCCTTGCGGGCGCGCTACTTGGCCGTCAACACTGCGGTCAGCGACGGGGCATCGGGGGCCGCGGCTTGGGCGGCGGCCAGCCTGCTGACCACGACGCCGTCAGGGCAGCTGCTCGGCTTCGGGCGCGTCGGGCTGCTCGCGGTGGGAGCGTCACTGCTCGCGCTCGCCATCTTGGCGATCATGCAGCGCGCGCACAGCGAGGCGGCGTGAGCGAGAAGCGCTTTTCGCTGACCGCCGCCCAGCTCGGCATCTGGCTGGGCCAGGCGCTCGACCCCCGGTCGACCGCATACTGGGCCGCCGAATGCATCGAGCTCGGTGGCCCGCTCGACGTCCGAGCGTTCGAGCGCGCTCATCACGAGGCCCTGTGCGAGGTCGAAGCCCTTCATCTTCGCTTTGGGTTCGGGGAAACGGGCCCCGAGCAATGGGCCTGTGAGGAGCGCCGCGCGCCCTTGGTGCAGCTCGACTTCCGGAGCGCGGGGGACCCGCCGTCGGCTGCTCGCGCTTGGATGGCGGGCAGCCTGGCAGCGCCTGCAGATCTCGGAGCGGGGCCCTTGTTCGAGAGCGCTCTGCTCCAAGTGGCAAACGATCGGCACTTTTGGTCGTTTCGAGCGCACCACATCGCTCTCGATGGTTACGGGTTCCAGCTCGTTCAGGCGCGCGTCGCAGCCCGCTACGCCGCCGAGGTCGCGGGCCCGGTTCGTGCCGCGGCCGTGCCGGCTCCAGCTCTCGTCGATCTAGTCCGCGAAGATCGGCGTTATCGCGCTTCGCAAGCGTTCGTCCGAGATCGCGAGTTTTGGCTCGAGCGATTGAAGCAGGCGCCCGCGGCGGCGTCGTTGATGCCAATCAAGCCACTCGCACGCACCACGCGGCACGAGCGCGGCGCGCCGGATCGGGCGCTGCTCGCGCGGGTCACGGGGGCGGCGCGGGCGCTCGAGGTCGACGTGCCGAGCTGGTTGAATGCCGCGGTCATGACCTGGCTCGCGCGCGAGCTCGGCGGGGCGGGCTGTACGCTCGGCATCCCTCTCGCGGGTCGACTCGGCTCGGTGGCGGCGTCGTTGCCCTGCATGGCCATGAACATCGTGCCGCTCGCGCGCTGTTGGCGCGAGGCGACGACGTTCGAGGAGCTTTCGCGTTCGGTTCGGGACGAGCAGCGTGCCTGTCGCCTCCATCAGCGCTACCGCTACGAGGACTTGCGCCAAGATCTCGCCGCAGGAAGCGGCCCGCAACGTCCGTTCGGGGTGGTCGTCAATTGGATGCCGTTCGAAGCACTGCAGTTTGCGCAGCTGGCGACGAAAAAGCTCCCGCTGTCGGCAGGCCCGGTCGAAGACTTGGCGGTCGCGTTCAGCCCCGGACCAGAAGGGCTGCGCGTCGATCTCGAAGCCAACCCGAGCGCCTACGACGCCGCGACGCTTTCCCGCTGCCGGCAGGCGCTGCTCGAGACCATGGCGCTGGTTGCGGCCGAGCCCCGCGTGGCCATCTCGGCGCTGCCCCGCTCCGACTCGACGCAGCAGCCCCTCTCCATCCTTTGCGGCGAGCCGCTCGCGCAGACGCCGCCTTCGCTGCTCGGGGAGCTCGAGCGCTTCGCCGAACGAACGCCGGACGCGATCGCGATCGAGCAGCGGGGCCGGGAGTCACTGAGCTACGCGGCGCTGCTGCGAAGCGTGCGACAGCTGGCGGCGGGTCTAGCTAGCGAAGGCGTCCGTGCCAGCGACCGGGTAGCCGTGCTGATGCCGCGCTCGCGAGAGGCCGTCGCGGCGCAGCTGGCGATTCTCTGGCTCGGCGCCGCCTACGTGCCGCTCGACCCGCGCGGCCCGGGGGCTCGCACGCGCGCCGTGCTCGACGACGCCCGCCCCCGCTTGGTGTTGACGTGGGGTCCCGAGCCGGAGCTCACGAGCGGGTTCAGCTGCTTTCCCCTCGAACGCGCCGCGCTCGGCGCGGAGCTCGCCGAACGAGCGACAGTGGACGACAGGGCCGCAGCGTACATCATCTATACGTCCGGCTCCACGGGAAAGCCGAACGGGGTGGCGGTGAGCCGGGGCGCGCTCTGGCATTTCATTGCCGCGGCCAAGCAGCGCTATGCGTTCAGTGCCCGTGACCGCGTGCTGCAGTTCGCGCCGCTCGCGTTCGACGCCAGCGTCGAAGAGATCATGCTCACGCTCGGTAGCGGCGGCACCTTGGTGCTGCGCAGCGAAGCGATGAACGACTCCCTATCGGGCTTCTTGCGCGAAGTGTCGGAGCTGAAGCTGAGCGTGCTCGACCTGCCGACCGCGTTCTTTCACGAGCTGGTGCTGGTGCTGGACGCTGAGCGCACGCTGCCGGCGAGCGTGCGGCTCGTGATCATCGGCGGGGAAGCCGCGCTCGTGGAGCACGTCGCGCGCTTTCGCCGCTACGCTCCGCCTTCAGCCTTGCTGCTCAACACCTACGGCCCCACCGAAACGACGGTGGTGTGCACGACGGCAGCGCTTGCTTTCGCCGGCGCGCCTCCGCTCGGCGCCGAGGTGCCCATCGGCGCACCGCTGCCGGGCCTTTCGATCGCCGTCGTCGATGCTCAGCGCCGACCGGTCGCCATCGGCGGCGAGGGGCAGCTGTGCGTGCTCGGTCCGACGCTGGCAAACGGCTATTGGGGTCGTGAGGCGCTCACCGCGGACCGCTTCGTTTCCCTCGAACGATTGCCGGGAGCCCCGCGCGCCTACCTGACCGGCGACCGAGCCCGCCTCGACCCCGACGGCAGCCTCATGTACCTCGGCCGCCTCGACGAAGAGCTGAAGATTAGCGGCTACCGCGTGAGCCCGCTCGAGGTCGAAGCGGCGCTGATGTCGCTCGGCTCGGTGCGCGAAGCCGCGGTCGTCGCGCTCGGGCGTAATGGGAGCCAGCAGCTGGCGGCCTTCGTGGTGTCATGCGAGCCCGAGCCTGAAGCGTCAAGCGTTCGCGCACAGCTCTCAGAGCACGTCGCACGAGCGGCCCTGCCGCGCCACGTCTGCTTCCTCGAACGACTCCCGCGTGACCCGAACGGCAAGATCGCTCGTTCTGTCTTGCGCGCTCGCGTTCCTATGCCTGACGGGCCCCGGGACGACCTCGTTGCCTCGCCCGCCGAACGACAGGTGGCGGAGGTCTGGCGCGAGGTGCTCGGCGTCGCGGTTTCCGACTTGGACGCCGACTTCTTTGCGCTGGGCGGGCATTCGCTGTTGGCGCTGCGCGTCGCACATCGGCTCGGGAGCGCGCTGGGACGCGACGTGCCGCTCTCGGCCCTGTTTCAGCATCCGACCGTGCGCAGCCTCACGGCATCGCTCACGGCGGCCGAGGGAGCGCGCGCAGCGGGGCCTCACCCGCTCGCGGCTCGCGTGGAGCTCTCCAGCTCGAGCGGCCCGCCGCTCTTCTGTCTCCCACCTGCGGACGGTCTGTCCTGGTGCTACGTCGGTCTCTCGCGTCACTTGCCTCGAGTCGCGCTCTTGGGCCTGCAAGCGCCCGGCCTGCGCGGGGTTTCGCCCACCGACTACGAAGCCTTGGTCGACTACTACCTCGAGCAAGTGCTGGCGGCTCAGCCGGCAGGGCCGTACCGGCTGCTGGGGTGGTCCTCGGGGGGCGGCCTCGCCCATTCGCTCGCGGCTCGCCTCGAAGCTCGCGGCGAAGCCATCGCGCTCATCGCGCTGCTCGATGCCTACCCGGCAGAGGTGTGGCAGGGCAAACCGCTGCCAACCGAGGTCGACGCTTGGATCATGATGCTGGACGCGGCCGACGCTGCCGAGGTCAACGCGCGAGCCACTCCACCTACGGCTTCGGAGCTGCTCGAGCTCGTCAAACAGCCGGGCCGCTCCCTCGCCGGATTCGATGAGGCCACCCTCGCGCGCATGTCCGAAGTCGCCCTCGCGTCGATGATCGCCTACCGCGGGGCGCGGCACCCGAAGCTCCGCGCCCCGGTGACGTTCTTCCGCGCGGCGGAGCGGGGACCGGCTGCGCCCGAGCCCGCTCTCTGGAGCCCCTACGTGGGCGCGCTGGAGGTCATCGACGTGCCAGCGAGTCATCTGCAAATGTGCAGCCCCGTGGCGCTCGCGGCGATCGCTGCCGTGATCGCGCCACGGCTGTAAAGCGCGCCGAAGCGGCGGCGCCCGGCGACGCTCGTCTCCTCCGCCTTCGCGGGGGCTAGCCGCCGGCGCTCCCAGGCGGATGCTCTGCGAACCACGCGGCGACTGCGGGCATGTCGTGCTCGAACGGACCGGAGGAAAAGTTGAGAACGCCGGCGCGGCGAGCGCTGCGGTTCTCGAAGTCATGGGTGAGGCCGCCGGGAATGAGCACGAAGGAGCCCGCGCTCGCCTCGATCCATTGCTCGCCGACCAAGAAGCTCATCGTGCCCTCGAGCACGAAGAACACGTCGTCTTCCGGGTGCGAATGCGCGCCCGGACCGCTGGTGTTGGCCTCCAGCCACCACTCGGAGATGGAATAGGCATGCGCCGTTTCGGCCTCGTCGGCTTTGAAGGTCGCGCTGATGCGGCCCATCGGATAGTGGCGGCCTGCCCCGGGCGTGAGCACGATCGGCCTCCGAGCAGCTCCGTCACTTAGCGGTGTGGGCATGAGGATATAGTTAACTAGAAGTAGAACTATGTGCAACGCGCGAGCGCTCGGGTGAGGCTTTACCTCTCCGCGAGCGGCCCGACGAACGTCAAAATGAGCGAGATCTGGCCGCTTTCGTCGACCTCGCCGGCGTCGAAACCCTCGACGCTGGTGCCATCGCGTCGCAGTACGGCGGAGCGAAAGCGAAACAGCGTGCCCTGGGTATCGATACCGCTGAGCAGGCGAACGCCAGCCACGTTCTCGGCATGAAAGCGGGTGAACATCTCGCCGAGGGCGGCGCGTCCCTGGATCTGGCGACCAGCGGTGACCATACGCCCCGCGGGAGCGAAGCACGCATCCAGCAGCGCGCCGCGGACGGCTTCATCCCGCTCGCCCGCCGCGCGAACATAGGTGAGAACTGCGGTCTCCGTCATGCTCTGCATGCGTGAGACCCTAGCCCAACGCGCTCGCAGCGTCTGCCGCGCCCGCTACGGCGAGGGCGCCGCGGCGTCCGCGCAGCAGCGAAAGCCGGTGGAGTAATCGTGGTAACGCGGGTCGTGAGCGGCCGTAGTGTAATTACAGCCTTCGCCGTGTTGATTCAGCGTGCTGAAGAAGCCGCCCATGAAGATGCCGTTGCCGACGTTGCGACCGATACGACGCTCGATGATCGCCGGGAGCGGGAGCTTCTGGGGCAAGGTGTGGTCCACGCGGTCCGCCACCCACTCGTGCAAGTTGCCGACGAGGTCGGAGACGCCTTCGCTCGACGTGCAGCTGGCGTACTCGCCGCTCGATGCCAGAAATCCGGGAAGCAGATCGAGCTCAGGATCGTTGAAGTGATCGTAGGTCCAACCGTTGGGGTTCGTGCCGTGTAGCAGCGAGAGCGCGTGCTTCTTGCCGACGTTGCAGCGGCCCTTCTCGTAGCGCTTGCCGTACGGGTAGGTCGTGCGCGTGGGGCCCGTGCACGCGCGATACCACTCGCGCAGGGAGCACAGGCGCTTGCCTGCGTTGCCGCAGGCTTCGGCCGCTTCGACTTGGCTGATGTAGGCCTGCGGCGGCACGGACGCGGCGCTCGCGGCGACGTAGCGACGCTTTTCGGGGCGCTGGTTGTGGGGATATCGTTTGAGGGTGCCGTCTGCCTGCGGCTCGAGCAGGTGCGCCTCGAAGCGGTCGACGCAGGTGCTCTCGACGAGCACCATATCGGTTCTGCAGCGCGGCTCGACGACGTCCGTCGGGGAGGGGGACGAGCTTGGCGCCGCACTCGCGACGGACGCGCTGCGGGCGGCGCGCGAGACGTCGTTCGACAGCCAGCCGGCGCTCGCGTGCGACGCTGAGAGCGAGCTCGCCGCGCCGCTCGACACCGTCAGCCCAACGGCAGCGCACGACGCTATCAGCCCGACACCGCCGAGCAGCAACAGTGGGGTGCGCCAGCCAGCGAACGGCATGAGCGCTTCAATATAGCGGATGCGCGCGGCGTCGCTAGCGCCGCGGGTCACCGCCCTCAGCCTGGGCGCGCAACCACTGCCGTCGGGGCACCTCGCCGCAGGCGTCACCCGGACGAGTGGGGAGCAGCCGCTCCTCGTCATCGAGCGCTGGGGGCTGCGGGGGCCCTGTCGGGAGCCTGCTTGTTCGGCTCAGAAATTTTCTCGGTGGTTCGCCGCTCTGGCTCGATCTGAGGCAGATCGGCACGGGGGTTCGGAGCTGGGACCGGTTCCAGATTCCACGGAAATGTCCGCTCGAAGGCCAGCAATTTTGCGCGCGCGTGCGAGCTGGTTGCAGCCAAGAACGCGCGGGCGTGGCACGGTATTTACAAGACGCGAGCGGGTGCTCGCGCTTTACTTCGCTGGCTCAACATGTCGAACCGCGCTCTTGGTCTCGGAACTTTGGCTTCAATGCTGGCCGTGCTCGGCTTCTCGCTCAGCGGCTGCGATTCGGCGGAGGGCACGAGCTGCGCGACGGACGCTGAGTGCCTCGCCACCGAAGCCTGCGTGAGCGGCGTTTGCGTTCCGCGCGCGGGGCAACCGGGTGTTGCGGGGAACACGAGCGGTGGCAACGCCAGCGCCGGAGCGACCGCGACGGGCGGCGCCGGTGGCGTCGGTGGTACGGCTGCCGGTAGCTCGTCGGGCGGCGTCGGCGTCGCGGGTGGTAATACGGGCGGCGTCAGCGCCGTCGCGGGCAACGGCGGTGTGCCCAGCGGTGGCGTCAGCAGCGGCGGCGCCGGCAGCGGTGGCGTCAGTACGGGCGGCGTCAGTACGGGCGGCGTCAATACGGGCGGCGCGGGCGGCGGCGGCGGCGCGGGCGGCGGCGTCGTCGTCGATCCGGGCCCCACGATCGGCAAATGCGACAACGACTACTGGCCGGCGGCGAACAACGGGTCCGTCACCCGCTACGACTTCAAGCAGGGCACGGCGATGCCCGCGTGCACTCACGTCATCACCCACACCGGTAACGGTAGTGATGGCGATTGGGACACGGTCGAGGGTATCTCGACCGGCGACGGCGGCTACTTCGGCGCGATGAACACGACCGACTACGCCAAGGGCGCCGCGTGCGGCGCGTGCGTCGAAGCGAGCTACAACGGCCGCAAGGTGGTGCTCACCATCGTCGATGAGTGCCCCATCGGCACCAACCCGCTATGCGTCAAAGGTCACATCGACTTGAGCCGCAAGGCCATTCGCCAGCTCGAGCCCAACGGTAGCCTCGAGAACTTGAGGGGCGTCTCTTGGCACTACGTGAAGTGCCCCGCCGCCGGCAACGTGAAGGCGCGCTTGCATCCCAACCAGAACCCGAACTGGCAACCGGTGGTGATCCAGAACGGCTTGTTCCCGATCAAGAGCGTCACCCTGAACGGGGTCGCGGCCAAGCGCGTGGGCAACGTCGAAGGCGGCAACGCTTGGGAAGCGCCCGGTCAGAAGGCTCCGTACGTCGTGCGCGTCACCGACGTCAACGGCAACGCCATCACCGTCGACGTGCCGGGCGGTAACGATCTGAAAGACACCGGCAAGCAGTTCATGTGTCAGTAACTGCTGCCGGTGTCGCCCGGGCCGCGCGACCTTATTCGGCGCCGCCCTGATTGTTGTTGCCGCCCTGGCCGAAGCCGCCGTTGTTGTTGCCACCTTGGCCGAAGCCGCCTTGGCCGAAGCCACCTTGGCCGAAGCCACCTTGGCCGAAGCCGCCTTGGCCGAAGCCGCCTTGGCCGCCGCCGGACGTACGACAACTCCAGGTCGCGCTTCCGCCCGCGTCGCTGCCGCCGCCGCCGCCGCCGCGACGCACGCGACACGAGCAACGCTCGGTACCGTAGGTGCAGGTGAGCGCGCCGATCGGGCTGCCCTCGGGAACCGTGCACGCGGCGTCGTCTTCCGGTTGCGTCGCGGGGCAGCTAGCCGAGTTTGCGCCACCCGCACCGCCGTTGGAGTTGCCGCCGCTCGCGCTGCCGCCGCTGGAGGAGTTGCCACCGTTCGCGTTGCCGGCGCTGGAGGTGTTGCCGGCGCTGGAGGTGTTGCCGCCGCTCGAGCTTCCGGCCGTGCTGGTCTTGCCGGCGGTGCCGTCTCCACCATCGTCGGTAGAGTCGCCGCAGCCGAGTGCCAAACCGAGGCTGAAAAGGACAATCGGCAAACCTAAGTGGAATGCTTTCATACACGTCTCCCGTCAAACCGCTGATATTCGCGATAACGTCCGACGATCGCGGCTCTAGACCGTCAGCTGCGCGTGCTCCGTCTCAGCGACGGATGACACCTCACACAGGTGTTGGCAGCTGAGTAACCAGTGCTCGTCAGCAGCAGGCGCGCCGCACCTCGGCGTGCGTGGTTTCGGACGGATGACGCACAGACGCGATTTTTACAAGCACGACGCCAAGCCGCCTGCCGTCGCATTAGCGTCAGCCGCAAGCCGTAAGCCGCAAGCCGCAACCCGCAACCCGCAACCCGCCGGGCAGAGCCGAGCGGAGCTGGGCGGCGCGCCGGGCAGCGCAGGGCAGGCAGAGCCGGGCAGGGGCGTCGGTCGGTTCGACCCCCCATGACGCGAGAAAACCGGTCAGCGCCCGTGAGCGCCGACCGGCCTACCCACTACCGTGGCTCTCGCTCAAGCCGTGAGGCCGGCCAGCGGATTCTTGCAGTAGTTCGGGTTACCGAACGTCGTGCGCATGTCGCCGAACAGATTGAAGATCGAGACGAGCAGGTTGTTGTGCGGGACGTTGTTGTAGCTGAGCACGCGGCCGCCCTTCAGGCCGCCGCCGCCGCCCGCGAGCAGGAACGGCATGTTCTCTTTCGTGTGGTCCGGCGGGTGCGATAGCTCGGAGCCGAAGAACACGACGCTCTCGTCGAGCAGCGAGTGCCCGCCCATGTCGACCTTGCTCATCGCGTTGAGCAGGTAGGCGTGCATCTCGGAATACCAGGTGTTGATCTTGGCGCACTCGACGGGTCGGAAGTTGCCGTCGTGCTGATAGAAATGATGGTGCTCCGGCAAGCTCAGCCAGGGGAAGGTGTGCTTCGCCTCGGTGTCCGACCATTGGAACGAGCCCACGGCGGTGAGGTCGCAGGCGAACGCCATCACCATCATGTCCATCATGAACTTGCCCACCTCGGGGATCTTGGCGTCGGTGGACGTGTCCTTCTTGCTGCCGTCGTCGGCTGAGTTCAGGCCCGTCGTCGCGTTGTAGCCAGCGGTGTCGATCAGCGTCGGGGGCTTGCACTGGGTACCGCCGAGGTCACCCTTGCCGATGCTCTTTTCGAGCTCGCGGATCTGCGTGAGGTGCTGGTCGAGCTTCGCGCGGTCGGCGGCGCCGAGGCGCGCCGACAGGCTCTGATAGCGGCCGCCCACGTAGTCGAGGATCGACTTGGCGCGCGCGTTCTCGGCCGTCATGTCCATGCCCGGCTCCAGGCTGCCGAACAGCGTCTTGAAGATGTCCTTCGGGTCGAGCTGGGGCGCGATCGCGGCGTTGCCGGCGCCGTCGCTGAAGTTGGCGGAGTTGATCGGGTGCAGCAGGCCGTGGCTCTTGCCCGTCGCCCAGCGGATCGCCATCTGGAGGCTCTTGCGAGCGTACGAGCGAGTGCCCAGGTCCGCCTGGATCTTGCTCGCGAGCACCTGATCGATCGAGCCGCCCTTGGGGTACTTGCCCGAGCCGGGCTGGGCCACGCCCGTGAGCAAGCTGCAGATGCCGGCTTGGTGTTGCTCGCCGCCCTGCTCTTTCCAGATCTGCGTCATGCTGAGGCCCTTGAGCGCCAGCACCTTCGAGAAGTGCGGCTCGAGGGGCTTCAAGATCTGGCTGAGCACGGGGGCGTCGTTCGAGCCGGTGGGCCAGAACTTGTCGGCGACGGTGCCGCCCGGCGTGTAGACGGTGAGCAGGCGCTTGGCGGGAGCGGCGGCGGCGTGGGCCTTGTCCGCGCCCATGATCTCGAGCCAGGGCAGGGCGATCGCCACCGTGCCCGCGCCGCGCAGCAGCGCGCGCCGATTCAGCTTGTGTTTACCGAGGACGATCACGGCTGCACCTGCGCCATGTAGAGGAAGGTACTGGTTTGAGACAGCTCGAGCAGCAGATCTTTGATGTTGAAATTGTTGGCTTGGAACTTTTGTTGAAGCTGCTGCATCGTGCACGCATCCTGCTCTTCAATGCTGCGGCCATAAGCGTAGTTGGCCCAGTTGATCGCGAAGCAAGCTTGAACGTCGGTGGACTCGGCCATCTTTTGGCCCAGCTCGACCGCACCCGAGAACTTACCGAGTTGAGGCGAGTCGGCCGATACGTCGATCACCTTGCCGCCCTCCATGTCTTGCCACTTGCCGACCGACGTGAAGTTCTCGAGCGCGAAACCGATCGGGTCGAGCATGTTGTGGCAGCCCCTGCACTCGGGGTTCTTGGCGTGCTCGGTGTAGCGATCGCGAGCGGTGCCGCCAAGAGCCGGATCAGGGGGCGTGATGGTGCCCAGGCTGGGCGGAGGCGTGGAGATCTTCACGCACATCAGCTTGTTGAGCACGAACGAGCCGCGCACCACGGGGTTGTTGGGATCCGAATGGATGGGGCCAGCGAGGATACCGGCCTGGGTCATCAGACCCGCGCGCTGGACGCCATCGAGCGGGACCTGCCTGAACTCAGTGCCGGTGACGCCGGGGATGCCGTAGAACTGCGCCAGCTTTTCGTTCAAGAACGTGTGCTTCGCCGTGAAGGCGGTGGCCCACGTGCCGCCGTTGAACACCAGGTCTTGCAGGAAGGTCTGCGTCTCTTGACGCATCAGGTGGCCAATCTCCTGCGTGAAGCCACCGTAGTTCTCGCTGCGGGTCAGGCTACCCAGCGCTGGGATCGGCAGGAGGCTGTCGAAGAAGAAGCGCACCACGTCGCGCGCCTTGGTTTCTTTGAGCATGCGGTCGGCCTGAGCTTTCACACCCTCGGGGGTAGAGAGCTGGCCGGCCGCGGCCGCCGCCATCAGTGCGTCGTCCGGGCTCGAGCCGTAGAACAGGTACGAGAGGCGGCTCGCCATTTCGTAGTCGGTGGGCTGGAACAGCTCGGGGTTGCCGGCCACGGGCTTGCCCAGCTCGGGTCGGTACAGGAACTCGGGCGACTGGAACGCCGCTTCGAGCACGGCGGCCAGGCTCGACGTGAAGCTGTTTCCGCCCATGCGGACCTTTTGGAAGAGCTGCGCCAGGCCGTCGGCGTCGCCTGCCTCGAGCGGACGGCGAAAGATCTTGGGCACGAAGTTGTCGATGACGGTGCGAGCGCAGGCCGCTTCTTCGGCCGCCGCGGGCGCCGCCGCGCAAGGCGCGAGCTCGCCAATGCGCGCCGCCGAGGTCAGCGACTCGGCCAGGTTGCGCGCCGTGGTCATGTACTTCTCGGCCAGGATGTCGGACACCGACTGGATCGAGGCGTCGGTACCGAAGCCGCTGCCTACGTCTTCAGGGGGGAACAGGTTGGCCGGCGCGTCCGTGGCTTTGGCGACGTCGCGGACCGTGTTGTTGTATTCGAAGCGGGTCAGGCGACGCAGGGGCGCCGCGACCGCGGTCGGGCCGGTGCAGGTCACCGGGCCGGCAGTACCGCCGGTGCCATTGCCGCTGACGCCGGTCGTGCCGGCGGTGGTGCTGTTGCTACTGCCACCCGAGGTCGAGGAGCTGGCCCCTCCACCCGGAGTGTTCTGTTGGGGCTGATCAATTTCAGCCGTACAGGCGAGCAGCCCAGCAGCCGCAAGCGTGAGCGAGGCGATAGAACTGAGCTTCGGGCGACGCATGGGTCTTACGGTGTTCATGTGTTGGAACGGCGTTCAGCTTTCCAACTCAAGGGGCCCGCGACGCACCTTTCCTGTGCGCGCCTGCAAAATGTTCGTCACGATGGATTTGGGCGGCTCAGCCGCCGTCGCCGAGCACCTATCGTCGGTGCGCGCATGTAGGCGCAGAGGGTGCCATGGGTCAGTCTGCGCCGCCGGCTGCGGCGCTCGACTCTCGAGCGATCTCGCGGGACACGCTCAGAGGCTGCAGGGGAAGTGCTGACAAAAGGTCGAGCCGGGATTCGAGCCTTCGAGGTCGCGGAGGGCGACGCGCAGCGTGGGGGATAAGGTGAGGCCCAGAGTGAGGTTTGCGCTCGTGACCGCGGCGGCGTCGATACCGGCCACCACGAGCCAGCGGTTCCACGGCGCAGAGGCGGTGAGAAGCACCGCGTTGTTCCAAGAGCTTTGGCGTGCGGTGGCCATGCCGCCGGCGAGCAGCAGCTCGTCGAGCGGGCCGAGCGCGCCGTCGAGCGCCGCGTAGTTGGCGCCGTACAGACTACCCAGAGCGGCGATGATCTCGTCGCCCACCTCGCCGAGGACGTCGTTCACCCTGGTGTGATCCGCGTAGCGGCTGGCCGTGCTCGGACTGATCTTCACGGTCTCGATGGCGAACGGTAGGTCGAAATTGATGTGCGCGTTCATGCCCAGGAGCACGTCTTGGATGATCAGCGTTTGCCCGCCGGCGGCGGCGTCGAAGGCCTTGAGCCAAGCGTTCGGCACCTGGCTACGTTGGCCAAGCGCGTACGAGCGCAGCGCTCGTCGGTAATGGTTCGCAAACTCGGTCTGGTAGCTCTTCATCCACGTCGTGTTGGCGTAGTCGCCGGCGTCGATGCTCTCGGCCATGCGCAGCGTCGTCAGCGTGTAGACGCTGGCGAAGATGGCCCGACGGTCTCCGGTCGCGACGAAGCGCTCTTCTAGGCAAGCGAGGGCGTCATAAGCACCCCAGTGCGTGGTGTAGGGCGCAGCCGTTTGCGCGACCACGTCCGTGTCGGTGCAATAAGAGGCCGACGCCACGCTCGGAGCCAAGCTCACCGCCACGCCCACGCACGTCGCCACGACCGCTCCAAAGATTCCCGGATTCATGCTGACCGCCTCCTATCGCCTCCTCCCAACGGAGGCGGACGCCTAAAGTGCCCGAGCGGTCGTGGCCTGTCTAGCGTGGACGCGGCGCTGAGCGCGGAGGCTCGGGCGTCGCGACCGCTACTGAGCATGGTAGGGTGGCGGCGTGGCGAAGGTGCCGGACCGAGTCGGGCAAGTTATCGGCCAGCGCTACGAGCTGCGTCAGGTCGTAGGTCGCGGTGGCCAAGGCATGGTCTACCGCGCGCTCGACCAGTGGAGCTCACGCGAGGTCGCGGTCAAGGTGCTGGGGTCCAAGGCCGCGCGCGAGCCTCAGATGGTCGAGCGGCTGATGCGCGAGCAGCAGGCGATGAGCGCGCTGCGCGGCACCTCGGCCGTCGAGCTGTTCGACGTCTGCCGCGGCAACGATGGCGAGCTGTGCCTGGTGATGGAGCTCTTGCGGGGTACGGATCTCGACGAGCACCTGTACGTGCTCGAGCAGCGTGGTGAGCGATTGTCGCTGTCGCGAGTGGCGGCCGTCTTCGACCCGATAGTGAGCACCCTCGAAACGGCGCACGCAGCCGGCATCTTGCATCGCGATCTGAAGCCCGCGAACATCTTCTTGCTCGAAGACGGCGACGTGCGCTTGCTCGATTTCGGCATGGCGCGCCTCAAGAAGTCCGCGCCGTTGACGGCGGCCGGCACGGTCATGGGCTCCCCGAGCTTCATGGCGCCCGAAGCGTGGAACGGCGTGTCGGATCTGCTCGACCACCGCGCCGACGTGTATTCGCTGGGCGTGATCTTGTTTCGCGTCCTCGCGGGGCAGCTGCCGTTCGGTGGCGACAGCCTCAAAGACAAATTCATGGGCGCGACGACGGCCTCGCGCCCGAGTCTGCGCCGGCTGCGACCCGATCTGCCGCGCGGCGCCGACGAGTGGGTGGAGGCGGCGCTGGCCGTCGATCGTGAGCAGCGCTTCGGCAACGTTCGCGCGCTGTGGAATGCGTTTCAGACCGCATTCCGCGTCTCGCCGCCCGGCAAGCGCCCGTCGTTTTGGGAAGCCGCGAAAGGCGCGGTCGCTCGCGTCGCCCGCAGCAACCGGCCGGAGCCGGTCGCGCCGCCGCTGGCGGAAGACTCCGACAGCTCGTTCGCCCGCGAGGCGCTGGCGCGAAGCGTCTTCCGGCCCGCGAGTGACGTGAGCGATGAAGCTCGCGTCGAAGCGACGATCGAGCTCACCGATGCCGACTTCGCGCGGCCCGCGGCGCCGCTGAAAGCGCCCCCGCTGCGGCCTCCGCCGCCCCCTCCTCCGCGAGCAAGCGAGCGCCCCGCGGAAAAGACGCTCAGCATGCGCGACGAAGACATCGCGTACGAGCTCTCGTCCGTACCCGAGGACGAAGCGAAGAAGCCGAAGCCGTAGCGGGCCGCAGCCGGCTCGCGTGGCGCTTTCGTCAGCTCTGGCCGCGAGCCTGCCGCGAGGGTACGCTCGGCGCGGATGTCCGACGATCCCACGGAACGCAAGGAACAGCTGAGCCAAGCGGATCGCACCTTGCTGGGAGTGGCGCCGCCCAAGCTCGAGACCTCGGCTGATGCCGGTCCCCGCAGCCCCGTCTTCGTGCGCGCGGGGACGGCGGCTGCCGGCGAGGGCGACGAGCCTCCTCCGCTGCCGCGCATGGCGCTCCCGAGCCGCCCTCCGCTGCCGTCGCCGGTCGTGAGCTCGGCCGAGCTCGGCGGGCCAGCCTCTGGCGCCGGCCTCGGCGGGCTCATGCGCGCGCAGCCGCTCGTGTGGATGGTGGCTCTTCCGGCGGTGGTGGCCGCGCTCGTGATCGGCGTGGCGGTGCTGACGGCGCCGACGCCCCGACCGAGGCCGGTCGCCGTGCCCGCTCCGTCTGCCGTCCATCAGCCGAGCGGCGCACAGGCCGCGGCCGCGGACGAGAAGCCGCGCCTCGACGACCTCGTGGCGCTCGCGGCCAAGCCCCCCGAAACGTTGCAAGCTCGGGAGCTGATTCAGCTCGCGGAAGGCCGCGCCGTCCGAGAGCGCGACGCGGCTCGCTCGTTGCGGGAACGCCTCGCGCGCTCACCCGAGCTGTTGAACGAGAAGGCAACGCAGGCGGCGTTGCTGGAGCTCGCCCGGCAGGCCGACACGTCGCGAGAGGCGCTCCTGGCGCTGGCGACGAGCGAGGGCCCCATCGGCCCCGATCTGCTGTACGAGGTGTGGACGCGAACGAGCGACCGCACCGATTCGACCGAGCTCGCGCGCGCGCTCGCGTACAGCGCCGACGTGCGCCCGCGAGCCTCCAAGGCGCTGTCCGTCGCCCTCGACTTGCGCGCCGCCGACACGTGCGAGAAGAACCAAGAGGTCTTGCCGCGCGCGCTCACCGACGGCGACAAGCGGTCGCTCCACCTGCTCATGAAGTTGCTGAACAAGCGCGGTTGCGGGCCGAAGAAGCTCGACGATTGCTTCGCGTGCTTGCGCGCCAAGAAGGACGAGCTGGCCGCCACCATCAACGCCGTGAAGGCGCGACGCGCCCCGACGTTCCCCACACCGTAATCAATGAGAATCATTGCATAATATTTCCTGTGGGTTGACATATTCCTATAACGGAATATGAATAGGTCATGGCTCGAGCAGCGACGACCGCCGATGCGTTCAACGCCGTCGCTGAGCCGCGTCGGCGCGACATCTTGCGGGTGCTCGCCTGCGGGGAGCGCCCCGTGAACGATCTCGTCGATGCGCTGGGGCTCTCCCAGCCGCAGGTCTCCAAGCACTTGCGCGTCCTGCGCGAGGTGGGCGCCGTCGACGTGCGCGAAGAAGGTCGCCAGCGCCTCTATCGGCTCAACGCGCGCGCCCTCAAGCCCATCTACGACTGGGTCAAAGACTACGAACGCTTCTGGAACGAGCGCTTCGACGTGCTCGATACCGTGCTCGATCAGCTGAAACGGGAAGAGAGTGAGTCATGACCAAAACGCACAGCGGTAAAGCCAGCGTCACGCTGCCCACGGACACGCAAATCTTGATCGTGCGCGAGTTTGCCGCGCCGAGGCACTTGGTCTACCGCGCGTGGACGAACGCCGACCTGGTCAAGAAATGGTGGGGCGGGCTGCGCGGCGAAATGCAGGTCGTCGACATCGACCTGCGCGTCGGCGGCAAGTGGCGCTACGTGATGCGGGCACACGGCGGCTTCGAGGTCGCCTTCCACGGGGAGTACCGCGAGCTTGTGCCGAGCGAGCGGATCGTGACTACGGAGATCTACGAAGGAGCCCCTGAGCCGCCCGAGCCGCCGCTCAACATCATCACGTTCCGCGAGCCCTCGCCCGGCCACACACGGCTCGAGCTCTTGGTGCTGTGCCCGAACCCGGAGCTGCGCGACATCATCGCCAATTCAGGCATGGAAGCGGGCCTGCAGGAGCAAATGGACCTGCTGGAGCAGCTCGCGGTGAGCCTGTGAGCGCGCCGCGACTCGTCAACGCATCGGCCCCGTCTTGAGGCGCATGACATACAGCCACTCGCCCGGGGCCAGCGCGACGAGCTCACGATGGGGGATCCGCCCGCCGCCGACCAAACCTGCAAAAGAGGCGGCTCCGACCCAGCCGCCGACGTCGTAGTAGGCGTAGCCTTCGCCGACCACTGGCCCGGCCCCCACCAAGTAGCGCTTGCCGGCCTCGAGCGGGACGTTGATCGGACCGGAGCTGAAGAAGCCGCTCCCGCTGTTGTGGCTCGTGATCTCGTTGTACCGGACTTCGTAATGATCTTCGGTCCACTCGTAGACGACGAAGCGCAGGTCTCGCGGTTGCTCCAGCAGCCAGTTCACTTCGAGCTCGAGTAGCTCGCGCGAGCTGTGCACGTCCATCACGTTGGTAGCCAGGTCGCCTCCCGTGATGGGGTCGACCTCTTCTCTCTTACCCAGCGCGTCGCTCGCGCTGGGGCCGCAGCCGCTGCTCACGTCACAGATCTCTTCCGTCTCCGAGCAGTCGGCGAGGCTCGTCGCGAGGCTCATGCCGTCTTCGCCGCAGGTGCCGCTGATCTCATCGACGCAGGCCCCTTTCCCCGGATCGCAGACACGGGTGACGCACTCGGGCACGTCGTCGCGCTCGATGCAGGTGAAGCGAGCGTCGCAGGCGACGACCAAGAGCTCTCGGGTGCCGCCGCTCGAACACTCGTAGATAGAGCCGTCTTTACAGAAGTGTGAGGAGGGCTCGCAGATCTGAGGCACGCACGCGCCGTTTTCGCACACGTCGTCACCGCAGCTCTTGCCCTTCGCCGGGAAGGTGCCGCTGGCCGTGCACGTCTTGAGCACGTTGCCATCGCACGCCAACGACGAAGGCGGGCAGGCGTTGGCCTCGCAGCGTGCGCTCTCCTCGACCTCGACGCAGTGGTGGTAGTCGCCGCAGGCGGTCACGAAGCTGGTGCCGCTACCGTCGGCTCGGCAGACGACGACCAGGTTGTCTTCACAGGTTTGCGCGAAGGGCTCGCACACCTTCTCAGGTTGGCCAGAGCAGCCTTCACAGGTGCCGCCGGTCGTCGTGCCGCTGCCTCCCTCACTCTTCCCGGAACCGCCCGCCTCGCCCGAGCTACTAGCACCAGCTCCGTCAGCTCCGCCTCGAGTGTCAGAGTCGGCGGGCTTGGAGCTGCCGCCACACCCGCTCAGGAGCACACACAACCCGAAACCGACCCAGACCGCCGAACTTGCCACATCCGTATAGTGCCCGGCGGCGCGCGCGCTCGCTCTTATTTCGTCGCTTCTCGGTCGCTTCTCGGTCGCTTCTCGGTCGCGCGGACCCGCGCTGCCGCCTCGAAGCGCTCAGTCGTCGCCCTCGGCTCCACTGAGCGCCAGGCGCAAAGCGTCGTAACCATAGCGTTCCCGGACGTGGTCGACGGTGCGGTGCAGGGGGGCGCGGTCGAACGACGAGTCAGCGGGAGGCGCGAAGAGGGAGACGACAGGCGGCGCTGAAGCCCGTCGCGTCGATCTCGGCGCGGGCCTCGCCCTGGCGCTGCTTGCCGCTCGCGTCCGGCACCTTCACGACGACCTCGACCGTGCGCTTACCGCCGCGCGCCGGCGAACAGTACGAGACCAGGTAGCCGCGCAAGAAGATGTCGTCGACCTCGCGCGCCAGCTCGTCGACGGGCGTGCCGAGCGTGCCGAGCGATGCGGCAGCGCGCGTCGCGTCGTCGCCCACCCAGTCCAAGCTGGTGTCTTTCGACCACGTGCCCACCTTCAGCAGGAAGCTGCGCGTGCCTTCGAGGGCGTGCCGCGCCGCGGCCTCGTCTGCGCGGCCAGCCAAGTCGGGGCCACGCGCCACGATGATCAAGCTACCCAGCGGCGGAACGGGGCTCGCTTTGGCTAAGCGTGCGTCCAGCAATTTTCGGCCGTTTACGATGGCCGTGTACAGACTGCTCGAAGTATCGCGGGGCCGATAGGCGAGCAGCTTCGCGATGCCGGGGTCGGCCCCCAGCGGCGCCGCCATGGCGTTTCGCGGGTAGCGGGCTATCGAGCGCAGCTCCGGCGAGCCGTCGTAGGCGACGAGCGTGACCGACTGGTGAAACCGCAGACGGTCGACCAACTGCGCGAGCCCCGCCCCGAGCGGACCGCGCTCTGCTTCCGTGAAGGCGCGGCTCCCGTCGACCAACACGACCGCTTCGTGACCGGACAGTTCGCCGAGCGGCTGCACCTCGAGGTGGATCGCTGCGGGGTCGAGCGCGACGTCACCCTCGCGCACCTCGAAGCTCTCGGGACCCAGGCTCTCGGGAGCGGCACCCTGATCGCTCACGGAAACGAGCGCTACGACGCGGCCCGGCGGCATCGCCGCCAGCGCCAGCGACTCGACCTTCACGCCCGACCCGAAGGCCGCGCTACACCCTGTCGCGAGCGCCAGCAAGACCGCACCAGCGCGTGAGAAGTCGCAGCTCATGCGCTTCGCTTTAGACCACCGGGTGGCCATCGACCAGCGAACAGCGCCAACAAATGACGCTTGTTCTGACGACGGGGTGTGCGCTTGGGACCACTAGCGAGTGTCCCTAATTGCTGGTCTCGCCGTAAACGTGCCCGTGCCCGTGCCCGTGCCCGACGGTCCGTAAGTTGCCGTCGGCGGTATCGGGGCTGGTAGGCCGGGGTTTGTGGCGCGTGCCTGGCACGCGCGCGCCGCGGGCAGCTGCCCGCGCAGTCG
>JAEYWK010000036.1 GCA_023431345.1 Pseudomonadota bacterium
CACCGCCGCGCTGCGGGACGCCGCCCGCCGAAAAAAGAAGCTCGTTGACCACGACGTCGTCACACGGGTCGCCGAGACGCTCCTGCGATTCGACTGATCGAACGCCATCACGGCGGTGCCTCGCGACCGCGCCGCCGTGATGGCCATCACGCCGCGCCACGCCAAGCGCGTCACGCGATGGGCATCAGGCGAAGCGCAGACCATCCACCGTCGCGATGGCCATCAAGCTGCTGGCGTCCAAGTCCATCATCCAAGCGGCGCGCGCACAACCGACCGGAGGAAGCGGCGGAACCGGCGGCACGGGCGGGAGCGCCGGCGGCCCCGCGCCGGATGGCCGCAGCGACGACTGCCAGCGTGCCGATCGGTACTTCAACTGCTCCACGCAGACCGCTGACTACCCAATCTGCCATTGCATCGTAGCGGCGACGGTTTGCTGGGGCTCGTCCCAGGCCGGGGACGGCGCGCACTGCTGGGCATACTCGATCAAGAAGCAGGGTGTCGCGATCCACGGCGAGCCCGAGCCGCTGTTTTGCGAGCTCAACTCCGACACGGTGAACTGCGCGGAGGCCGACGCGGCGCTGGCGAGGGAGTGTGGGTGCGACTGACGCCCGGCTCAATCGCTGTCGTCAGGGATGAGCTCAGCCCCCGTGCCGAGCGCCGTCCCGTCATGGCGTAAGAATTCAGATGTGCCAGCGAGGACGTCCCGAAAGCAATAAGCAACCAAGTGGTCGAGCTCGAACGTCCACTTCTCCGTCATCTCGAGCAGTCGTACTTCGCTCGTGATAGCTTCAATTCTGATGCGACCGAACGGGATCTTAGGCGCCTCTACGTAGAGGGGCTCCGGGGGTTCCCAACGGATCGAAACCCACTCAGGGGCTTCCTCTGGCAGGTGATCGTTAAGCACGGTTCGTAGATCACACTCCCTTCCAGACTCGAAGGTGGCTTTCGTGACACCCGGGATGATGCTCACGTTCTCTGAGGTGAAGTCGATCCTCGGTAGATTGAACGCGACTAGCTGAGCCTTGACCCACTCGGCGTCGGGCAGAAGGCGCGTGGCGCGAAATTCTGGCCACGCAATGATACCCGTGATCTCCACCGACTGGATTAACCCCTCCCAGTCTTCGTCCTTCGGTTCTCGAAGCTCGTAGAGGACGATGCCGTGGTGCTGGGCGACTTTCTGCGCGCCTTCCTGAAAGCCGGATCTGGCCACCATAATCCCGCGTGGCTGCCCCGGTATGTCATCAAGGACGCTGCGGAACGCTAGCACTTGTTCTTGCTTCACAGCCGAGCCCCAGTCCTTGCACTGGACGATCGTGAGATAGTCAGTCTTGCCGACGCGGAAGGAGAACGAGACATCGATCTGATGGCTGGTGCCCGTCTTGCCAGCCACCTTGGTGTCCCTGCGCACGTCGACGCACGTTCGGTCCTGCGCAAAGAGACGGGCAAAAACCGTCTCAGTCAGCTCCTCGAAGGGCTTGCCCGTGTTCTTCATGCTGTTGTTACCACCGGTCAAGGAGAGGCCTCCGTTCGTGCTTCCCACGTCGCAACAATGAACGTTGCCATCGCGCCGGCCAGGTTGACCGCTAGCGCAGCATGCCTGGCCTGAGGCTTCACTGCTCGGCGCCCCGTGCCATGGGCATCTCCGACGCGGTTCCGCAGCGTGCCGAGCCCTTCGACCACCGACGCGCAACCGCCCAGGATCCGCTTGAACGCTTCCTCCGCGTGCTGGCTCGGCGCTAATTGAAGTTCCTTCGAGACTAGGTGGTACAGCTTCGGGAGGTCGGCGTCGTGAGCGTACTCCTGGCCAGCGTCGTCGAGGATGTGCTTGCACACGGTCTCGAGCAGGGAGCGCGCAGCCGTGATCGCTCCCTCCGGATCGTCGGTCTGTCGTGTGAGAGTGCGACGCCAGGCGTCTTGCACCGCGTCCGAGCTCAGCCGCTTGAGGATCTCCTTCGCAGTCTCCGCGACCGGACTGCTGATGCTCCCCTCCGCTGTATCGAGCGCAGGCCGGAACTCGTCCCATATGTACTGGCGACGCTCAGCGTAATGCGCGAACTTGGGTTGGATGAACTGCCAGAATTGGCCGAGGTCCCGCGAGGTGCGGACGAAGCGCGGTAACAGGCTGCCGACCAGCGGATCCTTCAGCAGCTGCGCCCGCAGAGGAACGTAGGCGTGCTCGGATGCTGCTTCGCCCGTCGCGCGCGCGACCAGAAGGTTTTGAAGGGCCGTCACCTTGTCGGCCAAGTCGACGTAGTCTGTCATGACGGTTACCCCGCCTCGGGCTCCGACGAAGCCTCGGGTTCTTCGACGTAGCCGGCAGCGACAAAGGCCGTGTGGTTGACCTGATAGACCCGCCAAGCGTTGCCATGCTTGTCGGCCTTACGGCCCTTGTTGTCTAGGGTCGACAATACCTGGTCGGACCAGCCGCTGCGCAGGATGTGCTGACGTACCTGGGCGGAGACGTAGACAACGTCATCGGTCTCTTTGCCGATCGCGCCTAAGACCCGCTGAGCCCCGTTGATGCCGTCACCGACGTAGTTCCAATCGTTTCGACCCGGATCCCAGAAGCAGCGGACAGGGCCGGAGTGGACGCCGATGCGGAAGTGGAAGTCCGGCACGACGCCGTCTGCGACTGCGTGCTCTATGGCGAGCGCGAGCGGTGAGGCGAAGAACGTATCCGCCGCACCAAACCCATCTTGAGGGGCGCGCACCGGCGGCCTAGGGGAAATGCCTACCGCGCGAAGTTGAGCGCCGCTGGCGGGATCGTGAAGGGGCAGAGTGCGTATTCCGACGTGATCCGATCAGCGTTCCGACGGCATTCGATCAGCGTTCCGAAAGTATCCGATCAGGATTCCGGAGCATTCGATCAGCGATTCCGCTCATTCGATCACCCGTTCCGCCCA
>JAEYWK010000041.1 GCA_023431345.1 Pseudomonadota bacterium
GGGCGGCGGTCGCTCGCTGGACACGCCTTGGCGTCGCACGCGTCGCGCCTGCTCGCAATCACGCCGCCGAGCACGGCCGGTTTCCCGCGGCAAGAACCACACTTACGTCGCTGGCGGAGGGCTTACGGTGTTTCGCCCGGACGGGCGTAGTCCAAGCGGTGCCTATGCATGGCGTTGCGAGTGAAACCCGCCCCGACCAGCACAACCGGTCGACGGTTCTCGGCGGCGATCAGCCACTCAACGACCAATCGCACATCCGCGGCTTCGAATTGGTCCGCCAAAAGCGCACTGCGTAGCTCTATGATCGGTGCTTTCAAACATCGCCCCTTGCTCAACCCGCCAACCTACACTCTTCGGCGCGTGCAGCAACAGGCCTGCCGCGATCTATCGCCTGCGCGCGCTCGTTTCTACGAACCTCGTCGAGGCATGACCATCGAGGGGCCGGACAAGTTTCGGTAGCACGGCGTCGACAACCGCGTCAAATTGCACAGGCGTCGGCGTGGTTGGCACACGACCGTTTCACATCGTTCGCCGCGCGGAACGTGTCAACGAGTTTGAGACAGCCTGTTCGTGAATTCTATGTAGGGTTCTCGGAATCGCTCGGCGGCGGGGTGATGAGCGGTAGTGGCGCGTGGGGCTCGGTGGAGGTGTCGGATTCGGCGTGAGGGCGGTGGGGTCGAGCCAGGTCATCAGCCCGTGGCGAGCAGCGTGCCACCCATCAACGTTGTCGTTGGCAGGGGCCAGTTGCTGCTGAAGGCAGCGTGTTTGTCGCTGGGGCGGCTCCGCGCAGGCGAGCAACTCCCCGCTCGCGCGCCGCAGCGGCGGCAGGCCCGAGGGAGCCACCGCGAGCCGGCGGCGTCGATGAGCCAGCGCTCACCCCATCGGGCGCCTGTCCCGGCGAAGTCCCCCGCGCCCCCTTCCGACGAAGCTCGCTGAGTTTCCACGCAACTGATCCGCGCGGCGCCCGATGAGGCGGCATGGTGGCTTCAGCAGTTTCTCGTGGCGCTTCCGGTCCGATCCCCGACATCACGCCCGAGGAAGAAGCCGCAGGCGCTAGCCTGGTGGAGCGCCCTCAGCCGGCGCCAAGCAGCCTGGCGCCGGCAGCGCCCGAGCCGGCGGTCGCGACGCTGGTCGAGAAGCATCCGCCCCCGCCCGCGCAGCTCCCGCCAAAGAAGGATTGGTGCGGCAGCAACGGCACGGAGTGGGTTCCGGATGGCGCCGGCGGCGTGGACTGGTCCGACGCCTGCAAGTCGCATGACGAGTGCTACGCGACGCCCGGAGCGAACAAGAATCTTTGCGACTTCTCGCTTCAAGAAGACATGTCCCTCGCGTGCGCAGCGCAAGACGGCGGCATCCTTTGCGAGATCTTCGCGGGCGCTTACTTTCACGGCGTGCGCACGCCGCTGGGCGAAGCGGCGTTCAAGCGGGCGCAAGAAGCGGCAGGAGCGAAGGCGCCATGACCGCGAGACGGTTGCTGTGGGGTGCCGTTCTCAGCGGCGTCGCGTGGCGCGTGTGGCTGGCGTTGCCGGCGGTGCACTGGGATTCGAGCCTGATTTCGTTCGCGCTGGGTGCACTGCCTTACGCCGTCTTGGTTGCTTTCTCTCGCCTGTCGTTGGACCGAGCGGTGCTGGCCCTTGCTGCCGTCGCCGTGCTCGTGGCGGACGTCACTCTCGGCCTTGCGGCAGTGAATTCCAGCTCATCAACCGCCGGTGTCGCGCTCTTGCTGGCGCCAGTCTTCAAAGCGCTGGCCCTGGCGATGCTGCTGGCGATCGCGATGGCCGTGTCGCGTCCGCGTCGCCAGTGAGCGCTTCAGGTGCGTTCGCGCTGCTCGCGAGCTCGGGCCGGAGAATAGCTGACGGAGAGCCAGGCGCCGCCCAGCAGAGCATCGGACCGCAGCGAAAACGAGGCCAAAACCCGAAATCGGCGGGCGTGGGTGCAGCTTGAGATATGGGATGCTGGTGAGGGTCGAGGCGAGCGGCGGTTGCGCATTTAGCGCACCGCTGCGCAGCGCAAGGTGCGCAGGCCGCGCGTCCTCGTGCAACTCAGAGGTCGGTCAGGCCGGCGCGGAAGCCGTCGTACGCGGGCTTGCGGACTAGGTTTTCGTCGAACAAGCAGGGCAGGTTCGTGCCGCCGAAGGTGTCGTCGACCCAGTTGTGCGCGTCGGTGAAGCCCCAGACGAACAAGCCCGTGCACGCAGGCTCGTTCGCGCACGCCGACGCCAGCTGCCGGTAGATCTTGGCTTGCTCGGCGCGCTTGTCGTTCAAGCTACCGGGGGCCATGCCCATGCGCACGTCGATTTCGCTCAGGTTGACGGAGAGCCCGAGCGCGGCGAGGCGCTTCAGGTTGGCAGCCAGCTCATCTGGAGGCACCCCCCGGTGTGTGAGGTGGCCTTGCAGACCGATGCCGTCGATCGGCACGCCGGATTCCTTCAGCTCCTTGACCAAGTCGTAGATCGCATCGCTCTTGATCCCGAGATCTTCGCCGCCATAGTCGTTGTAAAGGAGCTCGACATCGGGATCGGCGGCGCGGGCCGCCTCGAAGGCGATCTTGAACATATCCTTGCCGAGGACTTTGTAGAAGTGAGTGTTTCGGAAGGTGCCGCCGGTATCCGAGATCGCCTCGTTGACGACGTCCCACGCCTCCACTTTGCCCTTGAAATGCTTGACGACGGTCGTGACGTAGTCGCGAATCACGGCGCGGAGCTCGGTCGGAGAAGTCACTTCGAGCACCCAGTCCGGCGTCGCGCCGTGCCACACGAGTGCGTGGCCCTTCACGCGCATGTCGTGCTCGCGAGCGAACGCAATGACCTGATCGCCGAGCGAGAAATCGAAGGTGCCGCGCTCAGGCTCCATCGCATCCCACTTCATGCCGTACTCGGCGACCGCACAGTTGAACTCACCGCCGGCGATCGCGCTGTAGTCTGCGTCGAAGGCGAGCACGCCCGGATTCAGCGCGGTACCGACGCAGTCGACGCCGGGCTTGGAGCGCGTCGTAAAGGCGCGCAGCACGTCGTCGGGATCGATCACGACGCTGGAACCGGAGCGCCCCCCGTTCGCCCCGCCGCCAACGTGCTCGCCTCCGGCAGGCGTCCCGGCATGGGCGTTTGCGTCCTCACCGCCTCGCGCGTCTTCGCCGCCGAAGCTGCTCGCGCTCACGCCGCCGCTCGCGCCAGCTTCGCCCGTGCCCTGTCCGCCATCGCCTGCGTCACGTCGGCGCTCGGGCACGGTAGAACACGCCAGCGCCAGCACGTACGAGAGCACCACGGTAGCGACTCCGCGCCTGTTGCGACGAAGCCCATTCAAAGAAGCCTGCCCGAGCATGCTGCCGCTAGAGGCAACGACCATACCAGGCAAACCTGAAGGTCGGGCGTCGTCGTGACGACGATGTTCGTTTTCGGGATGAAGCCCTCAGCGGGCAGCAAGCTCGAGTGAGAGTCAGGCGTGGCGCGTCGCCGCAGGCCCGCTGTGGGAAAGCGGCCCACATCGTGCCCGGCTCGTGGCTCCGCGAGCCTGCGAGCACCGGCACCAGCCCCGCGGCGTGGAAGCGGAGCAAGATGGCGAGGCCCGGATGAATCTGGTACGTTTGGTGATTCGAATGCAGCCTTTCCATTTCTTCCCGACCGTCGCGCTGCCATGAGCAATAAGTCTGCTTGGATACTGGGTTCCCTGTGGATCGTCGCCTGCAACTTGCACGACACCGGCTACCTTCAAGAAGGCCCGAAAGATGGCCGTGCTGGTTCCGGTGGTAGCGGCGCGAGCGCCGGCGCGGAACCTGGCCTCGCTGGCGCAGCAGATGGCGGCTCGTCGGAGGGCGGCCATGGGCCATCCGTCGGAGACGGTGGCGAGCCGATGGCGGGAAGCCCGAGCGGAGGCAGCGACGGCGGCGCGGGAACTGGCAGCGCCTGCGATGAGCCCCCCGTCGAGTGTGAGTCGCCAGACCTGATCACCGATTTCGAGTCCAACGATGGCCACCTCTGCGTCGAAGCCAGCGGCACTGTGACCGCGTATGGCGATGGCACTGGGACGCAAGCTCCCGAAATCGGCGACGTGCGCGAGTACGATGAGTCGGACGACTGCGACCGCGGCAGCCGCTACGCCCTGCACGCCTTGGGCGCCGACGCCAAGGAGTACGGCTTCGGAGTCGCTCTGCGTTTGCCGCAGAACTTCGATGCCATTGAAGCGGGCTACACCGGTATCCGCTTCAAGGCCAAGGCGGCTAAGTCCAGCAAGATTTCGATCAAGGTCGCGATCCCCGAGACTCTAGACGCCTCCTTCGGTGGCAGCTGCGAGCCGATCAAGTCGCCCGAGAAGCTGTGCAATGATCACCCGGCCGCGGGTGTCGTCGTCGCGACCGGTGGCTGGCGCGACTACGAGGTGCCGTTCTCGTCGTTGAAGCAGGAGGGCTGGGGCGTGACCGCGACGCCCCGCTTCGACGCGATCGCACAGATACATTTTATTTTTCCCGGCCCGGGCAGCAACGGCGTCAAAGATTTCGACGTCTGGCTCGACGACGTCGCGTTCTACGAATAACGCGGCGACGAAAGCGGGCGCTCGACTCCTTGCTCCCGAGTCGCGAGCGGCGCGGCCTCGGTAACCCTACTTGCTCCCGAGTCGCGAGCGGCGCGGCCTGGGTAGCGCGAGCTCGCGCATGCGATTGACCATCGTCCTGCGCGAGATACCGAGCACCTCGGCCGCGCGCGTCTGATTGCCGCCACACTCGGCGAGCACCTTGGCGACTCGGTCGAGCTCGGCATCGCGGTCAGGGCCACCGAGCCCGTCACGATCTTTCACGACGGTCACCGACTCCTCGCCGAACTCGTCCTCGAGCGACAAGTGTTGCGCGCGGATCGTCCCGCTACCGGCCAGCACGACGGCGCGCTGCATGACGTTACGCAGCTCACGCACGTTACCCGGCCACGAGTGCTGAAGTAGGGGTTGACGGCTGTCCTCCGCGATCGGCTCTTCGACCTCGGGCAGGTTACTGCGCTTTCGCGCTTCGGCGACGAAGCGCTCTGCCATCGGCAAGATGTCGTCGGGCCGCTCTCGCAGGGGCGGAACGTCGATCACCAAGGTGTTGACGCGGTAGAAGAGGTCCTTACGGAACGCGCCGCGCTTCACTTCTTCGACCAGGTTGCGGTTGGTAGCGGCGATGAAGCGGACGTCGATAGCCCGCGGCTTCGTCGAGCCGAGGCGCGTGACCTCACTGCGCTCGAGCACGTGCAGCAGGCGGGCCTGCGTGGAGAGCGACAGCTCGCCGAGCTCGTCCAAGAACAGCGTGCCGCCGTGCGCGCCTTCGATCAGGCCCTCTTTGGCGTCGGTGGCGCCGGTAAACGAACCTCTGACGTGGCCGAAGAGCTCGCTCTCGAGCAACGATTCGGACAGGGCGGCGCAGTTCACGCGCACGAACGCGGCTTTGCGGCGTGACGATGCGGCGTGGATGAAGGACGCGAGCACGTCTTTTCCGACGCCCGTTTCGCCGAGGATCAGCACCGGCAGCGCGCTCGCAGCCGCCTTCTCGGCCAAGTCGCGGGCGACGAGCATCTTGCGATCGTTCACCAAGAAGCCGTCGTCTCGACTGGCGGCCGCGTGCCCTTCTCCTGCCGTGCGTCGAAGCTCCACCAGCATGGGCCCGATGCGCAACGTGTCGCCCGATGCCAGCGGCACCCGCTCGCCCGGGTTGAGGCGCCGATTCAGGTTGGCCTGCGCCGTCTCGTCCGAGGTGTCGAAGGTGGAGCAACGGAACAACCAGGTTCCGTTGGCGCTGCCGAGGTCCTCCACCTCGAGCTGGCTACCGATGTACAGGCGAATGTGGTGACGCGAAACGCCGGAGTGATCGAGGCGCACCGTGCAGGTCTCGGAGCGGCCTAGCTCGACGTGCCCGCTCTTGGGCAATGAGTGCACCTGGCGGTCGCCGCGGTGAGAAACGATCAGCTCGAGCGGGCCTCCGCCCTTCAGAATCGGCTCCACGTCACCGCCGCATGGAAGCCACCCGGCACCGGAGCAACGCCGACCGCCACCTCGCGTTCATAGCTGGGACGGGTGAAAAACACGACGCCCGCAGAAATGAAGGCCGCCGCCGCGACGCCAGCCGCGATGTCCGCTCCCAGGTAAAGAGCCTTCATGCTCTTGACGTCGTGATCGGTGCAGTTGGGGCTGCAAACTTCCTTCAGCTCGTTCTCTTGACTCTTGCCGGTGAGGCCCATGCCCGCGAACGCACCCGCGCCCGCGACGCCGACGCCGAGCAGCACCCAAGTGGCGAGCGGTACCGGTCGCACCGTTTCCTTCTGCACGATCGGAGCCACCGGCGCTGGCGGCGCCACCGGACTCAGCGGCTCGAAGCGCACGTTCACGATGCGGTACCGTTGACCCTCGAGCACGTTCACTGAGCCCGATTGCGGCTCGTAGGGCGGGTAAGAGACGACGTAGTCGTGAAGGCCCGGGTTGAGGGGGATGGCGTTGGCGGTGGAGACATCGACGTCACGAGCGTCGATCGTGATCTTTGCGCCCGTCACGGGTTTGCCGTCCGCCTCGATCGAGAAGACGACCGACGGCGTCTGCTCGTCGATCGACTGGATCCATTGCAGGCAGTCTGACTGAACCATCGTGGGGCACTCGCTCATCGCGCACTCGCGCATGGCCACCTTGGCTTCGATCAGCTTCTTGGCTCGACGCTGGCGCTGCGCCTCCATGTGGTAGTAGACGCAGCGCTCACCCGGCTCGGTGGGAGGCTCGCTCGCCTCGGGAGAGGGGGCTTGAGTGGTTGCCTCGGGAGCGGGCGCTTGAGCAGGTGCCGTTTGAGCCTGGGCGAGGCTGCTGGTGCCGGACGCGACGGTGGACGCGGCAATCAAGAGGGCAACGGAGCGACAGAAAATCATGCTCTTCCTTCGGGCTATCGCGGCAAACATTCGGGCTTGAAGCGCTTGAATCCGTCGGGCGTCAGCTCGAATGGAACGGCGCAGACGGTTGAGTCTTTGGGAGCGTCGGCCGCCGGGGCAGCGGGCGGGTCACTCGATCCTACCTTCGAGCTCTCCGCAGCCTTCGTCGTCACCCGCGGCGCGCGGTCCGGCTGGTGCTGCGAGCTCGGCGGTGAAGCGGCCTCGGTCGAGCTGGCGGGGGCCGGCGCTTCTGGAGAAGGACTCACGGCGTCGGCAACTCCAGGCGGGCTCGCGTCGACCGGCGTGACGGACGGCGCGTGGCCTTCGCGCGCGCCTGCAGCCGGCTGCGCAAGTGCGGGTGGTGCCTGCGGCGACGGCGTCGACGAGGGCGCGAAGCGGTTCCACGCCAAGAGGGCCACGGCGCAGGCCAAGAAGCCCAGCAGGCTGCCGATGAGCACGCCGCTCGAGCCTCCCGGTTCATTGCCCACGCGAACGACGGGCACCTCGTCGGCATCCGCAGCGGCCGCCGCGCCCGGCTTGACCGGCACCGTGCTACCGCCCAAGGAGTCGCTCGAGAAGCTCGGGTCGGTGAGCTCGGGCGCTAGAGAGACGTGGCCGCTGCTCGGGTGCCCCAGGGGCTTGACGCCGCTGTCCTCGGTCTGGAACGTCGCATCCGCGAGCTCGCTCTCGATTTGCGCGCGTACGGCGAGGCGCGTCTCGCGGTAGTGCGCGTCCAAGTAGCCGGCGAGGACCTCGCGCCCGGTGGGCAAGCCGAGCTCACGTGCAGCGTTCGCCAACTCTTGCGCCATCTGCTGCGCGCTCGGGAAGCGATCTTCGACGCTGGGCGCCGTCGCCCGAAGGCACACGCGCTCGAGCACCTCCGGCACGTCGGGCACGACCGAGCGCGGTGCGGGGATGTTGCCCTCGATGACCCGCTGCAGCAGGTCTGTCTGCGAGAGGCCGCTCCACAGCCGCCGCCCGGTGAGGGCTTCCCAGAGGACGATGCCAGCGGCGAACACGTCCGTGCGCCCATCCATCGGCGAACCGTTGATTTGCTCGGGCGCCATGTAGCGGAACTTGCCCTTGATGACGCCGAACTCCGTTTGCTCGCTCTGCCGATTGGCCTTGGCGATGCCGAAGTCGAGCACCTTCGACTCGCCATCGTACGTCACCAAAATGTTCTGAGGCGACACATCACGGTGAAC
The DNA here is from genome assembly GCA_023431345.1 of Pseudomonadota bacterium. Lineage (GTDB taxonomy): Bacteria > Myxococcota_A > Polyangia > Polyangiales > Polyangiaceae > PMG-095. The sequence goes on from JAEYWK010000041.1 coordinate 8,080, forward strand.
GACGCCGAGCGGGGTGCCGTCGAAATCCTTCAACTCGTGCGCGTGCTGCAAGCCCAGTAGCGCGTCGTGCAGCACCGCGATCTCGACGGCGAGCGGCACCTTGCCTGCCGTGTCTTTGCGCAGGCCAGACAGGGTAAGGCCCTCGAGGTACTCGAGCACGATCACGGGGACGCCGTCGATCTCCTCGATGCCGATCACTTGCGCGCAGTTCGGATGGTTGAGGCGCGCGGCGATGCGAGCTTCGTGGAAGATCATGTTGCGCGGCACGGGCGGCTCACCGGGCGCCGTGCGCGGCTTCTTCAACACCACGAGCTTTTGAAAACCGCCGCGCCCGCGCGACAGGGCCAGGAACACCTCGGCCGCACCGCCGGCGCCGAGGCGGCGAATCATGCGGTAGCGGCCGGTCTTGTCCTCAGAGGTGCCGCCGGGGGCTTCGCCGATGGCGGCTGCGTGCGGGTCGTGCATCCAACACCCCAAGGTACACTCGCCGCCGCCATTTGACCAGGCCGATGCCGTCACCACCAGCTCGTCAGCAGCGGCACACACTCGACTACAGGAGAGGTCTACAGAGAGCGATTACACGGGAGGATTACACAGAGGCGGCGTCAGTTGAATGCTAGGCGGCGAAGGAGCCCTGCGCACGTCACAGGCAGCCGGGCTTATAAACCTTGAAGCCGTTCGCATCGATCGTGTAGGGCGGCGTGCAGTTGGGGCGCGCCGCGGCGCTCGGACGTGGCGCAGCGGTAGCCGGCGTCGGCGCAGGTACGGCAGGCCTCCGCCCGACGCGCGGCGGACGCGGCGCCGGAGCCTGGACAGAGGGTTCGGAAGGAGGCGCGCTCGGCGCTTCTGCTCCGGAGGCGGGTGAGGGCGCAGGCGCAGGCGCTGCCACCAGCGTCACTGCCACGTTTCGGTTCTCGGTCAACTGCAAGCTGAGGGTCTGACTGACGTAGCCCTCGGCTTCGACGATCAACGTGTGCGGCTTGTCATCCCGCGGGTACCGCGAGCTCGAGGGATTGCCGGGCAGCCGCTGGCCGTCGAGCGTCAACGTCGCGGTGGTGGGCGAAGCGGCGATGCTCAGCTCCACCGTGGTCGGTGCCGGGACCGTCGGCGGCTCGGTCGTGCGGGTGAAGAACAAGTAGAGCGCGAGCCCCAGCAGCACGGCCCCCAGGGCAGCGAGCCAAATGTTTCGCCCCGAGCTCGGGGCAGCGTGAGTCACTTCCGTGACTCCAGAGCGGGCGCCTCTGCTGATTGAAGCCTCGCGAGCCGACGGCTGAGGCTCGAGGTTGGCGTCCGGGAGGTCGATCGCGATGGTGTCGCTTTGTTCCTGCGAGGAAGACAGGCGAGTCGCGCTCAGGTGTTGCTCGACCACGCTGCGCGTGGCTTGCCGGAACTCGGCGAACGTGCGCGTCATGTAGTCCGAGACGTCGCTCGTCGACGCGGCGTTCCCGGAGACGCGCAGCCACTCTTCGAGCGCGGCTCGGAAGTCAGCCGCCGTCGCGTAGCGATCGTCCGGGTTGGGAGCGAGCGCCTTCATGCAAATGTCGGTCAGGTCTTGCGGGACGTCCGGCTTGACGCTGAGCGGCGACGGAATTTCTCCGCTCGACACGCGCTTCAAGATGGTCGCCTCCGAGACATCCGACCACATGCGCTTGCTGGTGAGCGCCTCCCACATGATCACGCCTGCTGCGAACAGATCTGCTCTCCGATCGACTCGGTTGCCCAAGATCTGTTCGGGCGGCATATAGCGTAGCTTGCCTTTGATGACGCCGGTCTCGGTCTCGACGAGCGAGCCGGACAGCTTGGCAATGCCGAAATCCAGCACCTTGGATTGGCCGTCGTAGGTGACGAACAGGTTGTGAGGCGTGAAATCGCGGTGGACGACCTCGAGCGACCTACCGTCGAAATCTTTGAGCTCGTGGCTGTAGTGCAGGCCCAGCAGCGCGTCGGCCAGCACTCGCAGCTGGATGTTCAGCGGCACGGCGCCGCTGCGCTCGGCTCGCAGATCCGAGAGCGGCTTGCCCTCGAGGTATTCCATGATGATGATCGGCGAGTTGTCCCGCTCCGTCACCTCGTACACCTGAACGATGTTGGGGTGGTTCAGCCGCGCCGACAGCCGCGCCTCGCTCAAAAACATTTCACGAAACTCGGGCTCCTTCGCCAGCCCGCGCTTCAGCATCTTCAGCACGACCAGCTTGTTGAAGCCGCCGAGGCCCCTCGACACGCCTAGGTAGACGACCGCCGTACCGCCCTGCCCAAGTTCGAAGAATGCCCGATATTTTCCCATGCTTGACGTGCTCGAAGGCACCGTCTGGGAACGATAGTGGGCGCGGCCGCTGCCTTCAACCGGCGTTACGGATCGAGCTGAATGCGGCTGCTCGAGCTCGAGGGCGACGCCGCTCACGGCATGGACCTCAGTTTCCCGCCCGCCGTTCTATAAGCGGTCCAGCAGCCAGGGCAACGCCATTCGAGCAGCTTCTGCCCCGCGCGACCCTCGCGGCTCGAGAGCCGCCAGCCGTGAGATGCGCTGATCAGCGTGTAGTTGGATCCTGTGGCCGGTGCGTGCGCTCCGCAGTCCGTGCAAGTGCGCAGCTCCACGGGTTCGAGTGATTCAGGTTCCATCGGTCCTCAGGTCGCTTCAGCAAGGGGTGTGCCGCTGCCGCGATTGATGGTGCACCCTCACCACGAGCCGCTCCGCCGCTCCGATTCGGCGCGCGCAATCGGACCGCGTCGGCCAAGAGCGTTGCGCAGTTGCGCTAGTCGCGCAGCGACGTTTGCGCAGCGCTGCGCAACGTCGGCAGTGTCGCTCGCGGCGCGTTCGGCCACCTCCTCCGCGAGGGAGCGCTCGCAGCGCCACAACGCGATTCGACGCAGGTAATACAGGGTGCGAGAAGGTGCACTGGCACGCGCCATGCAAACCTGCGCTCCCGCTACGCGCGCCTGCCCTTCGAACGGCGCGAACGCAGCGCGGATCTGATAGCCATGAAGCTGCACGTCAAAGAGCCCTCTGCGCCTCGCCTGCCCCACGGCCTCATCGCGTTGGTCCGAACGCCCGTTCCATCGAGCGCTCCGACTTCGCCCGCTTCGACTTCGCCCACCTCGACTTCGCCCGCTTCGACCCCTTCACCTTTGCCTGCTTCGGCTTTGCCCGCTTCGACTTCGCGAGGTGTCGCGCCGGTCGACGCCGAGCCAGTAGAGGAAACTCGAGCGTGGCGGCCCGATCGCTCGATGCTCGAGACGCAGCCCCAGGCCACGGGCTCGTCGGAGTTCGCGGATGCGGCCGACGAGCAAACGATGGTTGGCGCGGCCAACTTGAAGGACCCCAGCCTGTTCCGCAGCCAGCCGCCGCCTGCGCTGACCCAAGATGAAGGCGCGGGCGGCGTTGAGGACGAAGACGCCACGGAAGAGACGACGATAGAGTTCTGCGAAGGCCTGCTCGACCGCGACCGAGACGCGGCGCAGCCGAAAACGGCTTCGGCCGGCGATGACGACAAGACCCGATACTACCGGCCGCAGCGCGAGTACCTGACACCGGAGGACGCAAGCGAAGAGCTCGATACCGCGGGCGACTCGGAAATGACCCGAGTGCTGGGCCCCCAGCCGCCGAAGGTCATCCTCGCCGCCGACGTCTTGGCCGATGCTGCGCCGGATCCGGCGAGAGCAGAGGCGACGAGGAGGAAGAAGCGTCGATGGCGACAGAACACCGACACCAAGCTCGGCTTGAGCATGTGCTTGATCGGTGGCTTGGCGCTCGCGCTCAGCGCCGCGGCACGCCATCCCAAGACTGCGCCCATCACTCACGATGCGTTCGCTCGAGTCGCGGCCGTCGCTGCGAGTTTGCTGAGCCGGTAACGTAAGAACACGCGACGGAACCATTTCTAAAAGCCGCCGTAGCAGCTAAAGTTTGTGTTTCGCCCGGCCGCTCCACGAGCGCTGGCTAACCGAGGAGCACTTTCGATGCGTTTGAGCGGACTTAGTGGATTATGCGCGATGGTAATGGCTTGCCAGGTCGTCTTCGCTTGCGGCGACGGCGATGACCCCATGGACATTTCCGCCGGCGGGTCCGACGGAAGCAGCGCTGGGGAAGGCGGTGAGCCGAGTCGTGGTGGCTCCTCTGGCAGCGGCAATCAAGCGGGCGAAAGTGTTGGCGGGCACGCTGACGGCGGCACGGGCGGCGTCGACACCGAGATGGGCGGCATGGGCGGCGTCGACACCGAGATGGGCGGCACGGGCAGCACGCCCGAGTGCACCAAGAAAGCCGACTGCGACGACGACAATCCGTGTACGGACGACGCTTGCGTCCAAGGCGAGTGCCAGAACACCAACAACACCGCCGACTGCGACGATCTGAGCGCGTGCACGGCTCAGGACAAGTGCGAGGACGGCGCGTGCGTGGGCAGCGTAGACACGAGCGTCTGTCCGGCTTGCGACGTACCGAACAACCTCATCCAGAACTGCGATTTTTCGGACGAGCTGACGAGCTGGGCTCCGGCGATCGCCTTTCAAGGCGCCGAGGCGACGCAGACGGTCGTGAACGGCCGCAACGTCATCGACATCACCGCGGGCGGCGAGGCCATTTACGCGGTCCAGCCGCGACAGGAGCCGCTCACGCTCAAGCAAGGCATGAGCTACCGGCTGCGCATCGTCGCCGGAGCCAGCGTCGATCGCGACATCGTGATGGCCCTCACGCAGGCGGCGGGTGACTACAAGGTCTACACGCAGGGTGACAACGTCGCCGGCGGCTTCACGCTCGCGCTCGAGCGCGAGATGAAGCCCTTCGAGTTCGAGTTCACGATGCTCGACCCCGATGACTCCAACGTGAAGCTCGAGATCAAGATGGGCGGCGACGATGGCGTCCCCGGCGTCGTCTACTTCGACGACGTGGTGGTGGAAGAGCTACCTTGCACTAGCAGCGCGACCTGCAACGACGACAACCCGTGCACGGCCGACGTCTGTGACGTGGGCGAAGGAACCTGCAGCTGGACGGCGACGACCGACGTCTGCACGGACGACGGCGACCCGTGCACCCTGGATCAATGCCAAGCGGGCGCGTGCACGCACACGTTCGACACCCTGACCTGCGATTGCTCGACGGACACGCATTGTGACGACAACAACCCGTGCACCGACGATCAATGCAGCGCCGGCACCTGCGAGAACACGCCCAACACGGCGTCGTGCAACGACAACGACTTGTGTACGACCGGTGACGTCTGCAGCGAGGGCGTCTGCGGCGGCACCAACGTCTGCATCGACTGCGCGGCGGGCGGCAACTTGCTGACCAACTGTGATTTTTCAGGCGGGCAAACCGGCTGGGAGCCAGGCTTCTTCGGCGGCACCGGTACGCAGTCGGTGGTCGACGGCCGGCTCGTGGTGAACATCACCGACGGCGGCACCGCAAACTGGCAGGTGCAGCCCAAGCAAACAGGCCTCGCGCTCGTACAAAACACCACCTACGTCGTCAAATTCAATGCCATGGCCAGCGTGGCGCGCACCGTCGACGTGTCGATCACGCAAGACGGCGGCGCCTACGCCACGTACTCCGGGGTCAAGACCTTCTCCCTGACCAGCGCCATGAAGGCCTTCACGTTCGAGTTCACCATGACGAGCCCGCCACCCACGGAACCGGTGCGGTTCGAGCTCAACTTGGGCGGCACGGACCAGAACGCGACCGTCCCGAACACGGTCACGTTCGACAACATGTTCATCGCTCCGAAGCCCTAAGGAAGGTACTCCCAAGCGACGACACGGCCCGGCTCGCGTGATCTCGGTCACGGCGCCGGGCCGCCTTCATTTCTCGGCCCGCCAGTGATGGCGCTGAGGCCATCTACGCCCTGTCCCCCCGTGCCGCCGCTGGCACGCCCGTTGCTGTGGGGCGGGCATGATGTCGCTCCGCCATCGGTTCTTCGCAGGCTCAGTGCTCTTCACGCTGCTCGGGGCGTGCGGCTCGGGAGGCTCGGAGACGCTCGCAAGCGGCGGATCTAGCGGCGCGGGCAGTCATTCGCCGGGCGGGGGCGACGGCAAGGGGGGCTCGTCGAGCAAGCCGCTCGGCAGCGATCCGCGTGCCATTCCGGTTGTGCCAGGAGCCCTTGACCCTGGCACCGATGTCGCGGTTTCCCCTACGGCGGAGGTCACCGAGCTCACGGCCCAGCTCAGCGCCGCCCGTCAGGCCACGCCCGATGAGCTGCGCGCGGAGCACCGCATCGAGTTCGAGGCCGAGCTCGGCTACGACCCTCTGACGGCCGCGAATCTCGAGCCAATCTTCAAGGCCTGGGGCGTCGACGCCAGCCACCCCACGCGCGCGAAGCTCTCGCAAAATGGCTTCGCGCTGCGAAGCGAGGGCCAGGTGCCGTCGTTCGCTTACGGTTACTCGGAAATCTACGCTGCTGACCTGCCCGTGTTCGTCAGCGCGGACATGGTGCTCGAGGCCATCTTCCGCTCGCACGACAAGATCTTGCAGGCGCTCGAGAAGCAGGCCCTCAAGCCGCGCCTCTTTCGCGTGCTCGACTCGATGCGAAGCCAGCTGCTCGCCGAGCCGGGCGCGTTCCAGCCCGAGGTCGCGTCCGACTTGAACTTCTTTCTCGGTGTTGCCCTCTCGCTTCTGAACGGTAACGTCGATCCGCGCGAATCGGCGGACGTGAAGAGCTACTACGAAGCCGCTATGAGCGCTGCCGGCGAGCAACGGCGCGTCCTGTTCGGGGTGGATCGCTTGCTCGATTTCTCGCAGTTCAAGCCGCGCGGACACTACAGCGGCGACGTCGAGCTCGAGCGCTACTTCCGCGCGATGATCTGGCTGGGGCGCACCGATTTCCGCCTGATCGAGACGCTCGACCACGGCCAACAAGTGCTGAGGCGAAGGCAGGTCGAGGCCGTCGTGGGGCTACGTCAGCTGCTCGACTCCACCGCCTACGCCGATTACCTGGCGATCGACAAGACCGTGAGCGCCTTCGTGGGCGAGCACGACTACATGACCCTGCAGCAGGTCGACGAGCTCGTCTCCGCGCTCGACTCGCCGCTCGCAGGCGTGAGCGATGAGCAGCTCGCGGGAGCGATCGTGGCCGGCGGGTTCGGCGCGCAGCGCATCGCCAGCCAGGTGATGCGGCGCCACGGGGGCAGCGACACCTTGCCGCTGAGCATGAGCTTCGCGCTGTTCGGCCAGCGTTACACGGTCGACAGCCACGTGCTGTCGAACCTCGTTTACGATCGCCTGCCGACGCGGGTCGTGCCGAACCCGCTCGACGTGGGCTTCGCGGCGCTTGCCAACGATCAGGCGCTCGGGCTCCTAGGTGATGAGCTCGACGAAGCGGAAGAGTTCGCCGGCGAGCTGTCGGGCATGCGCTTCCTGGTCGACCAGCACCCGGAACAGTACTGGCAGAGCAGCCTGTACACGAACTGGATGAGCGCGCTGCGCACGCTCTCCCCCTCGGCCACGCCGGCCGAAGCTCTTCCGGCGGTCGCGCGCACCGAGGTTTGGGGCCGCCGCCTGCTCAACACGCAGCTGAGCTCGTGGGCGCAGCTACGTCACAACAACGTACTGTACGTGAAGCAATCGTACACTTCGGGAGCCGCTTGCGAGTACCCCGACGCTTACGTCGACCCGTACCCCGACTTCTTCACGGCTATCGTCACGTTTGCCGAGCGGGCGCAAGCGCTCCTGAGTGACCTCGCGATCGAGGGTGAGCTCGGCAAGAGGGCGCAAGACTACTTCGCGCGCGTGGCGCGCATCAACCTGACGCTCGCCGAGATGGCGGAGCTCCAGCGTACCGGCATGCCGCACACCGCCGAGCACATGGCCTTCATCAACCAGGCCGTGACCGCCAGCATCAACTGCGACGGGACGATCCTCGGTCACACCGGCTGGTACAGCGAGCTCCATTTCGACCCGCTTCAAGCGGTCGAAGCGGATCCGATCATCACCGACGTCCACACCGACATCGGCGGCGACCTGCCCGTCCCGCGCGAGGCGAGCGTTCTCCACGTGGCCACGGGGCTGCCGCGCATGATGGTGCTCACGGTAGACTCGTGTAACGGCCCCCGCGCGTACGCCGGCGTCATCTCGAGCTATCACGAGAAGCTGGAAAGCGGGCTGACCCGCTGGACCGACGACGAGTGGAAGCAAGAGGCCTTCCGCAGCGTGCCGGTAGTGCCCTGGCTCGAGCCAGTGTTCGGAACCACGCCGTAAGCTCGCGCGCCACTCGCGTTCCCACGACCCGACGGTGACCTTTTTGCGGCCGATTGGAGCATGCCTTTGCCCCGCCGACCGACCCGGTTCGCGCAGCTGGCGCGGCGCCGGTTGCCTTCCGCCGATCTCTGCTTGCGTGGAGCGCATTCGGCATAAATGATTGGCCGATGACGTCCCGGGCTCTCCCCGCTCTCTGCTCTTTCGCTGGCTTCACGATGGCGGCGCTGCTGACTTCGGCTTGCTCGACCGACGACGGAGGGCCCAGCAATCCAGGCGGGGCGAGCGCGGGCGGCGCGGGCGCCAGCGGCGTCGCCGGGTCGGCCGTCAACGGAGGTGGCGGCGCAGCAGCTGGCAACGCGGCGGCGGGAGGGGCGGGAGGCAGCGCGACGGCGGGCGCCACGAACACCGGCGGAGCCTCGACTGACGGCGGCTCCGGAGCGGGAGGCGCTGTCGGCGGGGCGACCGCAGGAGGCGGGGCCAGCGGAGGCTCGGCCAGCGGAGGCACCGCCAGCGGAGGCGCGGCTCAATGCATCGTCTGCGACGACTTCGAATCGTCGACGACCGGACCGGATCCGGCAAAGTGGACGATCGATACGACGCGCATGGTCGGCACCGCTACCGTGGACAGCATGGGCGCGCACAACTCTTCGAAGTCACTCAAGGTCAGCGGCGGCTACTTGAAGATCGACACGAAGGCGGGCTCGCTCGCCAGCCTCGCCTCGAAATTCTGGGTGCGCGTCAACATGCGATTCGACCAAGCCCAACCGTCCGACCACGTCACCTACTTGATGCTCACCGACGCCACCAAGAGCGGGGAGCTCCGAGTCGGCGCGCAGAATCAAGGCATGATCTGGAACTACAGCACCAACGACACCATCTTGCCTGATTACAACGAGGCCGCCAGCAGCCTGAAACCGAGCGCCAACGAGTGGCACTGCTTCGAGTTCCTGTTCGACTCCGATACGCCAGCGCTGCGCGTGTACATGGACGGCGTGGAGTCGGAGAAGATGCTGCTCGACGCGACCTCCACGCAGGGCATCGACGATCGCTGGCTCCGTGACATGCCCGGTTGGAAGCCCAAAATCACCAGCTTTGGCTTTGGCTCAGGCGACCCGACGGCGGGCAAGGTAACGACTTGGTACGACGACATCGCGATCGCGAACGAGCGGCCCGGCTGCGCGTTCTGAGCGGCGCCGGCCTGTGGCAGCGTCCGGCGGACGAGACGGCGCCCTGCGCCTCGCCCCGCCTGCGCTTCACTCGTAGTCCGGCGTGCAACCAGCGGTGAGCCGAACCGTGTAGCCCTCGGGCGGATTTTCTGCGGTGAAGCTCGCGCTGCCGCTCTCGTCGTCGAGGTCTTTCGGCTTGATGACGAAGGGCGCGGCTTCGCCGCTATCTCCTTCGAAGCTGACCTCGATTTGGGCGCGAGTGATCGAAATGACGGCCTTGAGGTCGCCGTCGATCGTGTAACGCCACTCGACGCGGCTGCCGAGCAGGACGGGAATATAGTTGCAGCGGCGTACGCGCGTGACCCCGCTGGCGTCGTTCTCGATGACGAGGTCCACCGTGTCGGGGCTAACGTACTGTTGACCATCGCAGCCGCCCAGCGCGGCTCCGAGCAGGACCCACAGCCCTACGAATCTTCCGATCATGGGAACACCACCATGCGCAGGCCGACGCCGACCCAAAGGTGCAGGTCGGGGTCGTCGATGTCGCCGGAGTAGGTGACGAGGTCACGCACCTGAGTGCGGGTGTGGCTGTAGCGGCCGACCGAGAACATGACGAAAGGGCCAAGGCCGAAGCCACGCCAGTTACGGAAATCGAGGCCGCCGGTGATGCGCCCGAGCTCGATGCCTTGCGAGGTCGTGCTCTCGGAGTACCGCCCCGCGTCGGAGATGTACTGCGTGCCGCTGGTGAAGCCGACGCCATAGCCGAGCCAACCGCTGTAGCTCTCGGAGGGAGTGAAGGTGTAGCGCGCCTCGATCCCAGCGCGCACGCTCACGGCGCTGCACTCCACGTCGTCGTCGACGTCGTCACCGGCTTCGCAGCGCGCGGACGTCGCGAGGTCACTGCCCTCGGCGCCGGCGCCCAGGTTCAAGTAGCCGCCCACGTAGAGCTCATCGATGACCTTCGCGCCGATGCCGACCTCGAACGGCATCCACTGCCACCCGTAGCGGCCGCCCAGCGAGTCACCGCGAGCGCCGGTGGCGTCGCCCAGCGGGATCATCAGCGCGGTGAGCGGGACGAAATGCATTTGGAAGCCGCGGCGCGCTGGCGGTGCGCCGGACGCGCGCCGCGCCGGTGCGTCGGTGGGGCGCGCCGGGTCCGCGGCGGGGGCGATGGGAGCGACCGCCGCGGGCGACTCTGCTGCGGGCGGCGGCGTTGCGGGTGCGGTCTGCGCCCAGGCGGGCGCGCCGAACGAGGCTAGCGAAAGCAATAATCGGGTGCGCATGGCAGATCGGTTCACGCCGAAGCGGCGCGCGAACCTCCCAGCATAGCCCGCAAGCGCCACACCTTCGCAAGAGACGTTTTTGTCTCCTAGCTCAAGTCGTGGGGGCGCCGGCTACGCCCGAGACGCCCGCGAAAAGCTGCGTGCCCTTGGGTACGATGTTCACCTCGAGCCTGCCAGCTTGGAGCAGGTTCTGCGTCTCCAAGAGCTCGAACAGCGCGCTCGAGATTTCCGGATCTTTGGCGACACGCGCCAGCGCCGTGCCGACGATCTGCGGGCGTGTGGTCGCGGCCTTGGCGAACTCGACCGCGGCCGAACGATCGGCGGTCGAGCGGATCACGTTCACCCGGTTCGCGCCGTCTTGTTGGATCGCGGCTGTCACCTGGCGCAGGCGATTGACCACCTTCTGCTCGATTTGGGCGATCATGCCCGCGTCGCGGAAGTGCACCTTGCGGATATAGGTGCTGCCGAGCATGTAGCCCCACTCGCGCGACTTGTTCGACACTTCCTCGCGCACCACTTGGCTCATGGGGTGGCGGTTTTCGAGCATGTCGGCAAGCTTCATGTTCGATAGGCAGCGGACGGTCGCGTTCGAGACGTTGGCACGCAGCGAGCCCACGGGGTCGGTGTTCTTGTAGAGGAAAGCGAGCGGATCACTCACGAACATCTCACACCACACGCCGATGCCCATGGGCGCGCCTTCCTCCGAGTTGACGGGCTGACTGCGCAGGTACACCTGATCGAGGCGCAGATCCACCGAGCGCTTGCGCCCGAAGATCGGCACGAGCGCCGCGAACGGCCCCATCGTGAGCCAGGGAAAGTGAATACCAGGCTCGGTGATGGTCAAGCGCACCTTGCCGAACAGCTCGAACACGACGCACTCGCGCTCGCGGACGATCACGTAGATGCCGAGCACCCGCACCCAGAACAGGAAGAACGGCATCGCGATGAAGCTGCCGAAAAAGGCGACGGCGAACGCAATCAAGAAGCTCACGACTTCACCCCTTCCTGACCGAGCACCACGAGCTGGCGTGTGCGCTTGAACAGGTTGAGCTTCGCGTTGCGCACGTACGCCTGGAGCGCGCCCGGACCGTTGGCTCGCAGCTGCGCGAGCTGATCGGCTAGCATCATCAGCGGCTCCACCTCCGCCTGCGCATTCAGGGTCTCGATCTCGACCGCGCGCCGGCTGAGCACGATCTTCTGGTCGGCGGCGGCTTGAGCCAAGCTGATCTCGCTGGAAACATGGTTGTGCGCGGTGTTGATCGCGGCCAGCGCGGAGTCCACCTCCTCGGGAGGGTCGATGCCAGTGATGAGCGCGGCGTCGAGGCTGATGCCGTAGCGCGCCGACGCGGAGATGCAGTGGTCATCCATGCGCTCGTTCAGGTCGCGCAGGTTCTTGCGCAGGTCGTTGATTGAGATGCCTTGCACGCCGCCGCCCGGCTCGGCGCCGGGCGCGTCGGGCAGGGGCTGCGTCTCGGGCGGCGCCTCGAAGTTGGCGATGCGATCGCGCAGCACCGAGATGAAGTAGCCCATGATGTGGGCGACCGGGTTCTTCACGCCGAACAAGTACGCGTACAAGTTGCGCTCCGCGACCGTGAAGCGCAGCTGGCCGGAGAGACCCGTGTTCAGCTGATCCTTCGTGACCGCCTCCAGCACGCGGCCGCCATGATTGGCCGAGCCATCCTCCGGGTCGTAGGCGATGGAGACCGTGACAGTCGCGATCGAGACTTTGTGGACCTTCTGCCACGGCAGCTTCCAATAAAAGCCTGGGCCCACGACGCGCACCTGCGGGTACGCGTAGCGCTCACGCTCGTCGGGCCGTAGCGTCTCCGCGATCGGATCCTGCAGCGTCGTAGCCTCGCCGATGCGCTGGGCCCGGCCAAAGGTGGTGATCACCGCGCGCTCGTTGGGGCCTATCGTGTAGAACCCGAACAAGCCGTAGCGGGTGAAAAACCAGATGATGAATCCGAGCGGAAAAGCAACCAGCACTTCGGCCATGGTCGCCGAGCCTAGAGCGACAACCGGTTTGCTGGGGCAACGAAGTTCACGAGCCAGCACCGAACAGAGCCGCCGCGTGGGGGGAGGCTCGCCTGAATTCACTTCAGGCGAGGGGGGCGGCGCGAGCTGCGCCCACCAGGAGAGGGCGAGAAGGGCGAGCGAGGCGTCGGAATGGCGCCTTTCGAGCCAGGCCGGCCGTCAGTAGCTACAGAGCGCCGCGGGACTATTCGATGGGGCGGAGCATGACGACGGAGTAGCCGATGGCGGGGCGACGGCCGCGGTTCACGTACGAGTGTCGCTGGTCGCCGCGGAACACGACCACGTCGCCCTCGCGGACCTGAAACGACTCGCCCGAAGCGATCAGCTCGAGCTCGCCGCTTTCACAGGTGAGGTATTCGCGTGTGCCCGCCGTGTGCGGCACGCCGACCATGCGCGCGCCCGCCGGCAGCTCGAGGCGCTCGATTTGCATTCCTGGCACCTTGTCGGGAAGCAGCGAGCTGACTTGCACCTCGCCGCGTTGGCGCGTCGGCAGCGTGCCGCGCCGATAGAGCTTGGCCGACGCGCGGGGCTCGGCCACGATCTCTTCCAGCGACACCTGAAAGGCCATCGCCACCGCGTGGAGCACGGCCAAGGTCGGGTTGCCGTCACCCGACTCCAAGTTGGCCCATGTCGCGCGGGGCAGCCCTGACAGCTTGGCCATCTGCTGCTGGGTGAGGCCGCGGGCCTGGCGCAGCTGACGGATGTTGCGACCTAGGCGGCTAGACAGCTCCTCGCTCATGCTTTGGTATTCTGCCAATCCTTTGGCAGGCGCGCCAATGCAATGAGCCAGGGGCCCCATGCTGTCGCTACGAGGAAGCAAGCCATGCAATTCGAAGGCAAGTCAGCGTTGGTCACGGGGGCGAGCCGCGGCCTGGGTCGGGCATTGGTCGAGCAGCTCGCGGCGGCGGGCGCGCGGGTGGTGGCGGTAGCGCGCTCGAGCCCAGAGCTCGAGCAGGTCGCGCGCGAGGCGCAGCAGCGAGGCGGTTAGGCCCACGCGCTCAGCGCCGATCTAGGCCAGAAGCGCGATGTCTACCCGCTCGCGGGAGCGGCGGCGGCGCTGGTCGGGCCCATCGATCTGCTGATCCACAACGCCAGCAGCCTCGGCCCGACGCCGCTCCGCCTGCTGCTCGACACGGACTGTGAAGACTTGAGCGAGGTGCTGGAGACGAACCTGGTCGGCCCGTTTCGGCTCAGTAAGATCATCGCCGGCTCGATGGCGCTGCGCAAGACCGGCACCATCGTGCACGTGAGCTCGGACGCGAGCGTCAACGCCTACGAGCGCTGGGGAGCGTACTCAGTGTCGAAGGCGGCTCAAGATCACCTGTCGAGGCTGTGGGCGGCGGAGCTCGCGGAGCGCGGTGTGCGCGTGCTCAGCGTCGACCCCGGCGAGATGGACACGCAGATGCACCGCGCGGCGCTGCCAGAAGTCGATCCGGCGACGCTCGCGCGACCCGAAGACGTCGCCGCCAGCATCTTGACGCTGCTACGCGATCCCGACGTGAAGACGGGCAGCCGCGTCGAGGCGGCGAACTGGAGGGCAGCGTGATCGCGATGAGCCTGGAAGCGCCCGTGGCGTCGCGGCCTCGCATCGCGCCGGCCCGCGCGCCGCGCAGCGGATTTCTCCCCGAGCGCCTGCTCGTGATCGATCCGCTCACTTACCGCTTCGGCGACTACCGCATCGCCGAGCTGCCGCGGCTGCTCGCCCACGGCGACGTGCTGGTCTTGAACGACGCCGCCACCCTCCCCGCCGCCCTGCGCGTCGACGACGAGCTCGAGCTGCGCCTGGTCGCGGCTGACGCCGAGGGCAGCTTTCGTGCGATGAGCTTCGGCGCCGGCAGCTCTCGTGATCCGACCGAAGCGCGCGGCACGCCGCGGCCGATCGAGGTCGGCGAGCGGCTCACGTTCGGCGGCGAGCTGTCGGCGCGCGTGCTCGACGTCGACGGGCGCCTGCTGCGCGTTCGCTTCGAGCAAAGCGGCGCGGCGTTTTGGAGCGCGCTCTATCGCGCCGGCGAGCCAATCCAATACGCCTACGCCGCCTGGGCTTTCGAGCTGTGGGACGTTCAGAATCGCTACGCGGCGCGGCCTTGGGCGATGGAGCTACCAGCCGCGGGTCGGCCGCTCACCTTCGAGGCCTTGTTCGAGATCGAGCGGCGGGGCGCGAGCGTCGTGAGCCTCACCCACGCCGCCGGCATCTCATCGACGGGCAGCCCGGCCCTGGACGCGCTCCTGCCCTTGCCCGAGCGCTACGACATACCGGCGGAGACGGCCGCCGCCGTGAACCGAGCCCGGGGAGTCGGTCGCGTGATCGCGGTCGGCACGAGCGTGGTCAGAGCGGTCGAAGGCAGCGCCGACGGAGCGGGGGCACTCCGCGCTCGCAGCGGCAGTACCGACCTACGGCTCACGGCCGCGCACGAGCCGAAGGTCGTGGATGGGTTGCTGACCGGCCTCCACGAGCCGACAACCAGCCATTTCGAGCTGCTCGAGGCGTTCGCGCCCGGGCGCCTCCTGGAGCGAGCGTTCGCTCACGCCGCCCGCTCCGGCTACCTGCAGCACGAGTTCGGTGACTCGTGCTTGGTGCTCGCCGGCGCGCTGCTGGAGCGGCTCGAGGAGTAGAGCCGCTCCAGCGTGGCGCAGGCTCAAAGTGCCGGCGCAGGCTTCGCAGCAGGGGGCGCGACGGGCGCGGCCTGCTCCGCGCCGCCCTTGACGTGCCGGCGATGCTCGCCGCGCATCGGCTTGAGCTTGCCGGCTTCGAAGGCGGCCTTGAGCTCGTCGGCCGTGAGCTTCTGGTCACCGTTCGCGTCGGCCGCGCTGAGCTTGCTCCAGCGCTCGCCGAGCTCGGCCTGGTCCAGCACGCCGTCCTTGTTGGCGTCGCGCTTCTCGAAGCGCTCCTTCGCGCGCTCCGCGAAGCGCTTGGTGCGCTCGGATTTCTTGGCTTCGAACGCGGCCTTCTTGGCTTCGAAGTGAGCCGCGAGCTCGTCCTTGCTGACGACGCCGTCACCGCTCTTGTCGATGTCGCCGATGTGCTGTTGCATGCGCTCCGGCAGCTCCGCGGCTTGCAGCGAGCCGTCTTTGTTGGCGTCGAAGCGCTCGAGCATCTTGTCGGGGCTGGGTGGGCCGAAACCTCGGCCGCGGGGGCCGCGATGGCGCTCGCCGCGAGCCTCGGGCTTCATGGCGTCCGCCGCCGGGGCCTGTGAGGCGTCCTGAGTCAAACCCGCTTGCTGTGACTGATCGGTGGGGCCGACCTCCGCACCACCGCAGGCGACGGCAGAAAAGGCGGCGAGCAGGGCGAGAGAGGTGGTAGTGAGGATGTGCGATGATTTCATGTTGGGTCGTGCTCCTGTCAGCGGGTGCGACGCCGCGAGCGCGGCGGTCCCTACGTGATTTTTTCGGTCGTAGGGATGGGCCCGCGGCCAGCGTCCAACCGCGTTGAGTGACCCAAACACGGAGAACTATTGGACAATCTGGCCGAAGCCGTGGAGCGCGTCCGGTCGGGCGACGCTGCGGCCTTCAAACTGATCGTGGACGCGACGAGCGCCCGGCTGGTCAGGCTAGGAGCTAGGATGCTGGGTAGCGTCGTCGAGGCAGAAGACGTGGTGCAGGAAGCGTACGTGAAGGCTTACCGCGCCCTGACCACGGGCGAGTTCGACGGCCGCGCCAACGTGTCCACGTGGCTGTACCGCGTCGTGACGAACCAGGCCATCGACAGCATGCGCGGGCGCGCTCGCCGGCCGAGGCCAACCGACACCGCCGACGAGTCGACCTCCGACTTGGCCTCCGCCGAGCAGAAGCTCGCGCTGGCCGAGCTGTCGGACTGGATGAGCGATCTGCCGCCCGATCAGCGCGCAGCGCTCGTCCTGAAAGCCGTCGAGGGCATGACGTCTCCCGAGATCGCCGAGATTTTGCAGTGTAGCGAAGGCGCGGTGGAGCAACGATTGGTCCGCGCGCGCGCTGCGCTGCGCAAGAGGAGTGAAGGGCAATGAGCCACGACGAAGACATCGACGCACGGCTCGCTCGCTTGACGAGCACCACCGAGGGGCTGGGCCCTCGGGCAGGTTTTTCTAGCCGCGTGATGGCGAGCATCAACGAGGAATCGAGCGTCACCTTGCTGTCGTTGAGCGCGCCCGCGCGTCGCTTCTTCCCGCTGGGCGTGCTGGCCGCATGCTTGGCCATGGTTTGGGCGATGTCGGTCACCAGCCAGGTGGATGAAGCGCTCGCCGCCAGCGACGACACGGTGCTCTCATGGTGAGCTCGCGCAAGCTGAAGATCTACGGCATCGTCGTGGGCATCTTCGTGCTCGGCGCCGGAGCGGGCGGGGCGGCGGGCTACGCCGTCGCCTCGAAGAAGCTGGCCGATGTGCTCGAAAGCGAGCGCCCCGACGTGAACGAAGCGCGCCGCTTTCAGGCCCTGGCCCGCGAGCTCGATCTCGACGACGACCAGCGCAAGAAAGTGCGCGCGAGCATGGCTCGACACCGCGAAGAGAACCGCAAGCTGACGCGCGCGATGTTCGAGAAGTGCGGGGGGGAGCTGCACGAGCTCCGTGAGCGCGTCGACGGCGAAATCCGTGGCGTGCTCACCGACAAGCAAGCCAAGCGCTTCGGCGAGCTGATGGAGAAGCGCGGCAAGCTGTTCCCGCTGGGCGGCCCTGGCGGAGGCGGGCGCATGCGCAAGGGTGATCGTCGGGACTAGCCAGCGCTTCGCTCGGTCACGAAGGGATCGTGGTATGCCCGCCGCATGAAATCCTGGCTGGCCTTCGCCGCGAGCTCGATGGCGATGGCCTGCGTGCACGCGGCCGGCCCACCTCCGCCCCCGCACCCTGGCCCCGCTCTGACCGCGGCTTCGGAGGCGCCCTCGACCGCTGCCCCGCCCTCGCCCGAAGTGCGCTGGGCGCCGGAGCTGGGTCTCGAGCTCGAAGCCGCGCGCGTCACGGGCACCATCGCTTGGTTCGACAGCGCGTCCGGCGTGCTCTCGTGCAGCGACCCAGCGCGCTGCCAGCAAGCCGTCACGCCCGCGTCCACCTTCAAGATCCCGCACAGCATGATCGCGCTCGAGGTCGGCGTCGTCGATGGGCCCGACAGCGTGCTGCCCTGGGACAAGCAGCCGTATTGGAACGAGAACTGGAACCGCGACTTGAGCTTCCGCGATGCGTTCCGCGTCTCCTGCTACCCCTGCTACCGCGACCTCGCGGCGAAGGTCGGTGAGCAAGCGGAGCGCGATTGGGTCGCGAAGCTCGGCTACGGCAACCGCGACGTCTCGGGGGGCGTCGGAAAATTTTGGATTTGGGGCGGCCTGCGCATCTCGCCGCTCGAGCAGATCGACTTCTTGCGGCGCTTCGACGCCGGCAAGCTGCCCATCTCCGAGCGCACCGCCGACATCGTGCGCGACGTCATGACCCTCGACGTCACCGAGAGCTACGTGCTCCGCGGCAAGACGGGCTCGACCTCGCCGCCCGGGGAAGAGCGCGAGCTCGGATGGTTCGTCGGCTGGCTCGAGCAGGGGGAGCGGCGCGTGTTCTTCGCGCTGTTGCTCGATGGCCACGAGCCAGGAGTCGAAATCAACCCGCTCCGCCGCCCGCTCACCGAGCGCATTTTGAGGAGCCAGGGACTGATGGACGTTGCGCCGACGGCGCCGTGAGCGCCGCGGCTCGACCGGCTGGCGCTCACAGCCTCGCGAGCTTGAACGACGCGCGCACCTCGCCCGTGTTCAGCTTGCGGGCGTTGGTGATGGCCGGCGTTTCGTAGCGCTGAAGGGTCGGAAAACGCGCCAGGTCGTCGATCAGACCGAGCTGCTTCAGGGTCTCGACCAGCACCGGACCGAGCGCGCGCGGGGCGCCATCGATGATCTTGATGGCGATGCCGAGCGCGGGCTCGCGAAAAGCCAATAGTAGCAGCGCCTCCGCTCCGCCCTTCACGATGGCGCGGCCGGGGAACGCCTGGGCCACATCGTAGTCGAGGCGTCGCGCCCCTGATACGAGCAGCGGGTGCGCGAGCATGGCGTCGAACACCCGCGCGCGCGCTCCACTCTGGGCGATCGCCAGGTTCTTGAAGCCCACGGCGAGGTTTCGCAGCGGGAGCGCGTAGTTCGGAGCGCTGCAGCCGTCGGTTCCCAGCAGCATCGACGTGGCTTCCACCTCACAAGCCGCCGCCACCGCTTCACGCACGCCCCGCTGCGCAGCGCCCAGCGGATCCAAGTAGCTCTCGAGCGGCTGCTCGAGGAGCCGCGCGAGAGCCAAGAAACCGCTGTGCTTACCGGAGCAATTGTGGCGCAGCGGATCGAGCTCCTCGCCGTTCAAAGGGTATTTGCCGAACAGCTTGAGCTCGAGCGGGTAGCCCGCGCCACACTGGAGCGCCTGCTCGGTGAGGCCAAGCTTCTGCAACATACCGATCACGATCGCGCGATGCTGATCGCTACCGTTGTGGGAGGCGGTACACAGCGCCAGCTCGTCGGGACCGAAGCCGAATCGCTCGAGCCCGCCCGCCTCGACCAGCGGCAGCGCTTGCAGCGGCTTGATGGACGAGCGCGAGAAGTAAGTAGCTGCCGGGTCACCCCAGGCGTGCGTCAGCTCGCCCGCGCCGTCCACGACCGCGATCGCCGCCGCGTGCTCCGCCTCGATGCCCTGGCCGCGATGAACCCGCGCCGCCACCGCAGAACCGCTCTTGTGGGCCGTCATGGCGCCGGATAGTGTCAGAGCGTGACGCTCCGCGGAAAGACCCTCCTCATTACCGGCGCGAGCCGCGGCATCGGCAAGGCGATCGCGCTCCGAGCGGCGCGCGACGGAGCGAACGTCGCGGTCGTCGGCAAGACCGAAACGCCACATCCCAAGCTACCGGGTACGGTGGCTGATTCGGTGCGTGAAATCGAGGCAGCTGGCGGCAAGGCCATCGCCTGCGTGGCCGACGTGCGGTCAGAAGAGCAAATGGCGGGCGCCGTCGAGGCGACGTTGAAGGCCTTCGGCGGTATCGACATCTTGGTCAACAACGCCAGCGCCATCAGCCTCACCAGCACCGAGCAAACGGAGCTGAAGCGCTTCGACCTCATGTTCGGCGTGAACGCTCGCGGCACCTTCTTGTGCTCCAAGCTGTGCATCCCTCACCTGCGCAAGGCGGAGAACCCGCACATCTTGATGCTTTCGCCGCCGCTCACTCAGGAAGCGCGCTGGTTCGCGCCGCACCTCGCCTACAGCATCGCGAAGTACGGCATGAGCCTGTGCGTTTTGGGGCTCGCCGAGGAGCTCAAGCGCGACGGCATCGCCGTGAACGCGCTTTGGCCGCGCACCGTGATTCGAACCGCCGCCGTGCAGAACCTGCTCGGCGGCGACGATTCCATGGCCCGCGCACGTGAGCCCGAAATCGTGGCCGACGCCGCGCACGTCGTGCTCACCAGCAAGAGCCGCGAGCTGTCCGGGCATTTCTTGATTGACGAAGAGGTGCTGCGCGGCGCCGGCATCACCGATTTCAGCCGCTACGCCGACGTGCCCGACTCCGAGCTATTGCCGGATTTCTTCGTTTGACCGCGCTTCACTCGAGCGCGCGCAGCAGCTGTTCCAGGTAGGCGGCGGCGCCCGGATCGCCCTCGCGCGGCGCCCACGGCGCGAACTCTTTGTCGGTCGCGGCGTCGTAGGGGCCGGACTTGACCTCGAAGCACACCGCCGTTTCGGTCAGAGCCGCGACCGTGTGCCAAAGCCCTGGTGCCAGATCGATGCCGAGCACGCCATCGCGACCGAGGACGTGCGACTCGGTCACGTCCCCCGCGTCGTCGAACACGAACAGCGCCAGCTCACCGCGCAGCATGACGAAGCTCTCGGGCTTGGGCACGGTCAGATGGCGGTGCGGCGCCGCGTAGCTGCCGCGAGTCCACGCATTGAGAAAGCGGTGGAGGTTCGAGTCCAGGTTCGGATGAAAATTGTGATTGATGCGGCCCCGCGGAGACGCCTTGGCGCGCTCGAGCGTCGCCTCGATCAGCCGTTCATCGATCACCTGCGCAGCCAAAGCCATGGCCGATTGCTAGCACGCAGTCGCCGAGCTCGGCTCTGACGATGGCAGGCTCGGTGCGCGTCAGAAGTCGGAAAATTTCACGACCAGCGAGAAAATGAGGCGCGCGATCAGAAATTGTGTCGGAGGGCCCCATCCGCTGGCATGGCAGCTCTTCGATCCAATAGACCTCCGAAAGTGTCCTCTCCGCTTGCGCGCCTGGTATGGCCCGCTGCGGTAGCGAGCGTCATCGCCGCGCTCACCGCCTGCGGAGGCTCGAGTGACGGCGACGACGACTCAGGCAACCCCAGCGCGGGGTCGGGCGGCTCGCTCGGCACCTCCGGCTCGGCCGGTACCACGGGCGGACGCGACAGCAGCGCGGGCAACAGCAGCGCGGCTGGCAGCAACACCGCCGGCAACGCGAACGGCGGGAAGCACTCGTCCGGTGGTGAGCCCGCGACGGGTGGTGACCCGAGCATGGGCCCGCACGACGGCGGAGAAAGCGCCGGAGGCGGGCCAGGCGCAGCAGGTGGGCCGGGCAAGCCGCGACCACCGAAGCCGCCCGCTGGCGCGGGCGGGGCCGACGGCGTCGACGCCGATTGTCCGCTAGCGCCCCCCGTCGATCAAGCTGCCTGCGCCGAAGCGCTCACGTGCGACTACCCGAACCTCGACTGCAAATGCGAGGGCCCAGCAGACGAGCGCAAGTGGAAGTGCAAGGCGCCGCCGCAGCCGAACGCCTGCCCGCCGAAGGCGCCCAAAGACGCATCGCCTTGCAAGAAGAGCGAGCCGCCTGCTCCCGCGTGCCACTACGAAGACCCCGCCGTTGATTGCACCTGCGGCGCCGACGAAGCGTGGGCTTGCCAGGAGGCTCCCTAAGAGCTCGTCTCGCGTCGCGCTCACTTGCCGCAACAGGCGCAAGAAGTCCCTCACCGGCGACCGGGCCGCGCTCGCGCGTCGGCCCGCACGGGCTGGACCCGGCCCCGCCATTCGCAGGCCCTGACGCTCCGCCGGGGCCGCGCTATGCTCGGAGGGTGTCGGTCTCGCTGCTCGACGTCTTGGCGCGTGGTGAGGTGGTGGCCCTGACGGGCGCAGGGGTGAGCACGGATTCGGGAATTCCGGCTTACCGTGACGAGGAGGGGAAGTGGATGCAGAGCGCGCCGATGCAGTATCGGGACTTCGTGGGGACCGAGCTCGCACGCCAGCGCTATTGGGCGCGTAGCATGGTGGGCTGGGAGCGAATGGCCAAGGCCGAGCCCAACGCGGCGCATCGTGCTTTCGGAGAGCTGGAGCGTCGTGGCTGCTTGCGCCTGCTGATCACGCAGAACGTGGACGGCTTGCACTCTGCCGCGGGCAGCGAGCGGGTGGTGGACCTGCATGGCCGGCTCGATCGCGTGGTGTGCTTGGCCTGCAAGCGGCAGTCGCCTCGGAGCGCGCTGCAGGCGCGGCTGCTGGCCGACAACGCCGAGTTCCTCGGGCGCAGCTTCGTCCCGCGCGCGGACGGCGACGTCGAGCTCGCCGTCGACTACGAGCGCTTCCGCGTCGCGCCCTGCGCTGATTGCGGCGGAGTGCTCAAGCCCGACGTGGTGTTTTTCGGTGAGAACGTGCCGGCGCCGCGCGTCGCGCACGCGATGGCTGCGCTCGAAGGCGCGCGCGCGCTGCTGATCGCGGGCTCATCGCTGATGGTATTTTCTGGCTTTCGCTTCGCGCGGGCGGCGGTGCGGCTCGGCGTGCCCATCGTCGTGCTCAATCGCGGCAAGACGCGCGCGGACGAGATGGCCGCGCTGCGTCTCGACGGCAACGTAGGCGTGCTGCTCGAGGGAGCGTTACGGGCCGCGTCGTAACAGCGCGACCCATAACGGAAGCGGCTCAGCCGTTTTTCAGCGTCGCCTTGACGGTGATTTCGGGCACGGCCGCCAGCGCCTTCGAGATCGGGCAGTTGGCCTTGGTGAAGGCGACCTTCTCGTCGAACAGCGCCTGCTCGACACCCGGCACGACCGCCTCGAGCTCCAGCTCGATTTTCGTTACCGTCGGCCCATCGCCGAGCGTGACGTTGGCGCTGGTGTTGATGCTCGTCGGCGGCTTGCCCTCTTTGGTCAGCTGCGCCGCTAGGAACATCGAGAAGCAGCCCGCGTGCGCGGCGCCGATCAGCTCTTCCGGGTTGGTACCCTTACCGTTGCCCTCGAAGCGCGACCCGAACGAGAACGCCGCCTCGAAGCCCGTGCCTTTGACTCCGCCGTTGCCTTCTTTGAGGGTTCCGTTCCAGTGCGCCGATGCTTTCGAAACTGCCATGGTGTCTCCTTTTTCTCCGTAGCCGGTAGCTTGATAGGCGCGTCGGGGATGCGGGACAACCCCGAGGCAGGCAAATGCGCTGACCGCGCGCTTCCGCCCGACCGTCCGGAGCGTCATAATGACGTCCATGTGGTGGTCGCGTCTTTTCGCCTCGGCCGCGCTCGGCAGCCTGGCCGCCTGTGCTGGCAGCGCCCACCACGTGGCGCCCCCCGCTCCGATGGGTAGGCCCGAGCCAGTCGCCGTCGCGGCGCCAGCGCGCCCGCAGACTCAGGTAGATCCGCCGCCGACCCAGGCCGCCCTGGCGGACGCGCGCCACCTGCTCAGCCGCTTTGCTTTTGGTCCTCGGCCAGGTGAAGTCGAGCGCGTGGCTCGCTCCGGAGTCGAGCGCTGGCTCGACGAGCAGCTCGCCGGCCCTCCCGAGAGCCCGCTGCTCGAAGCGTCCCTCGTGCCCTATCGCGCGGCCTTCGTGCCGCCGTCGGA
Organism: Pseudomonadota bacterium; assembly: GCA_023431345.1. Taxonomy (GTDB): domain Bacteria; phylum Myxococcota_A; class Polyangia; order Polyangiales; family Polyangiaceae; genus PMG-095. Next base: position 31,478 of record JAEYWK010000041.1, read on the forward strand.
GCTCGTGGACGATTGGTTGGGCGACGGCTGGGAGCACGAGCTTCGCAGCGTGAGCGAGCTGCGCCGAGAGACCAAGCCCTTCTTCCGAGATCACCTGCAGCGGCTGGCCACGGCCGAGGTCGTGCGTGACATCTTGAGCCAGCGGCAGCTCGAGGCGGTGATGACCGACTTCTGGGCGAATCATTTCAACGTGTACGCCGCGAAGGGCTTCGTGCGCCTGTTCCACGGCGACTACCTCGAGCGAGCGATTCGACCCCACGCGCTGGGTAAGTTCTCGGACCTGCTGCTCGCGACGGCGCGCCATCCGGCGATGCTCATCTACCTCGACAACGCGGAGAGCCGTAAGGCGCGGCGAGGCGGCAGCGGCAGGCGCTCGGGCTTGAACGAGAACTACGCGCGCGAGCTGCTCGAGCTGCACACGCTGGGCGTCGATGGCGGCTACACGCAAGCCGACGTGCAAGACGTCGCGCGGGTGCTGACGGGCTGGAGCATCGTGCGGCTAGAGCGCGGGCGGCTCGGCTACCAGTTCCGCCGCTACATGCACGATCGCGGCGAGAAGACGGTGCTCGGCCACGTCTTTCCCGCGGGCGAGAACGAAGCCGAGGGCGTGCGGTTACTGCAGCTGCTCGCGCGTCATCCCTCCACCGCCCGGCACCTCGCGCGCCGCCTCTGCAGCCGCTTCGTCATGGACGCGCCGCCCGAAAGCTGCGTCGACGCGGCGGCGGACGCCTACACGGCGAGCGACGGCGACATCAAGCGCGTCGTGCACGCCATCGCGACGCACCCCAGCTTTTGGGCGGAGGCTGCGCGCGGGGCGAAGCTGAAAACTCCGCTCGAGCTCTTGGCCAGCGCCGCGCGCGCGGTGGGGGCCAGGCCCGATGGCAGCCTTTCGTTGGCAGAAACGCTGGAGGAAATGGGCGCGCCGCTGCTGCAAGAGCGCGTCCCGACCGGCTATCCCGATACAGAGCCGGAGTGGGCGAGCGCGGGCGGCATGCTGGCGCGCATGAGCTTCGCGAGCCAGCTCGCCGAGGGCCGAGCGCGCGGTCTTCAGCTGACCTGGGAAGACGCGCTGCCCACCGACGCCGATCCGAGCCAGCTCGTGGCCAAGCTGGCCGCGGCGCTGCTGGGCTTGCCGCCCGAATCGCGAACGGTGCGGCTGGTCCTTGAAGAGGTCTCCAAGCTCGCGGCCGTCGAGCAGCGGCGCCCCGTGGCGCTGGCGCTGCTCATCGGCAGCCCGGAGTTTCAACGTCAATGAGCGACCTCTCTCGTCGCGCCTTCTTGCATGCTTCGTGGCTTTCTTCGGCGAGTTTGCTCCTGCCGCGCTCGGGGCAAGCTGAGCCAGGGCGCGGCAATCCCGTGCTCATCTGCGTATTTCTGCGCGGCGCCGCCGACGGCCTGAGCATCGTCGTGCCGCACGCTGAGGACGAGTACTACCGGCTGCGACCGACGATCGCCGTGCCGCGGCCGGGCGCGCGTGGCGGCGCGATCGATCTCGATGGTCGCTTTGGCTTGCATCCGCGCTTGAAGCGGCTGCGCCCCGCCTGGGACGCAGGTCAGCTCGCGCTGGTGCACGCCGCGGGCTCGCCGCACCCGACGCGCTCACATTTCGAAGCTCAAGACTACATGGAGACGGCCGCGGTCGGGGATCGCAGCGTGAGCTTCGGCTGGCTGGGCCGCTACTTCTCGGCCAAGCCCGGCGCCGGGGGCCTGCGCGCCGTCGCGGTATCGTCGCGCGCGCCGCTCGCGCTTCGCGGCTATCGCGACGCCGTGATCGCGCCCAGCCTGCGTGACTTTCGCCTCGGCGCCAGCGACGAGCTGGAGCCGGCGCTGGCGGAAGGGTTTCGCAAGCTCTACCGCTCGGACGCAGGGCTCGCCGAGGGCGCGGGAGTGCGCGCGCTCGACGCGAGCAGCTCCGTGCGCCGCGCGCTCAGGCGCCAGCGCGTCCGCGGCGACTACCCCCGTGGCATGCGCGAGCTCGCGGACGTGGTCAGGCTCATCAAAGCCGACATCGGGCTCGAAACAGCGTGGCTGGACATCGGCGGCTGGGACACGCACCGGCAGCAAGGCAGCGTCGAAAACGGCGCCCTTCCGCGGCAGCTCGAACGGCTCGGCGCCGCGCTCTCGGCCATGCGCGCCGACCTGGGCGACCACTTCGCGCGCGTTACCCTGCTCGTGATGAGTGAGTTCGGGCGCACCGCGCGCGAGAACGGCACCGGCGGCACCGACCACGGGCACGGCGGGGTCATGCTGGCGCTCGGCGGCAACGTGAAGGGCGGGCGCGTGCTCGGAGCGTTTCCCGGCCTGGCACCTGAGCAGCTCCACGAAAATCGCGACCTCCCCGTCACCACTGACTTCCGTGACGTGCTCGCCGAGGCCTGTGAGCGCCACCTGGGCCTCGCTGACTCATCGCCGCTATTCCCCGGGTACCCCATCGAGCCGACGCGCCGCCCTGGCATCTTCGGTTGAGTAAAGTGCCCGCGGCCTGCCTTGCCCGCGCTCACGCCAGCGGCATCGCGTAGTGAATCAGCGAGCTTGGGCTGTCGTAGATGTAGCCGGCGCCGTAAATTTCGAGATCGGGACCGTAGCTGTGGCGACGCTCGGAGTGCGCCAGCCAGTTGCCGTACGCATAGCTGACGGTGTGGTCGAGGGCCTCCGTCCGACCGCGGTGCTCGAAGCAAGCGTACGTCGCAGCCGGAACCTCGAGCGCGACCATGCCCGAGGGGATCGAGGTCGCGGACGTGACGCGAATCGCGGCGTGGTATTCGAGTCGCTCGCCGCCGTCCGGATCGTATCGAATCACGCCGTAACAGGTGCCGGGCACCGCGTGAGCGACCTCCTCGAGGCGCGGCAAGAAGCCGACCCACAGCGGTCCGAGCTGCTCGGCGACGTTGTTCTTCTCCGAATCCGCCCCGTAAAAGTGGGTGCGAACGCCGACGAGCAGCATCGCTTCCTGCTCTTGGATCACGGGCGTGAGTGAGACGCCCTGACGCAAGTGCCGCAGGTATTCCGCGTCGAAGCGCGGCTTCTTCAAGAACAGGCTCTTGTCGCGCAGCGAGCGGTACTTTTGGGGGGTCATCCCGAACGCCTGCCGGAACGCCCGCGCGAACGCCTCCTGGGACTCGAAGCCTGCGAGCATCGCGATGTCCAAGACGCGCAGGTCCGTCGTCAGCAAGCGCTCGAGCGACGCCGCCAGCCGGCGCGCCCTGATGTACGTCTTCAGCGTCTCCCCCGTGAGTGACCTGAACAGACGCTGAAAATGCCATTGGCTCATGCCACCCGCTTTGGCAACGTCAGCGAGCGACACGTCCTCGTCCAGATGCTGCTCGACGTAGTCGACACCCTGCTGGATACGTTCGAGGTAATAGCTCACGCGGGGTTGCCTCGCTCTTGCTCGGGGACGTCGAAGAAGACGCTGATGGCGACCAAACGCTCAGCGGCGTCGTATTCGCCATAGCTGATGCCCTCGCCGAGCGCGACGCCCGCCGCGTTCGACATCACCCAGCGTGCGACGCTGCACCGGTGGTGCGTGGAGAAGGTCTGGGTCGCGAAGCGCGTCCCGGGCATGCTCGCGTGAAAATCCGCCATCCAGCGCTCCAGCTCGTCCCAACCGCGCGTTTCGGTCTGCGGGTCTCGATAGCTGCAGTCTGGCGCCAAGGCTTGGGCGAAGAGCTCCCGGCGTTCCGCGCCGGAGGAGGCGTTCCAAGAGCTAACGTAGCGTTCCCACACGGTTTTCTTGGCGTCGTTCATGAGCCCAGGCTAGCTCCGCGTCGAGATCGGGTTCTGACATTTCGTGCGGAAGTGAGTCGGAACGTGCCGTCGCGGCGCCTCGGCGGGAGCGACAGCTCACCCTCCTTCACGCGCGGCGTGCGTTTCAGGATGGCTCTACCGCGGGGCCGGAGACGCCGCGCCGCGTGACCTTCGCTGGCGGGCGCGCCAACCTGGCCTGCGTTTGATAGGTTCGAGCTCATGCAGCCGACCGCGATTCAAGCCGCCCTCGACAACCTGGTGGAGACCATTCGCACGTCGCTGATGGCGGAGCTCTTGGAGCTGCTGCGAGACGGCAAGCCGGCCGTCGTCAAGCGCAAGCGCAAGTCGCCCCCCGCGAAGAAGAAGACGAAGCCGAAGGCCGCGAAGGTTCGTCGCCCCCGCAAGACCAAGCGCCAAGCTTGAACGGCATGCAGAGCGAGCTGCGGTCCGTGCTGGTGCTGCTCGTCGCCTTTGCGGCGGTCGCCATCGCGGCGGGGTTACTCGTCGACTTCGATGCGGGCGCCGCGCGACGGCTGCTCGAATCCTCGCGAGAGCGGCCGGCGTGGTCGTTTGCGCTGGTCGTCGGCGTGCTCGCCACCGACAGCGTGCTGACAGTGCCAACCGTGGCCACCGTCCTCGCGGCGGGGCACCTGCTGGGGCCGTGGTGGGGAGCGCTAGCGTCGTTCACGGGCATGATGGTGGCCGGCTCGATCTGCTATTGGGGCGGTCGAGCGTGGGGAGCCGCGCCCTGGCTCGACCACCGCGCGGCGCCGGCAACGTCGACGCGCGCGCGCGAGGTCGGGCCGGTGGCGCTGCTCATCGCGCGCGCGGCGCCGATGCTGCCCGAAGCGCTGAGCGCCATGGCCGGCGCGCGACGCATGCGGGCGAGCCGCTACTACTTGTACTTCGGGTTGGGGCAGCTGCCCTTCGCGCTGCTGGTGGCGCTCGCGGGCAGCGTGAGCACGCTGGAGCGTCCGTGGCCAGCGGTGGCCGCGGCGCTCGCAGTGCCGGCGGTGGGGGCGGCGCTCATGCTCTGGCGCCGCCGCCGCCCTTCTGCAGGCTGACGCGCGCTCATTCCGGCGGATTGCCCACCAAAAACGACGGCGAATCAGGGGCGTAGCCGCAGTCGGGGCTGTACACATCCATGAAATACACATCGGTCTCGTCCCTGGAGGGCTCGATGTAGCCGTCGAATGAGCAGGTGATGCTGGTCGGCGTCTGATCCAGGGGATCGAAGAGGCACTCGGAGAAGAAGCCGTCGTCGCGGCGAGCGGCCACCCTGATCCCCGGTGTGCCCAGGTTCTGGCCCTCGATCACCACCAAGCTCCACGGGTGAATCAGCGGGCTGAGGCCGGTCACGATCGGGCCTTCGCCGTCGGTCAGCTGGATCCCAATGACTTGATCGCTGCTGCCCGAGGGGCACGTCAGCGAAAGCGCGTAGCTTGCAGAGGGCGCCTCGGGAATCGTCAGGGAAAGCTCCCCAAAGCCATCGACGCCGCGGCCGAGCACGGGCAGCGCGAAGGGCTCGTCGCCATCGGACGCGGCGCAGCACGTGAAGCGCGCAGACGCGCTGGTCGCGTTGAACTCGACCTTCAGCACCGAGCCGCGACAGACCGAGTAAATGGGCTCCGAGTTGACGGCAAAATCCTCGACTGACCCGTCGACGACGCAGGCGTTCACCTCCGGCGCGGGCCCCCCCCCCCCCCCGCG
>JAEYWK010000053.1 GCA_023431345.1 Pseudomonadota bacterium
CCGACCGAGGTGCCTCCAAACTTCTGTACGATCAAAGCCATTGTTAGCCGCCTAGAGCCCCTGAAGGGCGATCATTAATCAAACAACCCCGAAACCTGCCAAGCACCGACTCAAGCAGACCCGCTCGACGGGCGCCGGCGGGACGCAGCACGGTAACCGAATCAAAGCCCCTGCTCGGTAAATGGCACCGCCAGTGCCAGCGCATCATCCAGCTTGGCCGGCTCGCTGCCGCCGCCTTGCGCCATATCCGGACGACCGCCCCCCTTGCCGCCAACCGCTGCCGCGGCCTGCTTCATCAGGTCGCCGGCCTTCAAACGACCAGTCAGGTCCTGGGTTACGCCCGCGACCAGCACCACTTTATCGTCCTGAACACCACCCAGGAGGATGACGGCGCTGCCCAGCTTGTTCTTCAGCTGGTCGACCAGCGCCAGCAACGCCTTGCCGTCCAGCCCGTCCTGGCGCGCAGCAAGCACGCGCACGCCCTTCACGTCCAGGGCGGAGGTCGCCAGGTCGTTGCCTGCTGCGCTGGCCGCCTTCGCCTTGAGCTGCTCGAGTTCCTTCTCCAGCTGACGGTTGCGCTCAAGAATCCCACCGAGCTTGTCGAGCAGATTGTCACGGCTGCCCTTGACCAGGTTCGCCGCCTCTTTCAGCTGTTCCTCGGCTGCATTGAGATAGGCCAATGCAGGTGCGCCAGTGACCGCCTCGATCCGCCGAACACCAGCCGCCACGCCGCCTTCGCTGGTGATCTTGAACAGCCCGATGTCGCCAGTGCGGTTTACGTGAGTACCGCCGCACAACTCGACCGAGAAGCCACCGCCCATGGTCAGCACCCGCACGGAGTCACCGTACTTTTCACCGAACAACGCCATCGCGCCCTTGGCCTTGGCGGTATCGATATCGGTTTCCTCGATCTCCACCGCGGAGTTGCGGCGAATCTCGGCGTTGACCCGATCCTCCAGCGCGCGCAGCTGCTCTGGCTTGATCGCCTCGAAGTGGCTGAAGTCGAAGCGCAGGCGCTGACTGTCCACCAGCGAGCCCTTCTGGCTGACGTGTTCACCGAGAATTTCGCGCAGCGCGGCATGCAGCAGGTGGGTTGCCGAATGGTTGAGCGCAGTGGCCTGGCGCACGGACGCATCGACGGTCGCCTCGACATCCGCACCTACGTGCAGCGTGCCGCTGTCGACGATGCCGTGATGCAGGAATGCGCTGCCGGCCTTGCTGGTATCGCGGACATCGAAACGCAAGCCCTCTGCCGCCAGATAGCCACAGTCACCAATCTGGCCGCCGGACTCTGCATAGAACGGCGTCTGATCGAGCACCACGACGCCTTCCTCGCCAGCGCTCAGGCTGTCGACCACCATGCCTTCCTTGAACAGCGCAAGCACCTTACCGGCACCGGATGTGCCCTGGTAACCGAGGAAGCGCGTTTCGCCTTCCACTTTTACCAAGCTGTTGTAGTCCATGCCGAAGGCACTGGCCGAACGCGCACGCTCACGCTGCGCCTGCATTTCACGTTCGAAACCGTCTTCGTCGAGGGTCAGATTGCGCTCGCGGGCGATGTCGCCGGTCAGGTCGACCGGGAAGCCGTAGGTGTCGTACAGCTTGAACACCACATCGCCGGGTATGATGCTGCCGGTCAGGCCAGCCAGATCCTGCTCGAGGATTTTCAGGCCCTGCTCCAGGGTTTTGGCGAACTGTTCTTCCTCGTTCTTCAGCACACGCTCGATATGCGCCTGCTGCTGCTTGAGTTCAGGGAACGCATCGCCCATTTCCGCAACGAGTGCGGCGACGATACGGTGGAAGAAGCTGCCTTTGGCGCCCAGCTTATTGCCGTGACGGCAGGCACGGCGAACGATTCGGCGCAGGACGTAACCGCGGCCTTCGTTGGACGGGGTCACGCCGTCGGCGATGAGGAAGCCGCAGGAGCGGATATGGTCGGCGACGACCTTCAGTGAAGCCTGACCTTCGTTGGCGCAGCCGATGGCATCCGCCGCTGCATTGAGCAGGCTCTGGAACAGGTCGATTTCATAGTTCGAGTTGACGTGCTGCAGGACCGCACTGATGCGCTCGAGGCCCATCCCGGTGTCGACACTCGGCGCCGGCAGCGGATGCATGACGCCATCGGCCGTGCGGTTGAACTGCATGAAGACATTGTTCCAGATCTCGATATAGCGGTCGCCATCCTCTTCCGGCGAACCGGGTGGTCCGCCCCAGATGTGCTCGCCGTGGTCGAAGAAAATCTCGGTGCAGGGACCGCATGGGCCGGTGTCGCCCATCGCCCAGAAGTTGTCCGACGCGTAAGGGGCGCCCTTGTTGTCACCGATTCGCACCATGCGCTCGGCCGGCACGCCGACTTCCTTGGTCCAGATGTCGTAGGCCTCATCGTCGCTGGCATAGACGGTGACCCAGAGCTTCTCCTTGGGCAGGTTCAGCCACTTCTCGGACGTGAGGAACTCCCAGGCGTAAGTGATGGCGTCGCGCTTGAAATAGTCGCCGAAGCTGAAGTTGCCGAGCATCTCGAAGAAGGTGTGGTGGCGCGGCGACGGCCCCACCGCCTCGAGGTCGTTGTGCTTGCCCGAAATGCGGATGCATTTCTGGCTGCTCGTGGCGCGCTTGTAAGCCCGCTTTTCGCGGCCGGTGAACAAGTCCTTGAACTGGACCATGCCGGCGTTGGCGAACATGAGCGTGGGGTCGTTCTGCGGAACGACGGAGCTGCTCTGGACCACCTCGTGGCCGTTGCGGGCGAAGAAGCCTAGAAAAGCGCTGCGTATCTCGGCAGCCGTACGGGTCGACATAGTAGAGGCGCGCCATTTAGCACGGCTCAGCCGAGCTTGCTGCCAGCCCGAGGCCGCAGCTCCGGCTCAGCGGTATTCGAGGGCCGGCGACGCCGCGTGAGGCAGGCTCACGTCGGCCTCGGCGGGCGGCGTGCGCCACCGCTGGCAGCGTCGATGCCCTGATTGGCGAGGCGATCGGCCTCGCCGTTCAACTCCCGGCGGACGTGGGTGAGCTTGACGCTGGCGAAGCGCGTGAGCAGCCGCTTCGCTTCCTCGAATAGCGGCCGCAGCCCCGGGCTCTTCACCCGATACTCCCCCTTCAGCTGTTTGATCAAAAGCTCGGAGTCGGCCCTGACCTCGATGCTGGCGACCCCTAGTGTCAGCGCGCCTTTCAAGCCGAGCAGCACGGCTTGGTACTCGGCGACGTTGTTGGTGGTGTGCCCCAGGTACTCGCTGCCCGTGTACAACACCTCCCCATTCGGGGATTTCAAGATCGCGCCGATGCCGGCGGGGCCGGGGTTGCCGCGGGCCGCGCCGTCCGTCCACAAGATCGCCTCCTCCGAGGGAGGCGTCGAGCCGGTGGGCGTTTCGCGAGACATCGTTTCCGCGGAGCGGAGCTCGCGACGTGGAGTCAGCGCGCTCGCTCTAGCGCCCGAAGGTAGATGGCTTCGTACGCTCGCGCAACAACTCCCGAGGCATACACGTCAGCCGCCGCGGCGCGACCATCCGCCACCGCGCGCGCCCGCGCGTCACCTTCGCCGAGCAGCGGCGCGACCGCATCGCGCCACGACGCCACGTCCGTAGTCGGCAATTTTACCGCCCCCGCGACGTCACGCAGGGGCCCTTGATCGAGCACGACGCAGGGCGTTCCGAGCGCGAGCGCTTCGAGCAATACGATGGGTTGATCCACCTTGCCCCACAAGTCGTCGACAGGAAAAATGACTACGCTCGAAGCGCACAGCAGGGCGTGCATGTACTTCACGCTGTCCGTGAAACGCACGCGGCGACCTTGAAGCGACTGCTTCAAAACGGCGGCGCGCTCCGCCGCGCGCGGCGTCTTGTTTCGGTACGCAAACACGACCACGGCGTTCGGCGCCCGCTCGAGCAGCGGCTCGACCAGCGCGCGCGTGACCTCCGCCCCCGCGCTCACCTCGAGGTCACCGGGGTAGAGCACGATGCGATCGTCGGGCGTCAAATCGAGGGCGGCGCGCTCGGCCGCGATCTCGTCGCGCGTCGGCTGCCGCAAGCTCGCGACGGGCGGAGGGATGACGGTGACGGGCGCGAGCGCGTGGCCTTCGTCGCGCGCGGCGCGCTCCAAATTGTCTCGAGTGGCGCGGCTCTGGACGACGATTTGGTCGCCGAACAACAGGCGGCTGAGGCCGGCGAACTTTCGCGGGGGCGAAGCCACCGTCTGCACGATGGGGATACGGCGGGCGGCCTGCAGCGCGCGGGCCACCTGCCCCGTGCGCGGGTTGGGGGCGAAAACGAAGTGCCACAGGTCATCGCGCGGGCCGCTGAGCAGGCTGAAAGCCGCGCGCGCGTTCTCGACCAACCCGGGCGCGAACTTGCCGCTGGAGCCGTAGACGGCGCGCCCCGTCAGCTTCGCGGGCAAGCGCGCGCGCCCCTCAGCCGTCGTCATCACCACGGGCGTGAAGCCCGACAGCTCGCTCGCGACGTCGCGCACCAAGCACTTCGTTCCGTCGTGGAACGGCGGCGCGATGGGCTTCGAAACGAACAGCACGGTCGGCATGTGTCGCACCCACATGCCAGATCGCACGAAGCGCTACAAGCGCGCGGCCGCCATCAACGCCGGCGGGGCGCGCCGCAGCGCGCTCGCGATGGCGGCCTCCAGCACTTCCTTGCGCAGCCGCGCGCTCTTGGCTTGGTCGCCCGCCTCTTGCTCGCTGGCTTGGGCGCTGGCGCTGCCCGACACCTTGGCCGCGATCGACTGCTCGGGCATGCTGTGGAGCACGTATTCGACCTTGGCGGTGTAGACGATCGAGCGGCCCTCGCGCGAAGCCCGCAGCGTCTCCACGCTGCCCGTCACCATCACCACGGGCGTCTTCTTGCCTGCGCCGTCGTCTCCTTCGACGAGCACCCTCACGCCCGGCAGCTCGCCCAGCTTCTGGCGCGAGGCCTGGGCCAAGTCGGACTCGATGCGCTTCGATTTCACGCCGCTGCCGTTCTTCATGATGCCGAGCTTGACCAGCACCTTCGGCTTCGGTGCCTGGAGGGCTTGCGCTTCCAGCTCCGCCAGCGACGACTTGATTTGCTTGCGGACGGCCTCGGAGCGATCGAGCCGGTGCTCTTTCAGCGGGCCGATGGCGCGCATATCGCCCAGCGATTGCAGGGCCGCGGCGCTGGCGGCGCGCACGGAGGCGTTCTCGTCGTCGAGCGCGTTCACGAGCGGCGACAGCGCGTCGGGGCTCATGCTCTTGCCGAGCTGCAGCGCGGCCTGCACGCGGACGCGGAAATCTTCGGCGTCGCGAAGCTGAGCCGTCAGCTCATCGAGCGGCGACTTGCCCAGCGCGGGTGACGCTAGCAGCGTGAGCAGGGAAACGAGCGCGGACCGGCGGGGCAGGGGCATCGTCGACAAGGTGTCTACTGATCATCTGACTTCCACCTTCCCATCTGCAAGGCGCAACCAGGTGCGCCCCTCATTTCGGTGGGGGCGCCGCTCAGCGTTTCCTACATCGTACAACTCGGGGCGTAGCGATCGAGAGTGAGCGCGCGGTGATCCTACTCGCGCCTACATCGCGCTACCGCATGAGCGAGCGCACTTCTTCTTCGAGCGTCGCTTCATCTCCTGCGCGGTAACCCGCGTGAACGAAACGCACGATGCCGCTCTGGTCGATCACGAACGCCGTGGGCATGGTCGGCGGGTCGTAGCGCTTGGCGAGCGCTTTGCCGTCGTCCCACACGAGCGGGAACTTGGCGCCAGTCTCGGAGCGGAAGGCCGCGATGCCCTGGGCGTCGTCGTCCTGACTCACACCAATCACCACCAGCTCGCCGCCCAGCTTCTCGACGAGCCGCTGGTAAACGGGGAACGATTGCTTGCACGGCTGGCACCACGTCGCCCAAAAGTCGACGATCACCAGCTTGCCCGCGTAGGCGGTCAGCGACTGTTCGGCCCCGCCCCCCACCTCGGGCAGCTCGAAGCCAGGCGCAGGCGCGCCCACCAGCGGATGCGACGCGGCGGGGCTCGCCGCCGGGCCCGCGCCGCCAGCGCAGCCCCCGAGAGGGCTTGCGCTAGCGAGCAAAGCGAGGAGCGGCAGCCAGCGCCGCCCGCCGCGGCGCTCGGTCGCCACGCGACCGCTCACCGTCGCTTGCCCTTGTTCGGATCTTCGTCCGGGCAGCCATCGGTGTCTTCGAAGCCGTTCATGGTCTCGGGCTCGTCGACGCACTCGTCGTCGGCGTCGAGGATGCCGTCGTTGTCGTTGTCCGGATCGGGGCAGCCGTCGGTGTCTTCGAAGCCGTCGGTGTCCTCCGGCTCGTTCACGCACTTGTCGCGCGAGTCCGGCACGCCGTCGTTGTCGACGTCGGACTCGTCGGGGCAACCGTCGTCGTCCTTGTAACCGTTCTTGGTCTCCGGCTCGAGCGGGCAACGGTCACTCGTGTCGGGGATACCGTCGTTGTCGTTGTCCGGATCGGGGCAGCCGTCGCCGTCCTGGAAGCCGTCCTGGTCCTCCGCCTGCAGCGGGCACTTGTCGAGGTGGTCCGGGATGGTGTCGAGATCGTTGTCGTAGTCGGGGCAGCCGTCGCTGTCTTCGTAGCCGTCGCGATCTTCCGGCTCGGTCGGGCACAGATCGGCTGCGCCCTCGATGCCGTCGCCGTCTTGGTCTTTCCCTTCGGCGACGTACATCACGCCCAAGAACGCGCGGACCTTCGGCACGCCAACGCCCTGCACGATGCCGGTGCCGCCGCCGAGCGTGAACTGGAGCGACGAGGAGAGCGGCGCGATTTGCACGCCCGCCAAGCCTTCCATCGTGTTTTCGCCGGCCTTGGTGGTGAAGCGCGTCGTGCCGAAGGCTTCGCCCATGAGCTTGAAGACGGGGCTGACGCGGTAGCCGGCGCCGAGCGAGTAACGGAGCTCGGAGCCGACGTCGGTGCTGCCGATGACGACGGACTTGCGGTAAACGCCGGTCAAGTTGCCGCCGAAGGAGAAGCCTTGCGCCTCGCCGTCGAAGATGGCGCGCGCGCCGACGGTCGGGTGCTTGTCGCCCAAGAATTTGTCTTCGGCGGTGAGCTGCCCGAGCGGCGCGGTCGCGAACACGGTCGCGCCGATGACGAATGGATCCTTCACGTCGCCGTACAGCCGGAACTTGCCTTCGACCTCCGCGTCACCGACGCCGACGGCGTTGAGGCCATCGGGCTCGTTGTGGCCATCTTCGGTGATGCCGACGCCCTTGAGCCAAGCCACCGGCACGCGCAAGCCGAGCTGCACGCGGGGGACGAGCGTGAACGACCCGAGCAGGTCCCCCGTGATCATGTTCTCGACGACCTTGACGTCTTCGGGGATGGCGCCTTTGTCATCGCAGTTGTCGACGAGTCGACAGCTGCGGACGGTCAGCGGCTCGAAGGCGTAGTTGACCATCATGCCCGCGCTCCACACCTTCTCGCCGTCGGTGCGCGCGCCGCGCATCGTGAACGAGTTGCGCGGCCCCGGAGCGGCTTGGAAGCGCTGAATGCTGGTGCCGTGATCGACCGTCTGCTGCGCGAGCGCGCTCGCAGCGCCGAGCAGCGTGCCGAGCCCAGCCGCGGTCGCTGCGAGTCGAGGGAGCACGAAGCGCGAGCGCCGGTCGGAGACGCGGCGACAGGCGCGAAGGAACGAAGGGCTCTTCAACGGAGTTCTCCTGAAAGTTCGAGGGAGCGCGCCCGCTACAAACCGGGCCGAGCGGAGGCCATGCTTTCAAACTGCGCGAAGAACTGCAATCGCTTTGAACGCAGGGCGAAGGCGTCAGTCTCGACGGCTCGACGGCTCCGTCGCGCGCTCGAGCCAGGGCGGGCGATGCCCGTCCGCCTCGCGCTGGCGCCACGGAGGGGCGATGCCCGTCCGCCTCGCGCTGGCGCGATCGCACCAAGCGGCGCGGCACTGTCGGAAGGTGGCCGCTCGGCTCCGGTCACACGTGGCGCCGCGATTGGGGTAGCATGGGGTCTCGCTGTGGCGGTCTGCGTCGGATGTAAGAGCGTGCTCGTGGCCGAAGCGCGGTTCTGCCCGCACTGCGGCCTGGCTGTGCCCGCGGCGCGTCAGCGCATCGGGCCGGGCAGTGAGGTCGAGCTCGGCGACTTAGGTAAGTGCATCGTGGGCCACTCCATCGGCGAAGGGGGAATGGGCGTCGTTTTCCGCGGGTGGCTCTACTACAATCCTGCCGGCCGGATGGCGAACGTGCCGCCGCATCCGATAGCCCTGAAGGTGCTCCACCCGCTGATCCGCGGGCGCAAACGCGCCGAAGACTTGTTCCGTCACGAGGCGCTCGTGCTCGGCCAGCTCTCACACCCCAACATCGTCCACTGCTTCGGCATGTTCGAGCAGAGCTCGGAGCTTTGCATCGCGATGGAGCTCGTGCAGGGCGAATCGCTGGCGGAGCTCTTGTTCCGCGCGGGCGCAGCGAGCGCGTCACTTCCGCGCCTCCCCTACCAGCAAGCCTGGCACTACATGGCGCAGCTGCTAGGCGCGCTCGAGAGCTTGCACGCGCTCGGCATCGTGCACCGCGACGTGAAGTCGGCCAACGTGCTGATCCGTACCGACGACATCGCCAAGCTGACCGACTTCGGTATCGCGCGCTTGCCGGCGGAGCTATCGCGCCAGAGCGGCGGAATGGCGCCGGGCACGGGGGCCTACATGTCGCCCGAGCAAGTGATGGGGCAGCCCATCGACGCTCGCTCCGACCTCTACGCGGCTGCGATCGTGATGTTCGAGATGCTCACGGGGCTCACTCCGTTCGACTCCCCCGAGCGCGAGGAGCTCGCGGTGCGGGCCGCGCAGCTGGACGAAGCGCCGCCGCCGATCACGCGCCTCGTTCCCGGCGCCCCCCCCGCGCTCGATCTGGTGTTCGCCCGCGCGCTCGCGAAGACGAAAGAGCTCCGCTACGACAGCGCGCGCTCGCTCGGAGAAGCGCTGCGCCTCGCTCTGGGTCTCCCGGAGTCCGCGGGCTGGAGCGCCCAAGCGGAGCTGTCGAAGGTGGCCAAGACACTGTCGATGGCCATGCCCCTGCTCGAAATGGAGCCGGCCTCGGGGCTGCCGCCCACCGAAGATGACGCGGAGGCTCTGCCAGCGCCGTCGAAGCCTCAAACGGCTCCGTTGCCCATCACGCCCGAAGCTCTCCGGCGCGCCCAGGCCGAGGCAGATCGCTACCGGACGGACGTCATGAGCAGCTTCAAAAAAGGCTGAGGTTGACAGTCTTCCGGGTCGGTGCGAAAGGGACTCGCCGCCGCTTCGGTCCAAGGCACCGCATCAATGCGAAAACGCTCCGCTTTACTGCTTTCGGCCTTCAGCGCCACGCTTTCCTTCTACTCGCTGCCCGCGCTCGCGCAGCAGCCCACGTCCGACGCGGCCAAGAAACCCGCGCCCGACGCGAAGCCAGCCGAGCCCAAGCCTGCGCCCGCGGCACCCGCGCCCGCGGCACCCGCGCCCGCCGCGCCTGCGCCCGCCGCGCCCGCGGCACCTGCGCCCGCGACGGCGCCGGTCGACGCACCGCCCGTCGCCGCTGAAGCGCCGGAGGCGCCCGAGGCCGAAGCGGAGCCAGAAGGAGAGCTGCCGCCGGCCGAGCCTCAACCGGGGCTACAAGCGCTGCCGGTTTGGCCCGAGCCGTCGGAAGACACCGCCGCGCTCAAGCGCCAGGGCGCCGAGCGTCCCGGAGCCGCCAAGGCCGCCGCGGGCAGCCCCATCTTCGCTGAAGACTGGTGGACGCACACGCGCGCCATCTTGGAGTGGCACGGCAGCTTCCGTGCGCGCGGCGAGCTCTTCTACAAGTTTCATCTGGGCCGGGTCGATGCGCCGAGCCGCGCGCTGTTCCCGAGGCCCGTCGATCATCGCTACACGCCGCTCTCGTCGACCGGAATTGCGGGTGGTGACGGGCGCGGTCCCCGGCTCTGCACGCCCGAAGAAGTCGGCAGCGGCTCGGGTGACGGCTTCGCCGACGCAGACCAAGGCTGCGACGACAACACCAACGCGGGCGCGAACCTGCGCTTCCGCTTGGAGCCGGAGTTTCACGTCTCCGACAACCTGCGCGTTTTGACGCAGATTGACCTGCTCGACAACATCGTGCTCGGCTCGACGCCGAGCGGCTACGTGAACGGGGTCGAGACTCGCAGCGGCTACGCGCCGCTCGGCGTGCTCGACGACGACACGTCCGCGCCCAGCTCGGGCCGCAACAGCCTGCGCGACAGCATCGTGGTCAAGCGCGTGTGGGGTGAGTGGGCTACGCCCGTCGGTCAGCTGCGCTTCGGCCGCATGCCGAACCACTGGGGCCTCGGCATGGTCTGGAACGCCGGCAACGGCCACGACGACGACTACGGCTCCACCGTCGACCGCGCGCAGATCATCAGCGGCTTGAAGTCGCTGGACCTGTACGCCTCGGCCTCCATCGATTTCCCGAACGAAGGTCCCACCAGCGACACGCTCTCGCTCGAGCGGGGTCAGCCGTTCGACGTCGGTCAGCTCGACGACGTCAACCAGTACACCTTCAGCGTGATGCGCAAGAAGAACCCGGAGCTGCTCAAAGCGGCGCTGAACCGCGGCGACGTCGTGCTGAACGCCGGTCTCCAGCTTCAATACCGCCACCAGCTGCTATCCGCCGACAACGCCGGCACGTGCGACGAGCTCGGCGGCAACGCCGCGTTCGGCTGCGGCATCGACTACGTGCCCGACTACGCGCGCCGCGGCGCCAGCATCTGGCTGCCCGATCTCTGGGTGCAGCTGCTGTATCAAGGTTTCCGCTTCGAGACCGAGATCGCGACCGTTCAAGGCACGATCGACAACGTGAGCCGGGTCTCCGGAACCTCCGACACCAGCTACAAGCTGAAGAGCTGGGGCTTCGCCAGCGAGATCGAGCAGAAGCTGGCCGAGAACAAGCTCCACCTGGGGTTCAAGTTCGGTTGGGCGTCGGGAGACGCCGACGTAGACAGCCTCACTCCGGGCAGCGGCTTCCAGAACCAGCACGGCGACAAGACCGTCTCCACGTTCCGCTTCCACCCGAGCTACGGCTTGGATCTGATCCTGTACCGCAACCTGCTGACGCGCGTGCAGGGCACCTATTACTTCCGCCCCAGCGTGAAGTACGACTTCTTGCGCGATCCGAACGGGCAGAAGATCGGCGGCGGCATCGCGGCGCTGTGGTCGCGAGCCAGCTCCTTCATGCAAACCCCAGGTCACGACCGTGACCTCGGCGTGGAAGTGAACGGCCAGCTCTACTTCCAGAGCAAGGACGGCTCGCTCAACGACGATCCGGACCGCATGGGCGGCTTCTTCGCCAAGCTCGAGTACGCCGTGCTGTTCCCGATGGCGGGCCTCGGCTACACCCCGGGCGAGTCGGCGGCCATCGTGGCCGACTCTCAAGGCGACTCCGAAGCCGCGGACACGAACCTGGCCCAGGCGCTGCGCCTGTACCTCGGCGTCTCGTTCTGACCTCAGGGTAGTCTGACCTCGGCGTAGGGCGCGGTTTCAGGGCATACTCCCGGGGCGTGATGCGCCCCGGAAGCCTTTATCGAGCCGCTCTAACGCTCATCCTCACCTGCGCTTGCTCGAGCGACCCCGCGGAGGCCCCGGCGGGGGCGGGCGCAGCGCCGAACGGTGGCGCGGCGAGCGCGGGCGGCGACGGCGGAACCGGCGGGCCTGGCGAGACCGGGCGCTGCGAGGAAGGCAGCTTCCCCGGCTCGGTCACGGAGAGCGTCGCCGTCGGTAGCGTGACGGCGCTCATCGTCGACGAAGCGGGCGAGCCTACCTCGGCCGGCTTGGTGCAGGTCTGCGGTAAGGACCTGTGCATCAACGCGCGCGTGGGTGACGATGGCAAGGTGGGTGAGGACGTCCAGCGCGACATGGACGCGCCGGCGCTCAAGGTGGGCGATGGCGCCGCGTGGGCCAAAGTCGCCTTCGCGATCGGAGCGGGCGATAGCGAGCTCGGAACGCTCGCCACGGCCCGCCTGCCCGACTTCGCCGACGGCGCCTCGTTCGCGCCCGGCACCAGCATCAGCTCCGGCGGCGTGACGCTCGAGCTGGCGTCCGCGGCGCAGATCGAGGTCGACACGCTCAGCTACGAGACGGAAGCGGAGCAGACCTTCCGCGCCGCCCCGTTGCCCTCGGTCACGCTCGAGCGGCTCGACCCGGATTTCGTGGCCGGCTTCGGGCTCGCGCCGGTCGAGACGCGCATCTGCCCGCCGGTGGGGCTGAAGCTCGAGAACACGGCCAAGCTCGCGCCCGGCACCGTCGTCGAGCTGTACCTGCAGGGCTTCGACGTGCTCGAAGGCTTCGCGGCCTACGGCGGGTGGGAGCTCGTCAGCGAAGGAGCAGTCTCCGAAGATGGAGAGTCGCTCGACTTCGCGGAGGGGCCCCCCATCCTCACGACCATCGCCGTCAAAGTGAAGCCTCGATGACGACCGGGACCGCGCTCGAGACGCCGCGGACGAGTCGCGCGGCGCTCGCGGCAGCGCTGCTCGCGCTGGGTTGCGGCAGCAACGCGCCAGAGGTGCCCGACGAGCTGCTCGCGACCGACTCGGGCTGCGGCGCCCCCGCCTACCCGGACGCGGGCATCGGCTCGGAGGTGGGCGACGTGCTCGAAAACCAATGCTTCACCGGTTACCGCGCGCCCGCGCGCGCCAAGCCCAGCGCCGCGACCCGAGAGACGCTCGCCTTCTCGGACTACTACGATCCGGTCGGCACCAAGGGCGCGACGCTGCTGCTCGTCAACACGGCCGCGATCTGGTGCGGCGCCTGCATCAGCGAGCACCATGACTTGCCCGCTCGCCAAGCGCAGCTGGGCGAGCAGGGCCTCGTCATTTTCACGACGCTGCTGCAAGACGCCAAGCGTGATCCGGCTTCGCTCGAGGACGTCGAGAATTGGATCGGCAAGTTCGGCACGAATTTTCCGATCGTGAACGACCCGGAGCAGCACCTCACCGACTACTCGCCGCCCGAGCTCGCGCCGCTCAACATGGTGATCGACGCGCGCAGCATGAAGATTCTGCAAAAATACGAGGGCGATCAGGGCGAAGTGATGTGGCCATACATCGAGTCGGTGCTGGCCGCGCGCGCCGCTTCCCGCTGAGCGATGCCGAGGCTCGGGCTCACGCTGCTCGTCCTGCTCGCGGCCGGCCCTGCGCGGGCCCTCGAGCCCAGCCGCATCGCGGGGCAGCCCGTGCTGTTCGACATCAGCGAGAGCGGCAGCGTCTACTACAATTTCGACAACCGCGACTCCAAGCCGAGCCAGGTCGGCACGCGCGCCAACGACCACTTCGGGCTCGTCTACAACCGGCTCGCGCTGCAAGCCACGTCCGGGGCCTTCAGCGTCGGCGCGCGCATCGACAGCGTCTGGTTCTACGCCTCGCCGGACGTCACCGAGCTCGCGCTCACGCTGACCCGTGAGTCCGCGCCCGCCTCCCCTCCCAACTATTTCCGCGGAAAGCTGCGAGAAGCCGGGCTCGAGCTGTCCACGCGCTTCATCGACTGGCTGTACCCCGCCAAGTACTACATCACGTACTCGGGGCGCGCGCTGGAGGCGACGCTCGGCGATACCAGCGCGCAGCTCGGCCGCGGCATCGTGCTCAGCGTTCGCAAGCGCGACGAGCTCGGCAGCGACACGACCATCCGCGGGGCGCGCGTGAGCTACAGCGCGCGGGATCTCGGCGGCCTCAAGCTCACGGCGCTCGGCGGTGAGCTGAACCCGCTCCGCATCGACGAGGCCAGCGGTCGCTACCTGGGGGTGAGCGAGCCCTACGACGCGCTCTCGGCGGTCACGCAAGCTGGCATGCCACGCGCCATCGAGACCGACTTCGCAGAGCTCACAGGCGATTGCCGCACCACACCGACCTGCGGCTACGCGCCCGATCGCATCGTCGCCGCGCAGATCGAGCTCTCGGGCGAGCGCTGGAAGCTCGACACACAGGGCTCGGCGCTCTTTCGACGCGCGCCGCTCAGCCAAAGCTCGATCCGTAGCGCCGAGCGTGTCGTCACCTTGAGCCAGGCCGTGGAGCTCTCGCGCATCGCGAAGGACATCTCCGCCTACGCGGAGCTGGCGTTTCAGCACCTGCAGCAAAACGGGCCCGGTAGCCGCCTCGATCCCGGCTACGGCCTGTACGTGAGCGCGAGCTACACGCCGCCCGACGTGGCTTTGACCCTCGAGGGCCGCCACTACCGCAGGCTCTTCCCGCTCTCCGCCAACGTGAAGCTCTCGCGGGTGCGGGAGTTCTCGAGCCTCTCCTACAATCAGGTTCCCACCACCGAGCCAGAAGACAACGACACGGAGCTCGAGGGCATGAACACCTGCGTGAGCGGGGGGCGTCTGCGCGGGGACGCGCGCGTCGGGCGCGGCGTGCGGGCGCTCGGCAGCGTGGCGCACTACCTCACCTACGCCGAATCGAGCGGCAACGACGCTTGCCGCATCGACGCGCAACGCCTCAACCGCGTTTACGACGTCTCTTCGGGCTTCGCGCTCGCGTCGAGCGATCGCAAGCGTCATTTCGAGCTATCGGTCGGCGGACGGCTCGACGAGGCCGAGCGCGAGCTGGTGCTCGCCGATGGCTCACGCTCCCAGCTCTTTTACACCGAAGGCTACGTGCGGCACGTGCTGGAGTTGCCGCTCGGGGCGGACTTCAGCTGGAGCCTGACGGGTCGACACCGACGTCGCGCGCAAGCCGAGGGCGGCCCGGGCGTGCCCTGGACGGAGGGAGAGGAAGTGCTCGGCTTCGAGTGGTCGGATCATTCGAGCGTGGGGCTCGGCGCCGAATACGACACCCGACCCGGCGTGCCGCTCACCTATTTCAACGTGGAGCTCGCGCACCGACCGACGCCCGCCAGCCGAGTGTCTCTGTTCGCGGGGCAGCGCCGCGGCGCGCAGCGCTGCGTCGGCGGCATTTGCCGGCTCTATCCACCGTTCGAGGGCGTGCGCCTCGACGTCGCCTGGCGGTTTTGAGTGATGTTACGCGCCCTGATCTTACCTCTGTTGCTGACTTTTCCGACCATCGCGAGCGCGAGCACGCCTGACGGCGCCGTCGAAAGCGAAGCGGGCGGCGAACGAAGGCGAGCGCCGCCCGAGCGAGTCGCCGCCGCCGACACGCCACCCCAGCGAGGCGCTGGCGCCGACGCGACGCCCAGCGCCGGCCGCCGCGCGCTCTCCGTGTCCGCTGCGACCGTCCCGGGGCTAGTCGTGCACGGCACGGGACATTGGGCGCTCGGGGAGCCGCGCACGGCTCGGCGCCTGCTCTTGATGGAAGGCGTCGGGCTCGGCCTGTTCATGGCGGGCGGGCTCACCATCGTCTTCACGGGCGCATCGCGCTACGTCGTCGCGCCTGCGGCGGCCACCACGATGGCTGGCTTCGGGCTGTTCTCCACCTCGTACTTCGCGGACATCTACGGCACGCTGTCCACGGATGGCGGAGCCACCCTCTCGCGCTACCGCGGCCCCGCGCGCTGGGAAACCGAGCTCGGCTACCTTCGCGTCGAGGACTCGCAGTTCGCCTACCGTGATTTCTTGGTGCAGCGGGTTTCTCGGCAAATCGGCCCCTTCCGCCTCAGCCCGTCGGGCATGTTCGACGTGCGCGGTGACACCGCTCGCTACCGCTTCGAAGGCCAAGCGCGCTTGCTCGGGGACGTCGACGTCGACGTCGCGCGGCCCACCGACTCGAGCTACCTCGACCTCACGCTCGGCTTCGTGCACCAGCGCCACCGGCCGGAAGAGTTCAGCAAGAGCTCGGCCGAGCTCTCCGTCGACGCGCGCTACGACCTCGCGCGCATCGGGCCCAGCCTGCGCGGCGCCTTCGTGGAGCTGTCGACCGGCTACGCCATCGGTCGGCTCGACTTCGACCTGTCCGGCCTCGCGGTGCCCTCCGACATCGAGCACCTGCTGCTCGGCCGCGTCGGCTTCGGCGTGATGCTGCGCGGTCGAAGCGCTCCCGGCAGCGAAGCGCTCCTCTACTACGATCACCGCCACGACGACTACGCGGCGGGTCTCAAGATCACCGGGCTCGGCAGCGGCGTAATTGGGCACTTTGGCCTCGGGGCGCGCTGGTTCTTCAGTGAGTCGTTCGGCGTCAGCGCCGACGCGCAGGTGGGCTCCGCGTACGTCGCGGGGGCGTCGTTGCTGCTGCGTACGGGCTCTTCGAAAGCGCGAGTGGTGCCATGAATAAAGCTGTCTTCTTGCTGATCGGGCTGCTCTGGGCCGCATCCTGTCTGCGGCCGAGCGAGGACCGCGCCGAGCGCGACCTCGAGGTGGGGCGCGCCGAAAGCGGCTCCCTCTCCGTCGCCGTCGACGAAGGCTTGGCCGTCGTACGTCGGCTGGGGGAGGACGACCTGGTGCTGTGGGGGAGCGCGCCGGGCTTCGACCTGACGCTCAGCGCGCGGGAGCCTCGCTCGCTCACGCTCGAGCTGCAGAACTGTATGAGCGACGTCGAGCTCGAAGCGCAGACTGACGACGTCACGCTGGCTCCGCTGCCGGGCGACGGCGTGCCGACCCGCAAGCGCTGGCGGCTCGAGCTGCCAGCAGGTGACACGCGGCTGCGGCTGGCAGCGCCCGACGCGGACGCCCCGAGCGCGTTTCGCTTTGCCCTACTCTCCGACGTCCAAGAAGCCATCGTCGACGTGGCGGACGTCTTCGACGCCATCAACGAGAGCCACCGACAGCGACGCTTGCGCTTCCTGCTGGGCGCGGGCGATCTCACGCAGCGCGGCTCGCGCGCCGAGCTCGAGCGCTACCAGCGCGAGCTGACCCGCCTCGAAGTTCCCTATTTTACCACACTGGGCAACCACGAGCTCGGACAGAGCCCCGACCTGTTCCACGACTACTTCGGGCGCGGCAATTTCCAATTTCGCTTTCAGGGCGTCTACTTCACCCTGCTCGACTCCGCGAGCGCCAGCCTCGATCCCATCGTCTACGAGTGGCTCGACGACTGGCTGGCGCGGGCGGAGCGACACGTGCACGTCGTGGCGATGCACATCCCCCCCATCGACCCGATCGGCGTGCGCAACGGCTCGTGGGCGAGCCGCAACGAGGCCGCGAAGCTGCTCGGTCGGCTCGCGAAAGGGCGCGTCGACCTGACGCTCTACGGCCACGTGCACTCGTACTACGAGTTCGACAACGCCGGCATCCAAGCCTACATCTCGGGTGGCGGCGGGGCGATCCCGGAGCGCTTCGATCGCATCGGACGCCACTTCATGGTCTTCGAGGCGGATCCCGAGCGCGGCATCACGGCCACCGCCGTGAAAAGAGTCGACTGAGCAGAGTCAGCGCAGCGCAGCGTCGATGTCACGAGTGAGCGCCTCGTGCGACCCGGTCGTGTAGCCTTCGCGCTTCGCGAGCACGCCGCCGTCGCGGCCAATCAGCACGCTGAAAGGCGCGGAGGCGCGCGGGTTGTAGAGCGCTATCGCGCGGCTCTCTTGGTCGAGCAAGATCGGGAACGAGACGCCCAGCCGCGACACCTCGGCCTGCACGTCGGCGGTCGAGCCCGGACCGTCGATCGAGACTCCGAGCACCACGAAGCCCTGCTCACGACGCGCGCGGTAGAGGGCGTCGAGCTCGGGCATCGCCTTGATGCAGGGCTTACAGAAGGTGGCCCAGAAATCGATGAGCACCACATGCTTGCCAAAGTGGTTCGAGAGCCGTTCGCTGCCGCCGTCGAGCCGCGGCAGCTCGAAGTCGGGCGGAGACGCGGCCGAAGGCGGCCGGTCGGGCGACGCACCGGCGGCCCCACAACCCAAGGCCAGCGCGGCTCCGAAGATCAGCGCGAGCTTCACTGGAGGAGCTTGTCCACGCCCTGCCAGTAATCCGGCGAGTAGCCCATGGTCGCCTCGATGACGCGCATCGTCCGCGCGTCGACGAGCATGTTGAGCGGCGTGGCGTCGGACGTGAAGAAGGCGCCTAGCTTGAAGCCGGGGTCCAGCAGCAGCGGGAACTCGATTTGGTGCGCCGGAGCCTCACCCCAGCGCTTCAGGTCGAGCGGCGTAGCCGGGCCGCTGTCGTTGTCTTCGAACAGGGTTTCGATCATCTGCACGCCGCGCGGCCCGAAGCTCTCGTAGATGCCGCGCTGATTGATGTCTTTCAGCTCGCTGCGGCACACGCTGCACCAGACCGCGGAGGCGTTGATCCAAATCAGCCTGACGTTGCTGCGCCCATCCGGGTTGTAGAACTCACCCAGCCGCACGCGCTCGAGCTTCGTGACGTCGTAGGCGGCGGCCACCGGATCGCGCCAGCCCAGGAACGAAAAGTTCTCGAGGGTGGCGCCCACGCCGGTGCCATACGGACCCGCGGGGTAATCTTGCTTCTGATAGCTCGGACCACCCGCTCGGGGACCGGGGCTCGACGTATCACCGCCCGCCGGCACGTCGGCTCCCCCGCGCCCGCCGCTCGGCCCGTCCGAGCTCGTGCCGGCGGTGGCTCCCGCCGCCTCGGAGGGGTCGTCATCGATGGCTTTGCTGGCGCAGCCAGCGCCCAGCGCGAGCAGCGCGCTCGAGGCAAACAACAGAGCGCCATCGAGCCTGGGAGAAACGCGCATCATCGACCTCGGGGGCGAAAACCTTGTATGAAGGTACCTGCGTGACCCAGGACGTCAAGAAGCCGCGAACTTTCTCGATAGCGAGCCGCGCCTTGGCGGCGCTCGCGCTCGGCACCAGCGCGCTGCTGGCGGCCGCGGGTTGCTCGTCGGATTGCGATGGCCCTGAGTGTGTCACGTGCAGCGACTCAGACTGCGGCAGCGGCGAGCGCTGCGTCCAAAACGAGTGCCGCAGCGCCTGCACCACGACCGAAGACTGTCAGCGGCCCCTCACCTGCGAGCTTTGGGAGTTCAAGCCGGGCGACCGGGGCACGTACTGCGCCCTCCGGCCAGGCGCCGGCGGCGGAGGGGGCGCGGGCGGCTCCGGCTCAACGATCCCAGGCCGCTTCGAGCCGTGCCGCGAGAGCGCCGAGTGTGACGAAGCGCACGGCTTCAGCTGCGTCGAGGGTGAGTGCACCTACGAGTGCGAATCCCACGCCGATTGCTTGGAGGTGGGGCATTGCGGAGCGCGGCTCGAGGGCGGCGCGCGCAAGAGCTACTGCGTGCGCGACGCGGCGCCGCCGGAGCCGGGAACGGTCTACACACCGTGCCCGAACGGCGACGAGTGCGCCGAAACGGCGCTGTGCCTCGGCGCCGGCGCCGGCGACCTCGACGCCTATTGCAGCGTCGATTGCGAGAGCGACACAGACTGCCGCACTGGCTACTACTGCGGCGTCATCACGCGCGCCCCCTGCGAAGATGCTTGCGACTTTCAAGGCCAGCCGCGCGATCCACGCTGCGTGCCGACGGACCAGATCGGCGAGGGCAAGCCTTACCGCTGCTCCGCGACCGGCATCGAGCGCAGCGTGTGCCGACAGCGCGAGTTTTGCTCGCCGTGCGAGACAGACGACGATTGCTTGGCCGTGCCCAACCAAGTCTGCGCCAAGGACGCAGGCGGAGAGAAGATCTGTACACGGCTCTGCGATCCCGACACTCGCTCGTGTCCGTGGGGCAACGCCGCGACGTGCGGCGTCTTCGACGAAGAGCTAGGCGTAGCGACCTGCGCGCACCGCTTCGGCTCCTGCCATGGCAGCGGCCAAACCTGCGAGCCGTGCGGCGGCCCCGAGCACTGCCCGAGCGGGCTCTGCGCGGCGTCGCAGTTCACGGGTGAGCGCTGGTGCATCAACCTGACGACGCGCTGCTCGTGCGAGAAGGTCGACGCAACCGGTACTTGCTCGAACGGTGGCTGCCCCGACTCTCCGAGCGGCCTCAGCGTGCTGTGCATCGGCGACGAGACCTCGAGCCTGCAGGACACCTGCTACGCCGCGAACACCGGCAGCGGCACCCTGAACGCGTCGCCGCAAACCGGCTGCTGGGGCCCGGAGTAGCTGTTCGCTGGCGGCACGCCCGCTTTGATCGAGGTCGCGGTGTCCGTGGAGGGACGTTAGCGGGCGGCACGTAACGAGCTGCATCTCGCCCCAAAAAAAACGCCGGCCCCGAAGGACCGGCGTCTTTTCGTCACGCGAACCGAGGAGCTCAGCCGCCCGTGGTCAGGGCAGTCACGAACTTGCCTTGGGCCTTCAGGTTCGTGGCGGCCGACGTACCGACCTGGCCCAGCAGCTTCACCGAGTCCGTCAACGCCGGGATGGCGCAGAGGATGCGGCCCTTGGGCAGCTCAGCGATGAGCTTGCCCTCGGCCCCGGCGCTGATGACGCCTTCGAGCTCAGCCGTCACCAGCTTGAGCGGCGACGGATTGAACACGACCTCACCTTCGACCTTACCGTCGATCAGCGCCGTATACTTGGCAAAGCCCTGGATGATCGCCACGCCGTGCGCTTCGAGTGCCGAGAGCTTGGCGCCGAAGGCCGCCTGCGCGTCAGCATCGACCCCCGCCTTGAGCTTGAAGCCGACGTCGAACTTCGGCGGCGTGCACGAGACGTTGGCGCTGGCTTGCGCCTTCGCCTGAGCCTGGCAATCCGCTGAAGCCTCGCAGCTACCCGATGCCTTCGGCGGGGTGGCCGAGCCCTTGCAGCTACCCTTGCAGGAACCCTCGCACTTGCCTTCGCACTTGGGCGCTTCGCCCTCGCACTCGGCCATGGCTTCGACGACGCAGCTGCCCGTGCACTTGCCCGAGCACTCCGCGGCCGCGTTCAGCTCGCAGCTGCCGGTGCACATGCCGTCGCACTTGCCAGCGCAATTGCCCTCGCCATCGTACGCCGAGCAGGTGCCGCTGCACTTGCCATTGCAAGAGCCTTCGCAGACCGCCGCCGCTTCGAGCTGGCACGAGCCTTCACACTTGCCGGAGCACTCGCCCGAGGCCGAGACCTCGCACTTGAGGCCGCCAGTGCAGGTGCCTTCGCAGGAACCCGAGCAGGTTCCTTCGCAGGACACTGAGACGTTGCCCGGGTCGACCTCGACCTCGCAGCCGCCTTTAACCTCGCACTTGGCTTGAGCTTCGACGGCGACGTTGACGCTCGCCTCGCACTTGGCCGGCACGTAGTCGATGGCCAGGTTACCGTCGACGTTCGCGGTAACCTCGGTGTTGATGGCGAGCAGGAGAGCGTCGACCTTCGCGTCGATCTTCGCATCCGCCATGCCCGTAACGCCGAAGACGGCCAACAGCTCATCGATGTGCGCCTGGAAGTCGCCGTTGATCGTCACCTGGGCCTTGTTCAGCTCGGCCACGGCGGCAAAGAAGCCGTCGAGCTTGGCGCTGCCCGTGATGCCGACGTCGCCCTGGGCGACGACACCGCACTCACCGCAGATCTCCGCGTTGGCGGCGTCGAGAGGGTTGTCCTCACCGCAGCCAGTGGTGGCAAAGGCTCCGATAGCCGTCGGAAGTAGCAACGTAGCCAGCCCAATTGCCGATTTCTTCATATCTAAGCACTCCTTGTTTTTCTCGATCGTTCGAAGGAATCCGAAGTCCCCAGCCTGGCTCATACACCGGGCCGCAGTGTTCGACGGACCAGCCCCCGGAGCCGTACATTCAGCGCACATTGCTGCCGGCAGGAACCGAACCGACCCTTCCGGTCCGTGGGGACGTCCGGCGTTTCTACTCGGAAAGCGTCGACGTGTCAGCAAAAGGGTGCCCGCACTGTGAGACGCTCAGCCACCGACTGGCCAGCCGCTCTGCTACGGAGCTGACGCGGCGCCACTCCAGACGGCCGCGAGGTGACGGTCCAGCTGCTCCGGGTCCATCTTCTTGTCGTTGACGAGGTAGTAGGGCGTGCCGGGCAGCTGCTTCTTGCGCACGAGCTTCGCGTCAGCCTCCGCTCGGCGATAGATGTCGTCGCGTATCACACATGCGCGCAGCTTGGGGGCGTCGAGGCCGATGTCGCGAGCTGCCTCATTCAAATCGACGCTGCTCCGCCCCGTGCCATGCTCGAACAGCCAACGATCGGCCGCCCACGCCTTGCCCTGCTCCTGAGCACAGTACGCGATGCGCGGCATCTCGCAGGCGACGGTCACGCCCACGGGACACGGCATGCGCGAGTTCTGGCGCCGTACGATGCGGAGCTCGTCCGCGTGCTCGGCGAGCACGCGCAGCAGGCGATTGCTGGCGACCTTGCAATGCGGGCATGAGTAGTCCGTGAACTCGTGCACCGTCACCTTCGGTTGTTCGGCTCCGATCCATGGGTACCCTTCAGCCGTCGTGCCCTGAGGAAACGGCACGTCGCCTTTCCAGTTGAAAACGCCCCAATAGGGCCGCTGGAACAACATCAAAGCCGCCAGCAAGCCCAGGGCGGGCGCAAAGATCAGCAGCGCGTCCTCGCGGCTCGTGAGCGAGCCGCCGGTTTTTCGTTCACGCCAGCCGAGCACCAGCAGGACCGCACACGCGACATGCACGGCCTCACACAGCAAGCAAACCGACCCGATGATCGTCAGCTCGATCACCAGCAGCGCGAGCGAGGCCAGCGTCGCCAGCGCCGCCAGCGGTAACAGCCAACGCGAGCGCCGCCAAGCCGCGACCAGCAAAGCAAGAAATCCGGCGACGCCCCACAGCGGCATCGGCACGCCCAGCACCACCGAGTAGCGTGACAGCGCGACGCTCGCGCAGTCGAGCTTGGCGCCTGCGCTGCAGAAGCTCGAGGCCGAAGGCACGACGTACGCGCGGTAGTGAACCAGCTCGAGCAGCAAGGACAGCACGAGACCGAGCAGCGCGACGATGACGGCAGGTCGACGCAAAGACGAGGCAAGAGCAGCCATGACGAGCCCTGCGACTTACCTCAGCTTCCCGGCCCGGAGCAACTCCGCGCAGCGACTCACCCCGCGAAGGCCAGCGGGCTACGCCGATTCCTGTTGTGCAGATGAGATCAGTCCCGAACCGCTCGCGCGTGGCTCAGTCGATCACGCAGTTCCAGCCCGTGCACGTGGCGTAGGTCGCGCAGGTGTGCTCGGAGAGCAGCTGCGTCGTGACGTCGTACGAGAAGCCCTTGCAGGTGTTGAGCCCGCCGCAGCTCGGGATGACCTCTACCGTTCCGCCGCGCGCGTCACAGCGCTCCGCGAAAGCCTCCGCCGTCATTCCCGGGGCGCGCTGGCTCGAGGTGATGCCGGTCTCGGAATCGCTGGAGCTGGAGCTGGAGCAGGCCGCGCAGGCGAGCCCTAGCAGGGCGGCGCGGAGCAGCGCAGGATTGGAGCGGCGAGGGAGCGACGGACTCATCAGCGCCCAATCTACCTCGCTCGAAAGGCTCGCGCGAGCCCCCGCCGGCCAAATCACGAGTCGAGCGCCGCCCAAGCGCCGAGCTGGACGCTCCGCGAAAGCCAGGCCTCGACCTGAGATGGAAGCTCCCGGCGCTCGGCGTCGGTGCACCGCTCCTCGAGCAGGGCCAAAGCGTCGGAGACCGGATGCTGGCTCAGCAGCTCGAGCAGCTCGGCTTCACGAGGCGCGAGCGGCGTGGTCGCGACCTCGAGCACTTGGCGGACAACCAGCCAGTGCCGCTCTTCTGGGTGCGCCGGCGGCAAGCCGAGCGGGGTGTCGCCGGCGAGAGCCAGCGCGTCGCGACGAAGCGCGCAGAGCGGCCAATGCTCGCGGACCTGCGCGACGGCTTCTGACCTGCGGAGGCGGCCGGCGCCGAGGCGCTCGGCGTCGCGCAGCTCCAGGCGAAACGGGACGACGCTCGGCGCACGCACCACGCGCTGGTAGGCCGCGTCGATGCGCGCCGCCTCGAGCAGCGCCTGCTGCGGCAGGTGCTCGGGCGGCTCGGCTCCCGCCAGGTAAACGTCGAAGCCGTCGCCGACGACGTCGATGTCCCAGCTGCGCGGAGGGTTCTCCACCAAGAACGCGGAGGC
Source organism: Pseudomonadota bacterium (assembly GCA_023431345.1). Classification (GTDB taxonomy): domain Bacteria; phylum Myxococcota_A; class Polyangia; order Polyangiales; family Polyangiaceae; genus PMG-095. The sequence continues at coordinate 23,739 of JAEYWK010000053.1, forward strand.
GCGCTGGTTGAAGCGCCAAAAACCGAGCAGCCGCGCCGTGAGCGGGTACTTGCCCTGCAGCACGGTGAGCAGGCGAAACCAGTACTGGCGGTGGTAAACGGCCAGGCGCTCGAGCGCGGGCAGCTCCGGCGTTCCCCGGATGGCCTGCACCAGCTCGGGGTCGTAGGTGTCGGTCTCGGCCTGCAGTGAGCCCGATGCTCGAGAGAGCGGCGAGCGCAGCAGCTCTCCTACGCCCCGCTGCCACTCGTCGAGCCAAGCCGGTGAGGCGGGCCAGCTCATGAGCGGTACCGTTCGGCCTTTCGCAGCTCGGCCAGCGCGTCGGCGAGCGGGGGAATGCGATCGTCCCACTCGAGCAAGGTGGGGACGGGGCGCCTCGCGAACGTGCACGCATACAGCCGCCAGACCGCGTCCGCCACGGGCTGATCGTGCGTGTCGACGATGATGCCGCTCGGCTCGCGCGAGTGGCCGGCGAGGTGCACTTGCAGCACCCGTGTCAGGTCGATCGCGTCGAGGTAGCGTTCGGGATCGAAGCGGTGGTTTTGGCTCGAAACATAGACGTTGTTGAGGTCGAGCATGAACCAGCAGCCAGCGCGCTCGACGACGGCCGCGTAGAACTCCCACTCGCTCAGCGTCGAGCGCTCAAGCTCCACGTAGCTCGAGAGGTTCTCGAGCCCGAACGGTCGCCCCAAGTGTCGCTGCACGAACGCCGCGCGCTCGGCGACGATGTCCACGAGCTCAGGCACGTAAGGGGCGGGCAGGAGGTCGTGGTGCACGTGGCCGTGCGAGCCCGTCCAGCACAAATGATCGGTGACGAACGGCGCGCGCACGTGCTCCGCCAGCGCCGCGAGCCGGTCGAGGTACTCCGCAGACGGCGGGCGTTGCCCCAAGATGTTCAAGCCCACGCCGTGCAGGACGATCGGGTAGCGCTCTTTGATGCGGTCGAGGTGATGGCGCGGCGGCAACGCTTCGCCGAGGAAGTTCTCGCTGATGATCTCGAAGTAGTCGAGCAGGGGCCACGCTGCGAGCAGGTCGCGGTAGTGCGCCGGCCGCAGCCCCAAGCCGAGGGCGCTGGGAGCTAACCGGTGAGCCACGCCGGCACTATGGATCGATACCCCGGCGGCGGCTCGCACCATCCGCGTGTTGTGCTGGTCTTCTGTGCCGGCCTTCCAGGGAAGTGGGCGAGCCTTGACCGCGCCCGGCCTCGACCCGAGCATCGACCGATGACCGACTCCCCCCCGCCGAGCCCCCTCGCCTCCCCCGAGCCCTGGAGCCTGGTCGCCGACGACTACACGCTGGAGCTGCTGCCGATGTTCGAGCTGTTCTCACGTGACGCGCTCGCGCTCGTGCCCACTCACGCCGGCGCGCGAGTGCTCGACGTCGCGGCGGGCCCCGGCACCCTCACCTTGCTGGCGGCCGAAGCGGGCCGCTCCGTAGCTGCCATCGATTTTTCGCCGCAAATGGTGAAGAACCTCAAGGCGCGCCTGAACGGAGCCCAGCTCGGCGCCGACGTGCGCCTGGGCGATGGCCAAGAGCTGCCCTGGGAAAACGCCCAGTTCGACGCTGCGTTCTCCATGTTCGGGCTGATGTTCTTCCCGGATCGCGCCAAGGGCCTGCGCGAGCTCTTGCGGGTGCTCAAGCCGGGCGGCAAGGCCGTGGTGTCGAGCTGGGCGCCGTTCGACGGCATCTTCAAGAGCGTGATGGCCGCCATGCGCGAGGTGCTACCGGAGATCCCGTTCGGCAGCGGCAAGGGGCCGCTGGGCGATCCGGACGAGCTGAAAAGCGAGCTTGGCAGCGCCGGCTTCGTCGACGTGAGCGTCACGCCCGTCACTCACCAAGTGTCGGCCGAGTCTGCCGCCGAGTTCTGGTCGCAGTGCCAGCGCAGCACCGCGCCCATCGTGCTCCTCAAGGCTCGAATCGGCGACGACAGGTGGCCCGACGTGACGCGGGGCGTGGTCGAGCGCCTGGAAGCGGAGTACGGCGCCGGCCCCGTACCGCTGCAGAGCACCGCCTATTTAGGCCGCGGCACGCGCCCCTGAGCCCACGGGGCGCGCGCTTCCGCCTGCAGTCGAACGGACCTAAAGGAGCGCCCGCGTTGGGCCGTTCCTGCTCAGGTCACGATGTCTGCTGCCCAGCAACCCAACCCCGTTTCCGTCTTGGATGGAAAGTACGCGCTCCTGCGTGAGCTCGGCTCGGGCAGCACGGGCACGGTTTACGAAGCGGAGAACCTGATCGTCGGCAAGCGCATCGCGATCAAGATGATGAACGCGGAGTCGTTCGCAGAGCCCGACAGCCAGACCCGCTTCGTCACCGAGGCTCGCGCGGCCGCGCGCATCGCGCACGCCAACGTCGTCGACATCCACGACCTGGGCATCTCCAAGAACGGCGTGCCCTACATCGTGATGGAGCTGCTGCGCGGCGAGACCCTGGAAGACATCATCGACGCGCGCGGGCCGCTCGCGCCCGCCTATGCCTGCGAGCTGTTCCTGCAGGTCTTGGCGGGACTGTCGGCCGCGCACGCGCAGGGCATCGTGCACTGCGATCTGAAGCCGGCCAACGTGCTCGTCACTCACCCGCGGCCGGATCGCCCGCTCGTCAAGGTGCTCGATTTCGGCATCGCGCGCGGCGTGGAAGCCGCGCAGCACGCGAGCGATGCCGTCTTGGGCACGCCCATGTTCATGGCTCCCGAGCAGGTGGCGGGCGAGACCGTCGACTTTCGCACGGACGTGTATCAAGCGTGCGCGATGCTGTTCGCGATGCTGTCGGGAACGGATCCGTTCGAGGCTTCTACGACCCGCGAGCTGATGAAGCTCGTGACGAAAGGTCGCGCCAAGGACTTGCATGCGCTCGTGCCGGAGCTACCCAGCGAGATCGTGATGGTGATCAAAGATGGCATGGCCATCAAGCGACGCGATCGCATCCAGAGCACGGAAGAGCTCGCCGAGCGGCTGCGCCCCTTCGTCAGCTCGGCGCACTTCGTCTCGCTCGTGCCGCAAAGCGCGCGCGGCTCGGGCCAGCCGATCCCGCTCATCGTCGCGCCCACGCCTGCGGTCGACAGCGGCCGAGCCTCGGGGATACCCGAGCAGGCGTCGGTGATCCCGGTGGACATGCCGCGTGTGGCGCGGGTCACCCATTCGCTGCTCGTGTCGCCACGCATCCCGCGGGCGCCCAGCACTCCCAAGCTGCGCATGGGGCAAGATTTCATGCCCATGCCGGGCGACCCCGACTACCGCGAGCTGGTGGCCACCCGCCGCACGCAGACGCGCGCGCCCCAGCGCCGCACCAGCTTTCAGCGCGACGTGATGCCTGCGCTGCTCGCCACCAGCGTCGGCTTCGGGCTGGGTGTCGTGCTGGCTTGGTCCGCGGGTCTGCTCTAGCAAACCGCCATTTATTTGCGGCGGGCGCCGATCAGGCGGCCTACCGCTTGCAGATGCGCGCGGCAGTAGTATGACCGCCGCGCCATGAGCCAAGTGACGTTTCAGGTCCCGACGCGCGAAATCGGGGCCGACGATCCCGTCCCGCAAGTGAAGAACGTCATCTTGGTGATGAGCGGCAAGGGCGGGGTCGGCAAGAGCACGGTCGCGAGCAACCTCGCGCTGGCGCTCAAGGCCCTCGGGCTCAAGGTCGGCTTGCTCGACGCCGACATCTACGGCCCGAGCGTGCCGACGATGTTCGGCGTCAGCGGTCAGCCCATGAGCGACGGCAAGAAGATCCAGCCGCTCGAGCGCTTCGGCGCGAAGCTGATGAGCATCGGCTTCTTGCTCGAGGACCCGAAGAGCGCAGTCGTCTGGCGCGGCCCCATGCTGCACGGCGCGCTGCTGCAATTCTTGAAAGACGTCGACTGGGGGGAGCTGGATTTCTTGCTGCTCGACATGCCCCCCGGCACGGGCGACGTCGCGCTCACGCTTTCGCAGCGCGTGCGCTCCAACGGCGCCGTGATCGTGACGACGCCGCAAGAGGTCGCGCTGCAAGACGTCTACAAGTCGGTCTCGATGAACCAGAAGGTCGGCATCCCGATCGTGGGCGTCGTCGAGAACGAGAGCTACTTCGTCTGCGGCAAATGTAGCGAACGTCACGAGCTGTTCGGCTCCGGCGGAGGCCAGAAGATCGCCGAGTTCGCGGGCGCGCCCCTGCTCGGTCAGATCCCGCTCTACCCCGACGTCCGCAAGTGGGGTGACGCTGGCGTACCGGTGGTGGAAGCGGCGCCCGGGTCCCCCCCCGCCGAAGCCTTCACCGAGGTCGCGCGCAAGCTGATCGACAGCCTGAACGCCTCTGCGGGTGCTTCCGTGCTGCCCATCGATCGCAGCGGCGGGCAAAATCGCCACCTGCCTATCACCCGCTAGGCGCCGCTCGCTCAGTCGCCGGAGTGACCGACCGGCGCCCCGTCCGCCCGCTCACCGTAACATTCCGAAACCTTTCACTCGCCCCACACCGACTGCCGAAGCGCGCCGCCAATTGGCAGGCGCCCTGAGGCACGATATACGCCGCCCGAGATCCCCATGACCGCCCCCGACAACGAAACCGTGACCGAGCAGCCCGAGAGCCCCGCGGGCGAAGCGGCAGCTGGGGAATCCTCCAGCGGCGCCGGAGCTCTGGCCAGTGACGCCGAAGCGACGAGCGGCGGCGAAGCTGCGGCTAGCGGCGCAGCGACGAGCAGCGCCGAAGCGACCGCTGACGGCGCCGAAGCGACCGCTGACGGCGCCGCGGCCGACGACCACGATGACGAGGGCGACGAGGGCGGCGACAGCGACGCACCGGAAGGCGCTGACGCCGCGACGGAAGGCCCCGCGGCGCCGGGCGCGCCCAAGAAGAAGCGCCGCCGCCGCAAGAAGAAGAAGCCGGAAGGCGCCGCTGCGCAGCCGAAAGAAGGCGGCGACCAACGCCAGAAGCCTCACCGCGCCAGTGACCGCGCGCCGTTTCACGTCGGTGAAGAGGTGTTCGGCAAGGTGACGGCCGTGCTCGATACGGCCGTCATGATCGACCTCTCGGGCAAGGCGCTGGCCATCTTCGATCGCACGGAGATGGAAGCCGACGACCTCGTGCCCTCGATCGGCGATCGCTTCGTCGCGCGCGTGCACAACGACGGCATCCGCGGCGGTCTGGTCGTCCTCTCTCGCAAGCCCCTGCGCGAAGAAGAGATCAAGCCGAAGGTCGAGCAGGCTCACAAAGACGGCACGCTCATCAGCGGCCTCGTCACGGGCGTGATCAAGGGCGGTATCGAGGTCGATATCTACGGCCTGCGCGCCTTCGCCCCCGCCTCCGGCATGGATCTGCACCCGCAAAACGCGAATTTTGCGTCGCTCGTGGGCCAGCGCCTGGAGTTCAAGGTCGTCCAGTACGACAAGGGTGGCCGCGACGTCGTCGTCACGCGCCGGCCCATGCTCGAGGCGGAAGCGCACGAGCGCCGCAAGCACGCGCTCACCTTGCTCCAAGAAGGCCAGGTGATGCAGGGAGTGGTGCGCACGGTGGTCGAGTGGGGCGCGTTCGTCGCGCTACCGGAGGCCGAGAACCTCGAAGGCTTGGTGCACGTCACCGAAGCGAGCCACGATCCTCGCACCCCTCTGAACGAGATCGTGAAGCCGGGCGAGAAGCTCGAGGTCAAGATCATCAAGATCGACGAGAAGGGTAAGATCTGGCTGAGCCGTAAGGCGCTCGTCGCCGATCCCTGGGGCGAGGCGCGCCAGAAGTTCGCGCGCGGCAGCCGCCACGCGGGCAAGGTCACTCGCCTCGAAAAGTTCGGCGCTTTCGTCGAGCTCGAGCCGGGCGTCGAGGGCCTGCTGCACGTCGCCGATCTCTCGTTCGATCGCGTCGAGCACCCCAACCTGATCTTGAAGGAGGGCCAAGACCTCGACGTGCTCATCGCGAGCTTCGACATGCGCACCAAGAAGGTCGCGCTGCACCCCGCGCCGCCTGCGGATCGCCCAGAAGAGCCGCTGCAGCGCATCGAGCGCGGCGCCTTGATCAAGGTCGAGGTCGTGAAGGCGGACGCGCCCGGCTTGATCGTGCGTGTGCTCGGCGTCGCTGGCCGTCAGGCTCGCGGCTTCATCCCCGCCGGTCAGACCGGCACCCAGCGCGGCACCGACCTGCGCAAGCACTTCAAGGCCGGCAAGGTGCTCGACACCAAGGTGCTCGACGTCGACCCGCGAACCGGCGAGCCGAAGCTCAGCATCCGCGGCTTCGCCGAGGAAGAAGAGCGGCGCGCGCACAAGGAGTACCGCCAGAAGCTCAAGGCCGAAGGCGGCTTCGGGACGCTGGGAGATCTGCTCAAGCAGCGGCTCTCGGGCGGCGCGTCTCGCGAAGACTGACCGCCGATTGACGCGGCGAGCGGCGGGCTGCGCGCCGCCGCGTTTTCAGTAGCTCGCGCTCGCCGGTGTCGGCGATCGCTTCGACCATGGCGGAAAGCTCCGTTGATGGCGGCGCACCCTCGCCTTTTTTCCTAGCGCCAGACGCGCGCGCTTGATTTGTCGCTCCTGGCATGAAATGCCCAAAGGTAGGGCGAGCGATGACCGAAAAGCGAGAGAGCGAGCGTGTGACCGCAAGGCCTTCCGTGCCTTCGATCGCACCCCCCACCGACGACATCGACGCCGAGTGGGGCGCCGACGACTTCCCGGCCCCGCCGCCCGCGCCCCAGCTGGTGGCACCAGCGAATCCCGAGCCGGCGGCATCGGTAGCGCCGGCTCCGGCCCCCAGCGCGCTCGGCGCTACACGGTCCTCTACGCGGCCCTCGTCCGTGCCTCGAGCGGCGGCATCCGTGGCGCCAGCGCCACGCGCGTCGTCGCCAGCGCCGCGGCCTACCTCGGTGCCGCCAGCGAGCGCCGCGACGTCGACGCCGCTGATGACCACGTCGACCACGAGCGCGCGCCGCAAACAAACGCTGCTCGGTATCGCGCCGACGATGACGGGAGCCAGCCCGGCGCCGCTGCCGAGCGACGCTACGCCGCCGGAGGCCGAGCCTGCGCCTTTCACGCCCGCGCCCGAGCCTCCCCCACCTCCTCCCGCCGCGCCGCTGGTCGTGCCCGCCGCGAACAGCTCGCTGCGCAAGCAAACGCTGCTGGGCATCGCCCCGTCGACTCCGGCGGCGGACGCCGTCGCGGACGCGAGCGGCGCGCCGGCAGAAGCGAGCGGTGCGCCGGCCGTCACCGAGGACGCAGCGGCACCGGCCGTCGCCGAAGCGGTTGCGGCGGCGAGCGTCGCCCCTGTCGCTGCGGAGGTCCCGACCGCGCCGGCAGAAGCGGCTCCGGTCGCGGTCGAAGCGCAGCCGTACGCGAGGCTGACCAGCCGAGCCGCGAGCAAGACCGACGCTCCGACCACCAGCGACATCGCGGAGAGCCCGCCTGAGAGCGCGAGCGACGGAGGTCGCCCTCATCCCCGGAGCTCCGCAGACACCAGCGTGGGCGATGACTTGCCTGACCTCCGCCGACGACGTCCGCGCTGGCTCGCCCCGGTCGCGATCGCCGCGGTGCTCGGGGTCGGCGTGGTGGGGCTGCGCTCGCTCGACCGTCCACCACCGCTTCCTCCGGTCGGCGCCGAGCGTCCTCCTGCGACGCCGGGAAACCCTGCGCTCGGCAGCGCTCCGATCCAGAAAGCTTCGGACGATGGCGAGGGCGACGAGCCCCAGGCTCGCGGCGAGGGGCAGGCGTCGTCGCCCGCCGCTGCTGCGCAAGCAGCGGAAGCAGCGGCGGCTCCGTCGGCGGCGGCTCCGTCGGCCGAGCCGAGCGCGGCGCCGTCGACTGCCAGCGCCCCGGCGACGCCCACCGCCGCCAGCGGCGACAAGGTGCGAGTCAGCGTCGACAGCAACCCTCCCGGCGCCCGCCTGTTCTGGAAGGGCAAAGAGGTGGGCACGACCCCGTTCGTACTCGAGCTCGACCCGGGCGAGCGCCATGCGTACGAGATGGGCCTACCTGGTCACGTCACGCGCAAGGTCGTCATCGACGGCTCCCAAACCGCAGTCCGAATTGGTCTGCGGCCCGAATCGACCCCCGCATCTGGCACAGCTCCACGAAAATAATAAGCTTCACATAATTCGACAAAGCTCTTCACCTGCCCAAGCGCTCGGCCGGCTCGGCTGTCCAACCGAGGAGCAATGCACTATCGTGAGCGCTCGACCGGAGAATTCGCGTGGTTACTTCCGCGCGCCAGCATTTGCCTGAGCGTACCGATCGAGAGCTCGTCGCTGCCGCCCGCGAAGGTGACGCAGAGGCGTTCGGGCTCTTGGTCCGCCGTCACCAACATCGAGTCTACCGTCTCGCCGTGCACCTGCTCAAGAGCGGGGCGGAGGCCGAGGACGTGACACAAGACACCTTCGTCCGAGCCTACGGAGCGCTCGACCGCTTCGACGGCCGCAGCGAGCCGTTCACGTGGATCTACCGCATCTGCGTGAACCTCTCCCTGAACGCGCTCCGCTCGCGCAAGACGCGGCGCGCCTCTTCCCCGGACGATCCGCGCGTCGAGAGCTTGCTCGTCGACAATCGCCCCGCGGGCGGCAGTCCACAGCGCAGCACCGCCGACAAGCAGCTCGGCCGCGCCCTCGTCGAAGGCATCGACGATCTCTCCGACACACTCCGTACGACGCTGGTGCTGGTGTGCATCGACGGCTTGAGCCACGCCGAGGCCGGGGAAGTGCTCGGCTGCCCCGAAGGCACCGTCGCTTGGCGCGTGCACGAGGCGCGCAAGAAGCTGCGCCACAAGCTGGCAGAGCGCGGGTTCGACGACGACGACATCGAGGGCAAGGAATGAGCGAGCCCACTGTCAAGCTGCCGCCCGCAGCCGAAGCGCTCTTGGGCGATTTTCCGATCAGCGAGCCCGATTTCGAAGCTCAAGCCCAAGCCATCGCGGCGCGCCTCTCATCCGCTTCCAGCGAAGCTGCCCGCAGCGATTTGCTCAAGGCGCCCGACTTGGCGCCGGAGCCCGGCGAGCCGTCGGCGCCGTCGTCGGTGCGCACCGCGCCCAAGAGCAGCTTCGCGGAGATGGCTCGGCGGAGCGTCCGAAAAAAGGACGACGAGGCGGCGCAGCTCGCCAAGGAAACGCTGGCCGCGACGGCCCAACATCGGCGTCCGAACGCGGAGCTGGTAGCGCGAGTGCGCGCGGCGGGTCGAGCGGCGGCCACCCCGCTGCCGGTCGACAGCGTCGAAGAGACGGCGCGCCCGAGCGGCGTGGTGTCGCGCGCAGAAGCGCCCGTGGCGCCGTCGCCCGCAGCAAAGCGCGAGCCCGTGCATCGAGGCACGATCATCGGCATCGCGGGCAGCTTCGTCGCGCTCGCGGCTTGCGTGGCGTTGTTCCTGAAGACGCAAGCGCCCGAAAGCCCTTCGCCCATCGCGGCGGTGAGCGCCGCGCACGAGCCCGCGCCGCCGACGGCCGTTGCTTCCGCCGCAGCGGCGCCGCCGAGCAAGCCGAGCGACGTGCTGAGCCCGGAAGCGCTCGGGCAGCTGGCCCCGCGCGCGGGGGCTGAAGTCGTGCGAGCGCCCCCCAAGGCGGCAGCAGCGCCGACCGCTGGCGGCAAGTCCAGCGCGAAGGCTTCAGGCGCTCCGCAGGCGGCGCCGCCCGTCGAGCTCGCCGAGGAGGATCAGCCGAAGCACGCGACGCCGTCGCCCGCCGTCGCCAAGCTCGAGCCCGAGCCGGCGCTGAAGCCCGCCGAAGGCAGCAGCGGAAGCGTACCGCTCACCCCCTCCGCAGGCGCCGTCAGCACGGCGCTCGGCGCAGTGCGGAGCGGCGCGCAAGCGTGCCTGGCAGGCCAGAGCGAGCCCGTGAGCGCCACCATCACGTTCGCCGCCGATGGACGCGTGCTGCGCGTGAGCGCAGGCGGACCCGCGGGCGCCTGCATTCAAGCCGCGCTCGCCAAAGCGCGCATCGCCCCGTTCGCGCGCGAGACGTTCAGCGCCAGCACGACCGTGCGCCCGCCGTGACGGGTCGCGAGCCGTGACTGGTTGACAAGGGGGTGGGCATCGCTCATAGTCCCCGCCCGATCGGCCGAACCGTGGGCCGAGCTTGCAAATTCCAAGGTAGTTCCCGATGGTTTCTTCGACGAGGCAGACAGAACGACGCCGTGCAATTCGTGCCCGCGCTTTTGGCAAAGGCAAGAAGCTCGAGCAGACCCCCAAGTTCCCCGTGCACCCGGAAGGGTACGACCCGAAGAAAGCCGACGCGAAGAAAGCATCTAGCTGAGCCATGGCCAATCATCCGTCCGCAGAAAAGCGTAACCGTCAGCGCGTCGTGCGCACCGAGCGCAACCGCGCCGCCAAGAGCGCGCTCCGCTCCGCCGTCAAGAAGGCCCGCGCGGCCGTCGGCGGTGGCGACGCGGCCAAGGCCAAGAGTGGCGTGGCCACCGCCGAGAAGGCGCTCGCCAAGGCCGCCAGCAAGGGCCTGATTCATCCCCGCACTGCTGCACGCACGACTTCGCGTATCGCGAAGGCTCTGGCGAAATCCGCCAAGGCCTGAAGTCAGCGTTGCCCGACATGCTAGCCTCTCCGGGACTTCCGGAGAGGCATGTCGTTAGATAGCGGGAAGCAGCCGCCCGACGAGCTCGACTTGCTCGTCGGCTCCACCGTCGCAGGCAAGTACCGTATCGATCGCCTGCTCGGCCGCGGTGGCATGGGCGCCGTGTTCCAAGCGACGAACACGGTCATCGGCAAGCGCGTCGCGCTGAAATTCCTGAGCGCGGGCGCGAGTCGCGACGCCGACGCAGCGACGCGCTTTCAGCGCGAAGCCGAAGCGGCGAGCCTCGCCGAGAGCCCCCACATCGTCCAGATTTTCGACTCGGGACGCAGCGAGCAGGGCCTGCCCTTCCTGGTGATGGAGCTGCTCACGGGAGAAGATCTGAGAGCGCGGCTACGACGCGAAGGGCGCCTCGACGTCGAGACGACGGTGCGCATCGGGCTGCAGGTGCTGAAGGCGCTCAAGCAAGCGCACGCGGCGGGCATCGTGCACCGCGACCTCAAGCCCGACAACGTGTTCCTGTGCCGTCGCGACGACGAGCCCAGCTTCGTCAAGCTCGTCGATTTCGGCATCTCCAAGCTGCAGCAGCGACGGGGCGTCGATGCGCTCACTCACGAGGGCGCCGTGCTCGGTACCGCGTACTACATGTCGCCCGAGCAAGCGCAGTCGTTTCCCGACATCGACGGCCGCGCCGACCTGTTCGCGCTCGGAGCGATCTTGTACGAGCTTCTCGCAGGCGAGCCTCCGCACTCGGGGCCGACCTACGAGGCGGTGCTGATAGCGATTTGCACGCGCGACGCCGCTGACGTGCGTGCAAAGGCGCCGGAGGTACCCGCCGGGCTGGCGCGGGTCATCGCGCGCTCTCTCTCGCGGCAGCGTGAGCTGCGCTACGCGAGCGCCGAAGCCATGCTCGCCGAGCTCGAGCCTGCGCTCGGTGAGCGCCAGCGCCCATCGTCACCGCCAGGCCGCTACCCCACGTCGAGCTCGCGCCGGCAGCGCTACCAGAGCCTGGTGTTCGGGCTGATTACGGCCCTTGCAGGCTTCGCCCTCTCCGCTCACCTCATCGCGCGCGGCGACCGTGGTGACGTCCCCGAAGCAGCGCCTCAGCGCGCAGCGCCTGCGACCGAGCTCATGAGCGCCAGCGCTCATGCCAGCGCCGCGCCGCTCACGCCGCCCGTGCTCGACGTCACCGCTGCGTCGAGCGCCGAGCCGAAGGTCTCTCTCCCGATCGCGCCGCCGAAGCGCCCCGAAGCCAAGCCGGTGAGCAAGAAGCCGCCGCCGGCGGGATCGGCCGGCGTCGCGGGTGGCCTCGGGCTGAGCACGCGCGAGCCGTAGAGCTGCTGTTCAATCCGTGTTAGCCGTGGAGCGGTTGACGTTCGTCGGCTCGGTCAGGTGGTTCGGGTGGCTCACGCTGCCGTGCCTCGCGCTCGGTGCACCGCGGGCTGCTTTTGCTCGAGCGGCCGCCGAAGCCGAAGCCGCCACGCCCGACACCGCCACCCTCCAAGCTCGCCAGCACTTCAAGTCGGGCACGAAGCTGTACCGCGACGGCAACTACGGCGGAGCGCTCGCCGAGTTCGAAGAGGCCTACCGCCTCAAGCCCGGCGCCGGCTCACTCCAGAACGTCGCCCTCAGCCAGAAGGGTCTGTTTCGCTACGCGGAGGCAGCCGCCAGCCTCGAGCTGCTCCTGCAGCGCCACGCAGGCGAGCTCACGGAAGGCGAGCTCGAGGCGGTCCACGACGCCGTCGGGGAGCTCAAGGCGCTCATCGCCAGCATCAAGCTGCGCGTCGTTCCCGAGCACGCGCGGGTCGTGCTCGATGGTCGCCAGCTGAGCGCGGCCGACTGGCAAGCGCCGCTCGTGCTCAACGTGGGCGAGCACACGCTCACGGTCGACGCACCCGGCTATGTGCCCGAGAAGCGCCTCGTGCGGGTGCCGGGCGGTCGGCACGACGTGCCGGTCGAGGTGCAGCTCAAATGCGCGGCCGGCTTCGTCGAGGTCACGACCAATGACCCCGCCGCGCAGATCGCGATCGATGGCCTGCCGAAAGCACGGCGCACGTACCAGGGCCCCGTCGAGCCCGACACCGAGCATCTGCTCCAGGTCTATCGAGAAGGAGTCGAAACCTACGAGCAAACCTTCGAGGTCGGCCTCTGCAAAACGCTCGCGATTCACGCGCAGCTCGAAGGCGTCGACAGCGCGCCGCCTGCCCCGATTGACGCTCACGACGAGCGGCTCAGCGCGCCGCCCCAGCGCGTGCTGAAGGGCTTCTACGGCTTGGTCTCCCTCGACCTGCTCGGGCTGGCGCGTCAGCCGCTCGACTTGCAGCTCACGAAGTCCTCGACGGGAGGCGCCCTGGGCGCGTTGGGTTTGCGGGCGGGCTACCGCTTGTCTGGACCAGTCGCGCTCGATCTCAAGCTCGACGTGGGGGCGCTGGACGTCACGCGCGCGAGCGACGGCGAAAACGCGCAGCGTGATTACTCGCTTCGCTCGATCCATTTCGGGCCCGACCTCAAGCTGATGACGACCGGCGAGACGCTGCGGCTCGTGACGACCATCGGCGCAGGCGTGGTGCACCACCGGCTCGCCGTGGCCGCGAGCGGCAGCTATCCGTCGGCCGAGGTGAGCGGCCTCGATCCCTACTTTTTGCTCGAGCTCGGCCTGGGCTTCAATTTTCGCCAATTTCTGGGTGAGGTCGGCCTGGTCGCGTTGCTCGACGGCAGCTCCGCCCTGCAGCGAGGCTTCGAGGGCGACGCCCGCAATCGCCATCTGACCCGCGATCTCGGGACGACCCTGCCAATGGTCGGAATTGGCCTGCGCGGCGGCTTTTCGCAGTGGCGCCCGGGCCGCTGAAGCGCCCGCCCCGCTGACGGAAAGCGATCGGCCCCGGGTCTTCTCCGCCCCGTTTCGGCCGGCTAGTCTGGAGGGATGTCGCTCGATACCTCGTCCATCGAAACGCACTCCGCCGAAACCCGCACGCTGGAGCCGAGCCCCGAGTTCGTCCAAAGCGCGCGCATCGATCGCGCGAAGTACGACGAGCTGTATCGAGAGAGCATCGACTCCCCCGACAGCTTTTGGAAGCGCGAAACTCGAGACTTGGTCTTTCGCAAGCCGTGGCACGAGCTGCTCGACTGGCAGCTACCCCACGCGCAGTGGTTCGTCGGCGCCGAGCTCAACGCCAGCGAGAGCTGCCTCGATCGCTTCCTCGGCACGGACGTCGCCAACAAGGCCGCGATCATTTGGGAGAGCGAGCCCGGTGAGACCCGCACCGTCACCTACGCCGAGCTGCACGCGCAGGTGGTCAAGCTGGCGGCGACGCTGCGCGGCTTGGGCGTGGGCAAAGGCGACCGCGTGGCGATCTACATGGGCATGGTGCCCGAGGCCGCCGTGGCGATGCTCGCTTGCGCACGCATCGGGGCGCCGCACACGGTGGTGTTCGGAGGCTTTGCGGCCGAGTCGCTGCGCGACCGCATCAACGACTGTGCAGCCAAGGTCGTGCTCACGCAGGACGGCTCGCTCCGTCGCGGTAACGTGGTGCAGCTCAAAGCCATCGTGGACAAGGCGCTCGAGTCGACCCCGAGCGTCGAAAAGGTGTTGGTTTTTCGGCGCTTGACCGACGAGCAGGTCAAAATCGAGCTGAAGCCGGGCCGCGATTTGGACTGGGAGCAGGCGCTCGCGGCCGCGGACGAAAGCCTCGGCGAAGCGCCCGAAATCGTCGACTCCGAGCACCCGCTGTTCATCCTCTACACCTCCGGCTCCACCGGCAAGCCGAAGGGCGTGCTGCACACGACGGCCGGCTACCTCGCCGGCGCCCACCTCTCGTCCAAGTACGTGTTCGATCTGCGGCCCGACGACGTTTACTTCTGCACCGCCGACGTCGGCTGGATCACCGGCCATAGCTACATCGTCTACGGCCCGCTCTCCAACGGCGCGACCTGCTTGCTCTACGAGGGCGCGCCAAACCAACCGGACTGGGGCCGCTTCTGGAACATCATCGAGAAGCACCGCGTGACCATCCTGTACACCGCGCCTACCGCCATCCGCGCCTTCATCCGCGCGGGCAACGACTGGCCCGCCAAGTACGACCTCTCGAGCTTGCGCCTGCTCGGCTCGGTCGGTGAGCCCATCAACCCCGAAGCTTGGATCTGGTACTACGAGCACATCGGGCAGAAGCTCTGCCCCATCGTCGACACGTGGTGGCAAACGGAGACCGGCTCTATCTTGCTCACGACGCTACCGGGCGCGCACACGATGAAGCCGGGCGTCGCGGGGCTGCCTTTCTTCGGGATAGCACCGGCGGTGGTCTCCGCCGATGGCCAGGCGGTGGGCGCCGATCAAGGCGGCTTCTTGGTGCTGCAGAAGCCCTGGCCGAGCATGCTGCGCACGGTGTGGGGCGACGACGAGCGGTACCGCGCGCAGTACTGGAACGACGTGCCGGGCGCGTACTTCACCGGCGACGGCGCTTACCGTGATCGAGACGGCTACATCCGCGTCGTGGGCCGCGTCGATGACGTGCTGAACGTCTCGGGTCACCGCATCGGCACGGCCGAGATCGAGAGCGCGCTCGTGTCTCACAAAGCCGTGGCCGAAGCCGCCGCCGTCGGCCGCGCCGACGACCTCAAAGGTCAAGCGCTGGTCGTGTTCGTCACGCTGAAGCCCCAGTTCACGGGCGACGACAAGATGAAGAAGGAGCTCGGCGAGCACGTCGCGCAAGAGATCGGAAAATTCGCGCGGCCCGACGAAATCCGCTTCGCGGAGGGCCTGCCCAAGACGCGCAGCGGCAAGATCATGCGCCGCCTCCTGAAAGACGTGGCCGCCGGCCGCGCCGCCCAAGGCGACGTGTCGACGCTGGAAGACTTGAACGTCCTCGCCAAGCTGCGTAACGATGAATGACGACTGAGAGAGAGGGGCCACAGGAAGGGTGGGAGGGTGGAAGGCGCCATTTTCCCGCGGGGGACCGCGGGAAATGAGGAGATCAGGGGCTCTGCCCTGCCAGGTGAGTTGGTGGTTGGGTCCTCCCCAACGGGAAATGGTGCCCCTTCACCCTCCCCCTTCCTGTGAAAAAATCTCGAGCCGACACGGAGGCGTAAGGTACGTTGGGGCGCGTGAGACCGGTGATTATTGCGGCGGGTCGTGGCAGCCGCCTCCAAGATCGAACCGACGAGATACCGAAGACACTCGTCGAGGTCATGGGGCGCCCCATGCTCGAATGGATCTTGGAGGCCTTCGAGGCAGCGGGGCTCTCGCGGCGTGACGTGGTGTTCGTGTGCGGTTACCGCGCCGAAGTGATCCAAGAGCGGTACCCGGATTTTACGTACGTGACGAACCACGACTGGCAGAGCAACAACATCTTGCTCAGCCTGCTCATGGCGCGCGATTTCTTGCGTGACGGCTTCGTCTCGACCTACGGCGACATCGTCTACGAGCCCGCCGTCGTTCAGAAGCTCGTGCGCTCGAGAGCCGACATCGCGCTCGGCTGTGACACCGCTTGGCGCCGCCGCTACGTGGGCCGAACGCAGCACCCAGAGACCGACGCGGAGAAGCTGCGCGCGGATGGCAAGCGCGTCGTCGAGCTGAGCCGCAACTTGGCGAGTGAGCAGGCCGATGGTGAGTTCATCGGCGTCATGAAGCTGAGCCCGCGCGGCGCTTCTCAGCTGTTGACGGCGTTCGACGCCGCCGAGCGCCGCTATGGGGGTGGCCAGTTCCGCGAAGGCCGCAGCTTCCAGAAGGCCTACCTCATCGACCTGTTGGCCGAGATGCTGAGCGAAGGCGTGCTCATGGAGCGCGAAGACACACACGGCGGCTACATGGAGATCGATACCCTGCAGGATCTATCGATGTCGGAGCGGTGGTGGAACGAACGCCCCTGACCCTCGACGCCGAGCATCTCGTCGGCGAGCTCGACGCGCTGCTCGGCGACACGGATCCATCACGCGCGATCATGGCGTTCGACGGCGACGGCACCCTCTGGAGCGGCGACGTGGGTGAGGACCTCGGCCGCGTCGCCATGCGCGACTCATTCTTGCTCGACGACGCGCGCGCCGCCCTGCTCGCCGAGGTCGAGCGCTACGACTTGCCGATCGAGCAGCGCTTGCGCAGCGGTGACGCCAACCAGCTCATGGGCGCTTTGATGGCGTGCTACTTCGCCGGGCAATATCCGGAGCGTGAGACGTGCGCCATGATGACGTGGTGCTACGCCGGGCGCACCCCCGCCGAGCTGCAGGCGCTCTCACAGCGAGTGCTCGAAGAAGAAGACCTGCGCTCGCGGTTCACCCCGGAGCTGGCGCCCGTCATCGAGTGGGGCCGCCGGGTCGGCGTGCGCATGGTGCTGATTTCGGCCTCACCGCGAGCGATCGTCGAGCTGACGGGGGCGCTCTGGGGTTTTGCGCCCGCCGACGTAGCGGCCGCCACGCCCGCCGTCGCGGACGGTAAGATCTTACCGAAGCTCGACGGCGTCGTGCCGTACGCGGAAGACAAGCTCAGCGCCGGCCGCGCGCTCTTCGGCGACGCTCGCTGGCTGGCCACCTTTGGCGACAACGTCTTCGACATCGACATGTTGACCACCGCCGAGCTCGGCGTCGCGGTGCGCCCCAAGCCCAAGCTGGAGCGCGAGCTCGCAGCCCTCGGGCTGAGGCTGCTCGGACGGCCTTAGCCGGGCCTTAGCCGCGTCCTTCAGCCGCTGGCGAAGCGACGCTCGGAGCTCGCGCCGCTCACCGGCCCGGTGCTCTCACGGACCCTGAGCGGCATCGGGTACTCGACGGTCATGGCGGATTCGGAGTCGGGATCGTCGATGCGATCCAGCAGCGCCGCCACCGCCGCCCGCCCCAGCATTTCCATGGGCTGCTCCGCCGTGGTCAGACCGGGCCAGAAGCGAGACCCCTCCTCGACGCCATCGAAACCTGCCACCGAGTGCTCGTCGGGGACTCGTACGCCCGCCTTCAGCAATTCGCGCATGAAGCCGAGCGCCATCGCGTCGTTGCCGACGACGCTCGCGCTCGGTCGCGCGCTGGCCGGCCGCCGCAAATACTCGCGCGCCGCCAGGGCGCCGGCCTCGGCTTCGTAGCTGGCGCCGAACGTAGTGTCCTCCGCGCGAAGCTCGACGCCGGCCTCGCCCAGCGCGCTCTTCAGCCCGCGCAGGCGATCTTGCGCGTCGATCGACGCCTCCGGGCCGCCCACGAACGCCACTCGGCGATGCCCCAGCTCCGTCAAGTGCTGGCCGACGACGCGCCCCGCTTCGAAGTTGCGACCGCGCGCCACGAAGCCCAGGTGCTCCGTGTCGTCGGGGCAGATGAACGTCATCGGAATCTGCGCCTGGCGCGCCGCCGACAGCAGGTCGCGCTCGCGGCGCGTGTAACGCGCGAAGACGAGACCATCGATGCGACGCTCGGTGATCCACGACTGCACGGTGCTCGAGTCGTAGCGACCTCGCACGACCAAGCCGCCCAAGAGCACGCTGATGCGACGCTTCGTCAGCTCTTCTTCCATCCCCGAGAGCAGGCCCATGAACCAGGGTCCGTGAACGGACTCCACGACGACCCCGATGCAGCCCTTGCGGCCGTACTTCAGGCTGCGCGCCGTCGGCGAAGGCACGTAGCCGAGCGTCTTGATCACCTTCTCGACCCGAGCCCGAACGTCGGCGCTCACATAGCCGCCGTTGAGCACGCGCGAGACCGTCGTTGGAGCCACCCGCGCCTTGTTAGCCACGTCGGCGATGGTGGGGCGCTCGAGCTTGGTGCGCATGTGGTCGCCACAATAGCCGATTCGCGCGCGTTCAATTCGCTCACTTTTAGCCAGTTTATTAGCTGGTATCGATTTCACATCCGAGGCCGTTCTGGTGACCTTGGTCAGGGCTTGCCGAGCAGTGAGGCTCCGGGGTACCTCTACCCTCCCACCATGGTCTTTCGCGTGTCCAACTTCGGCTCCGTGCTCGCTTCTGCCTGCCTGGTCCTCGCCTGCGGTGAGGCTACCCCCGCTCCGAAGACGGCTGACGACGCGCCTGACACTCACGAAGACCGCGGCTCCGGCGTCGCCGTCTCCAGCGAGATCGGCGGCTTGGACGAAGAGAAGGTGAACACCGCGTTCGAGTCGAGCCTGGGTGGTTTGCAGCGCTGTCTGCAGCAGGGCGCCTCACGCGTGGAGCTCATCGGCGGCTCCGTGAGCTTCTTCTTGAAGATCGACTCGAGCGGCAGGGTCGACGGCTCCTACCTCGAGAAGTCGACGCTCGGCGATCGAGACACCGAAAAATGCATGCTCGACGCGCTGCGCGCCAAGAAGTGGCCCAAGCCTGTCGGCGGCGTTCACGGCCTCGCGCGCAAGTCCTTCGACTTCGATGCGCCGAACGACGTGCGCCCCCCCGCGGACTACGATCGTGATCACCTCGGCAAGGGCCTCTCCAAGATCTCCGACAAGCTTGCCGCGTGCAAGGAGACCCAGGGCTCGTACGAGGCCACCATCTACGTCGCCACCGACGGCTCAGTCTTGGCCGCCGGGGTCACGCCGCCCGACGAGCAGGGCGAAGGCGCCGTAGATTGCTTGGTTTCCACGCTGAAAGCGGCCACTTTCCCCTCGCCCGGCAGCTGGCCCGCCAAAATCACGTTCTCCCTCTGAGAGTCGGGCTCGCGCCGCCCCCCCCTCGGCTAATGAATTCAGGCGAGCGTCCCCGCAGCGGCGGCTGCGTTCGGTGCTAGCTCGTGAACTTCGTTGCCCCAGCAAACCGCTCGTCGCTTTAGGCTACCGCCATGCGTCATCCCTCCGAAACGCTGCGAGGCAAGCGAGCCCTGGTGACGGGCGCCGGTCAGCGTGTCGGCAAAGCGATCGCCCTGGCGCTCGGTGAAGCCGGCATGCACGTGGCCGTGCACTACCGAGAGAGCCGTGAAGGGGCCGAGGAAGTCGCGAGTCGAATCCGCGAAGCGGGCGGGGTCGCGTGCACGCTCGCGGCGGACTTGGCGAGCCGGGCCGAAGCTCGCTCCTTGGTCGACCGCGCGCTCGGGGCCTTGGGCGGCCTCGATTTGGTCGTGCCGAGCGCCGCCAGCTTCGAGCGCATCGCGCGCGAAGCCGTCGACGACGACGCTTGGGATCGCAGCCTGCAATTGAACCTCGCCTCGCCGTTCGCGCTCGTCCAGCAAGCCGTGCCCGCGCTGCGCGCTACCCAGGGCTCGGTGGTGTTCATCACGTGCTCCAGCGCGAGCGTGCCGATGCGAAATTACCTACCCTACGTCGTCTCGAAGGGAGCGCTGAAGCACTTGATGAAGACGCTAGCGCTCGAGCTCGCCCCGGAGGTGCGCGTCAACGCGGTCGCGCCCGGCACGGTGCTCCCCCCACCCAGCTACGACGCGGAGGCGGTCAAACGCTTGTCCCGCGCCATCCCGCTCTCGCGCGTTGGCTCGGCCGACGACGTCGCCAGCGCCGTCGTTTACCTGGCGAGCTCGCCGTTCGTGACCGGGCACGAGCTCAGCGTCGATGGTGGCCGTGGCGTGGCTCGCTCCGAGCATTTTGGTTGAGCGACCGGCACGCCGCGCTACGCTGCCGCCCTCATGCCGCACCGCGAGGAACGGAGCTTCTCCATCGAGCTCAGCTTGGTCGCCGAGTTCGAAGACGCCTACGAGGGCGACGAAGACGGCTTCGCCTGGTTCGAGCGCTTCGAAGCGCGCCTGCGACCGGAGCTCGTCCGCGCCGTGACCGAGACGCTGCGCCAAGATCCGCGCTTCGTGCTGCGGGCGGCGCCGCGCGGGAAAGATCCCGAGCGCGCGCTCGAGCTGGAGCTTCGCTTCAAGGCACGCTGAAAGCCAGCGCGATTTGCGGCGATTCTGCGCGCGGCGTGGTGCCCTCCGCGCCCGCCACCAAACGTTCGGCGGCGATCCCCTGCTCGGCGAGCGCGGCCATGATCGGCGCGAGCAGAGCCGTATCGGCCGGCGCGGCCGAGTCGAACACGGCCAGACGCAGGGCGGGATCGAGCTTCATGAGCCGCGCCGCGTTGGAGATCAGCGGCGACGCCTCCGGCTTGAGCCTGCCGCCTTCGCCGAGCACATCGGCGCGCGGCGCGCGCAGCACGACTCGGCCAGGCTCGGGATCGAGCGTGAGCTCACCGGTGTAGATCGCGTCGCTCCAGAGCAGCGTCGCGTCGCGCGTCACGCGCGACAGTGACTGTCCGCGAGCGGCCTCGGCCTCGAGCGACGCCGCGAGCCGCTGCTTGTCTTCACTGAAGCTGTGCAGGTGTCCGGTCACCCGCGAAAGCTCGCCGCGCAGCTGCTCGACCATGCCTTCGGCTTCCTGACGCTGCTTACCCTGAACGTTGCCGTCGAGCTCGGCCTGAGACAGCGCGTGGTCGCGCGCCTCGAGCCGCTGGTCCTGCTGCTGCAGCTGCGCGCGAAGCTCGCTGTTTTCAGCCTGAATTTGCGCCAGCTCACGCTCCGCGCGGCGACGCCCCTCGAGCTCCACCTGCGCCGCGGATTGCGTCTCCTCGAAGCGCGTGGCGGGCACGCAGCCCGAGACCAAGACGAGCAGACCGAGCAGCGAAAGGGCGAGCGCAGGCGGTCGCTTGCGCCGCCACCAGCAGCTCAGCCGTGCCTTCAACCAGACCAGAGTCGACCAATCGAATGTCAGAGGTATGCTCACGATCGTTTCGTCCTTAACAGGGGCGAGCTCAAACGAGGCAAACGCCCCGTAGGCTCAGTACGTCCAGATGCTCGGCCAGCGTCAACCGGTCCACGTCGGAGATGCGCACGAACTTCAGCGCCTGTTGCGAGCCGCGCATCCAAATCGGTCGCGCCAGCGCGCGCAGCGGTCGAACGCGCTCGGGCAGCAGCATCTCGAGGCGCATCAGCAGCGGCTCGCTCGGCAGCTCGCGCAGGCGAGCGACGATGATGCCGCTCGACGAGATCTCGATGCCGCGGCAATGCGACACGAAGCCACCGTTCTTGGCGACGACGCGAAAGTCCGTGCGAGCTCTGAGGCCGACTCGATGCTGCATGCCGCGAACCTCCGGTGACTGGCCCATGGTCTGACACGAGCCTCATGTAGGTCAAATTCTTACATACGCACACATTTCACTTCATTAACTACACGGACCGGAAGTTGGCCATCGCCGCCGAGGCAGCCGCAAAATCGGCGCGTCGTGAAGATCCGCCCAGCCCCCCTCGTTCTCCTCGCGCTCTTGGCCTTGGCCGGGCGAGAAGCCGCTGGCGCACCGCCTCGCACGACCGCCCCCGTCGCCCAGGCAAAGCCGGCAGCCGAGCGCGGTGAGACGGGCGCGAGCGGGCGCGACGGCTCCGCCGTGCAGATCGGCTCTCTACCGCGCGTGGCGGACACCAGCCCGACTCGACCGAGGCCGCGTGGCCCTTCGACGCTCGATGCGCAGCTGCAGCACGCCAGCGAGCGCCTACTTCGCGGCGCGAAGCCCGTCGAGGGCGCGATCGTGCTCCTCGATCCGCGGACAGGACGCGTGCTCGCCTTTCAAGCGCTCGCGAACGGCAGCTCGGCGAGCGAGGTGCTGACCTCCGCGCGCTTGCCCGCCGCGAGCCTGTTCAAGGTCGTGACGACCACCGCGCTGTTCGAAACGACGGCGCTGTCGCCCCAAGACAAGATCTGCATCAGCGGCGGCATGCGCGGCATCGAGCGGCGTCACCTCGAGCCCGCGCGCGGCGCCGGCTCCGACTGCGGACGCTTCGCGTGGGCGCTCGGCAACAGTAAGAACGCGGTGTTCGCGCAGCTCGCCACGCGCCTGCTCACCCGCGATGATCTGCTGAAAACTGCCGAAAAGCTCGGCTTCAACGCCAAGCTGCCGCTCGACGGCGGCGCAGAGCAAGCGGACCTGGGCAAGCTCAGCTTGCCGTACAACGACCTCGAGTTCGCGCGAGCCGCGGCCGGCTTTCAGGGCAGCAGCCTCTCACCCCTCGGCGCCGCCTACCTGATGACGCTGATCGCTCGCGGAGGTAGTCCGCTGGACCTGCGCCTGCACGACCCGGCCGAGACGGACGAAGCTGTCGCAGAGGCATCAGCTGCCGACGAACGCGCCGCGCAACCGGTCCCGATGTCGGCGCGCACCGCGCAGCGCCTGACGCGCATGCTCGAAGTGACGGTAGAGACCGGCACTTCACGCGCGGCGTTCACGGCCCCCGACGGCAAGCGCTACCTGCCCGGAATTCGCGTGGCCGGCAAGACCGGCACCTTGCGACCCGGCCACAGCGACGAAACCATGACGAGCTGGTTCGCGGGCTTCGCGCCGAGCCGAAATCCCGAGGTCGTGGTGAGCGTCATGCTCGTCAACGGCCCCACCTACCGGCGCAAGGCCAACGAGCTGGCGCGCGACATCTTGCGCGCCTACTTCCGAGCTCGCGGCCGCGGCTCGACGGTCACGGACCCGTTCGCCGAGCCGCGGCCCGAAATCATCGCCACGGCTCGGTGATGCGCGCGCTCTCAGCTACGGCGGCGAAGCCGCAGAACCAGACCGGACAGACAGGCCAACCCGAGCGCTAGCGCGCCCGAAGAGCCCGGCGCACCGCCGACGGTACGGCAATCGCAGCCGCTCTTGGGCTTGGCGTCCGGCGCCGCCGCGGCCGCTCCGCCGCCCACGCCTTCGGCTTTGTCGGGCGTAACCGCGCCCGTGAGACCCAGCTCCGGAATGGGCGTCTTCACGACCGCCGCCGGCTTGATCTGCGTGTGGCTCTTGCGCGTGAGATCGTCGGTGATCCAGGTCTTGCGCAGGCCGCGGTAGTCGCGCCCCGCCTTGCCCCACTTGTAGCGATCGGGGCTCGCGCACTGGATGACGGGCACCCACGGGTGGAAGTTGTTGTAGCGGGTCTGCAGCTTGTTCACGTCACCCGCCTTCACCTCGGTGCTGGCCTCGCCGTCTTTACCCTTGGGAAGGGCCGTACCGCCCGCGGCGGGTGCCCCTTTGCCGATCTGCGGATCCTTGGGCAGGTTCTTTTCGTCGTAGCGGTAGTGAAGGCGCGAGACGATGTACTTGTGACGCGCGAGCAGGCCCTGTCGCTCGACGACGGTGGCGCGCTCGGTCTTGAACAGCTTCTCGCGTTCCTTCTTCTCCTTCGGCTTCAGATCTTTGATCGAATCCTTGAAGGCCTTCTCTTGCTCGGGCGTGAGCTCGGGCGGCTTCGGGTGGCGCTCGGCATCCGGCACCGACTCCTCGAACACGTCCGCGCCGAGGCTGAGCAGCTCGTGGATCATCAGCGGCTCGGTGGCGCACGGTTGACCGCAGCCATCGGCAGGCCAGGCGTACTCCGACAGAAACGTCTGGGGCTGCTTGCTGAGGATCAGATCGTACAGGGCGTTGTAGAACTCGCCCATACGCTCTTTGGCGCTGAAATCGAGGTGGATGTTCGTGGGCGGGAAGATCGTCTTGTAGTTCTTGGCCTCGTAGCGCGCCTCGGGATCGAGCGCGTAAATGATGAGCTCTTGCTCTTTGGGCGCGTTCAGCAAGCCGAGCCGGCTCGGGATGGTGTCGAACGGCTCCCGCGTCGCGAAGCGCACCGGCGAAAGCTGAGCGCGATCGCCGCCCACCAGCTCGATGCGCTTCGGGTCGACCTCGGCGATCAGCGGGCGGAGCGAGCCGTAGGCCTTCATCGCGGCGGCCGCGCCCTCGGGAGCCTTGTAGCCGCGGCTGGTGAGCCAGGCCGTGACGTCCGCGCCAGGGTCGAGCAGCGTGAACTTGTACTCGCCCTCCTTCTGCTTCGCCTTCACGTCGAGGAAGAGCTCCTTGGCCGGCTTGGCGGCGCCTGCCTCGGGCGCCGGCGCGCCACCGCCGAGCGGACCGCCCGCCGAGCCTTCGACCTTCAAGTTGCGCTCCCACTCCTGCTCCGCGGGCCCGGGGTCACACGGATCTTGCTCCCAGTACTCGTGGAAGCGGGGCGCCGTCAGCGAATCGAGGCGATCGATGAAATCGCGCTTCAGCGTCGTGACTTTGTCCACCGACACGTCGGCGGGGACGAGCATCACCATCGCGAAGCCTTCGAGCGGGCCTTCGTAGTCGGCCATCACGCTCACCACCGTGTCGGGGCCCCGCTTCATCACCGCGATTTGGGTGGAGTAGGTCTTGATCGGCTCGGACTTCTTCGACGCAAAAAAACCGGGGAACGCTTCGGCCGAACCAGCACCTGACAGCACGGCCAGCGCGAGGGTCGCCGCGCCGAAGACGCGGGCAGAGGGAGCAAGCTTCATGGCGGGCGAGAGGCTACACCAAGCTCTCGTCGAAATTCCACTGTAGCTGTGACGAAATGGCGAGCGATTCGACGCCGCGCTGCGGCACGGGGCCGCGGTTCTGGTACCGATCGCTGAATCATGAGCGGGCCCTTCGACCTGCTGCGCTGGCGCGGAGCCTTCACGCATAGCCCGAGCTTCGAGCTCGAGCGGCCACGGCGGGCGGCGGTGGCGCTGGTGCTCGGGCAACCAGCGCCCGTGAGCGAGCCTGCGCTCCTGCTCGTCCGCCGCACCGAGCGCGCCGGAGATCCCTGGTCGGGTCACATGGCTCTGCCCGGTGGCCACGCAGAGCCGCACGACGTCGACCTCCTCCACACGGCGCGCCGGGAAACGCTCGAAGAGGTGGGACTGGATCTGAGCGAAGCCGAGCTGCTCGGCACGCTCGACGACGTGGTGCCGATGCGCTCTTCGGAGATTTCCGTGCGTCCCTTCGTGTTTTGGGCCCCCGGCGCGCGCGAGACCGTGCTCTCGAACGAGGTCGCGGAAGCGCTCTGGGTACCGATCGCGCAGCTGGCGTCGGGTGCGCTGCGCGCGACGCGGCCGGTGCGCGTCGGCGCGACCACGCTCGAGGTGCCCGCGTACGTTATCGACGAGCGCGTCGTGTGGGGCATGACGTACCGGCTGCTCGAGCTGTTCCTGGAGCGCATCCGCAGCGCGCCGTAGGCGCTTGGACGCCGCTTTGGGTGATGCTACAGGCCCGCGTCGATGCCGACCCCCGCCCGCCCCGAGCCCGCCGAGAGCGCGCCCTGCCGCACCTGCGGCAAGCCGCTTCCGGCCGGAAAAGCCGCGTGTCCGGCGTGCGGGGCGGCCCACGGCGAGGGCAATCGCTGCCCCCATTGCCGCGTGGTCGCCGACGTCGAAGCGCACCCGGCGCTCGGATTCCGCTGCCTCGTCTGTGGCGGGCCGCGCCTGGCCTTCGATCTCGACGGAGTCGGGCTGGGCGACGAGAGCGAGCGAGCGCTCCGCGAAGCGGGGAGACAGCAGGCTCAGCACGCGATGTTCAGCGCGGGGGGGCTCGCGCTGGTCGGCATGGGTGCGCTCGCGGTGCTCGTCGCCGGCGTGGTGGTGCTCGCCGCGTCGCCGGGCGTCGCGCCTGCGTTCGCTGCGTTCTTGGCGTCGCTCGTCCCGCTCTCGGCCGGGCTATGGGCCCTGAGGCGCGCCGCCAGGGCCCGCGCGGCGCGAGGCTCCGCGCTGCAGCGCGCGCGCGTGGCCGCGCTGGCCGACGTTCAAGCCGCGACGGGCTCGCTCGAGGCCGCGCGCGTGGCCGAGATCATGCGCCTCAGCCCCGAAGCCTCGGAGCTGCTGCTCGCGGAGGCGAGCGTCGCCACGTTCCTGAACGAAGCGCCCGCTCCTCGGCTGCGCGTCGACGAGCCCCGAGCGCGTTCACCCCAGCCCGAGCCCGAAGCGCCAGAGGGCGAATCGGAGCCCGACGCCGAGCGCGCTCGCAGGGCTGACGGGGAGCGCGGCTCTTGAGCGCTTTCAGCAAATTTTGGCGGTCGTTCGCCGTCGCGGACGCGCTCGTGCTGAGCTACCTCGTGGCCCTGAACGCAGCGGTGCTGCTGGCTGCGCCCAACCCTCTCAAGTTGCAGAGCCTGCTGCAGGTGGGAGGGCTGCTCGTCACGTGCGTGGTGTGCGTCACGCTCGCGCGCAGCTCCACGTTGAGCTCTCGCTTCTGGAACGCGCTGCTCTACCGGATCGGCATCTACGGCACGGTGCAGACGAGCTACTTCTTCTTCAAGCACGTGCTGCCGGTCGTCAACTCGGGGTCGCTCGACCATCAGCTCTACGCGCTCGACCACGTGCTGTTCGGCTTCGAGCCGGCGATCTGGGCCGACCAGTTCGTGACGCCTGCCACGACCGAGTGGTTCGCGTTCTTCTACTTCTGCTACTTCTTCATCCTCGCCGCTCACATCTTCCCGATCGTGTTCGGTACGCGCAATCAGCCGCTGCTCGGCGAGTTCATGTTGGGCATGCTGATCATCGTGTGCGTCGGTCACACCGGCTACCTGCTCGTGCCAGGCTTCGGGCCCTACAAGGCCATGCCGGAGATGTTCGTGAACGAGCTACCGAGCGGCCTCTGGATGGACCTGGTCTGGTCCACCGTGCGCTCGGGCGGCGCCATGAAAGACATTTTCCCGTCGCTGCACACGGCGGGACCGTGCTTCATCGCGATGTTCTCGTTCAGAAATCGCGACCACCTGCCGTTCCGCTACACGTGGCCGGTGATGGCGCTCTTCGCCGCCAACATCATCGGCGCCACGATGTTCTTGCGCTGGCACTACGTCATCGACGTGTTCGCGGGCTTCTTCTTGGCCAGCGCTGCCGCCCTCCTCGCCCCTCGCATCACCCGCTGGGAGCTCGAGCGCCGCCGAGCCGCGAATCTCGACGAGCTCGTGCCGCTCTTCTCGAACCGCTCGCAGAGCGCGCCCGACCGCGTCGGACGCGCTGCTGCATAGCGCGAGGCCTACTTCTCGAACACTTGAGCTGCGGCGACGCCGGAGCCCTGCGACACGGTCATCACGACCTTCATCATGCCGCTCATCGGGAAAGCCCACTTGAAGCAGTTGGGCTTGTCACCGACGATCGCGTTGGCACCGACGGTGTTGTCAGCCGCCATCGTCGCGGCGGGCAAGCCCGGAATCGCAACGGCGGGCACGAGCGCGATGTCGAGGTTCGTGACGGGCGGCAAGCCGACGCCGACGATCGTGTAGCACTTGCCCGGGTTCATCTGAACCTGCGCCTCGAGCGACTGCCCTTGCTGGAAGTTGCCCGCGATGGCCGAGCCCACCGGCTTCGCGCCCGCAGGAGCATGCTGAGCGCCGAGCGGCGCGATCAGCTGAGTCGCGGCTTGCGCCGCCGTGGGATCGAGCGGAGCTGCGGTCGGACCCGCCGCCGTCGTCGCCACACCGGGCAGACCCGGAACAGCCGTGCCCGGAGCGCCGGTGGCGGGGGCCGGCGTGGTGGTCGCGGGCGCAGGCGTCGTCGTCGCGGGGGCAGCGGCGCCGACGGTTTGGCACAGGCGCCCGTCGTAGATCTGGCCGGGCGGACACTGCACTGCGCCGGGTTGGCCGGTCTCTGCGGGCTTGTCTTCGCCGCACGCCGCGAGCAAGCCGAGGCTGCTCAGTAGAAGGAAGCTCATCGAGGTGTTTCGAGACATGCCGTTACTCTCCTCTTAAGTGGCAAGTGCCACAGGGGCCGCGTCGGCGGCGCACTTTTTCTAGTCGAAATACAGCCGAGCCAGAAGGCCCAACTACGCCACAGCGCAAAACAGGGCCATCGCCCGTTTCAACGCGGCGCCTCGAGCCCCCTTACACGGGGCCGGCCTCAGAACCTAACCGAGGCCGGGCCACGCTCCCCGACTTCGAGCCGCGATCAGCGGCTGCAGAAGCCTTCGTAGTCGATGTATTCCTTGATGGTCGGGTTCTCGCCGCACGTCGGGCACGCCTTGTCACGGCGCAGCTTCAGCGTGCGGAAGCTCATCTTCAGTGAGTCGTAGGTGAGCAGGCGGCCCTTCAGCACGTCACCGGCGCCGAGGATCAGCTTGATCGCCTCGGTCGCCTGAATCACGCCGACCACGCCGGGCAAGATCCCGAGGACGCCCGCTTCCGCGCAGCTCGGGGCGAGGTGCGCAGGCGGAGGCTCCGGGTACAAGCAGCGGTAGCAGGGGCCGTCGAAGGGCATGAACGTCGTCACCTGACCGTCGAAGCGGAAGATGCTGCCGTGCACGACCGGGATCTTGTGAAAGAGGGAGGCGTCGTTGACCAAGTAGCGGGTCGGAAAGTTGTCGCAACCGTCGACGATGACGTCCCAGCCATCGCCGAAGATGCGGTCGACGTTGCCGGAGTTCACGCGCTCCTGGTACTTGATGACCTTCACGTCGGGGTTCAGGTCCTTGATCGCGATCTCGGCGCTGTCGACCTTGGGCATGCCCAGGCGCGACGTCGCGTGAATGATTTGGCGCTGCAAATTCGAAGCGTCGACCGTATCCGCGTCGACCAGGCCGATTTTGCCCACGCCGGCGGCGGCCAAGTAATACGCCGCGGGAGCGCCGAGCCCGCCCGCGCCGAGCAAGAGCACGCGGCCCTTGAGCAGCTTCTCCTGGCCCTTCTCGCCCACCTCGGGCAAAAGCAGGTGACGCGAGTAGCGATCGAGCTGCGCGGGCGTCATGCTCGTCGGCTCTTCGATCGGGTACTTCAAGTCTTTCCAGCGCACGAAGCCGGGGTTGGCGCTGAGCACGTTGGTGTACCCGAAGTCCTGCAGCGTCTTGGCCGCGAACGCGCTGCGCGTACCGCCGGCGCAATAGAGGATGATCTCGGCGTTCTTGTCGGTGAGCTTCTGCTCCGCCTGCATCTCCAGGTGACCACGGGGGATGTGCACGGCGCCCGGGATGAAGCCGGCGCGGAACTCGTCTTTCTCGCGCACGTCCACCAGCGTGAAGGGCTTCTCTTTGCGCGTCTCCAGCCGAGCCTTGAGCTCGTCGAGGGACAAAATCTTCACGCTCTGCCGAACCTCGGCAAACAGATCGCTGTACGTCTTGGCCATGTAGGGAGTGTCTTTTAGTTCAGAACCGAGATGAGAATGAGGGCCGGCGGCCTTGAAACCAAGCTGGCCGAGCCGGAAAAGGGTGGCGAGAAAGAGCGACAAGGTGATTCCCGACTTTTCCGATGCGGGAATCACTCGAAGGAGTATTTGGCCATTTGTGGGGACCGTCAAGGGAGGCAGGCTCCCGAAGCCTCCTGACCCTGATAGAGTTCGCGATTCCGTGGGCTTAAGGGCCCCACCGCACTGGCGTTCGAAGGAAAGCGATGGCGCAAAATCGACTGGGTGAGCTCCTCGTCCGGGAAAAGCTGATCAGCTTGCAGCAGCTGCGTAAGGCGCAGGAAGAACAGAAGAAGTCGGGCAGTAACCTCGGCTACACGCTGGCCAAGCTCGGCTACATCTCGGACGGCGAGATCACGAGCTTCCTGTCGACACAGTACCGGCTCCCGGCCATCAACCTGGACGAGTACGAGATCGACGCTGAGGTCGTGAAGCTCGTGTCCCGCGACGTCTGCGAGAAGCACCGCATCATCCCGGTTTCGCGCTCCGGCTCGTCGCTGATCGTGGCGATGAGCGACCCGACCAACCTCAACGCCATCGACGACATCAAGTTCCTCACCGGCTTCAACGTCGAGCCGGTGGTCTCGAGCGAAACGTCGATTCAAGCCGCCATCGAGCGCTACTACAGCGCCGGCCCTTCCTACGAAGAGGTGATGGCCGATCTCGACCTCGGCGACGACGACATCGACTTCGGCTCGGACGAGGAAGAAGTGAACGCGATGGAGCTCGAGCGCGCCAGCGCCGACGCCCCCGTCGTGCGCCTGGTGAACGTGCTCTTGCTCAACGCGATTCGCAAGGGCGCGAGCGACATTCACTGTGAGCCGTACGAGAAGAAGCTGCGCATCCGCTACCGCATCGACGGCGTGCTCCACGAGGAAATGACCCCGCCCTTGCGCCTGAAGGCGGCGATGGTCAGCCGCCTCAAGATCATGAGCCAGCTCGACATCGCCGAGCGGCGCCTGCCGCAAGACGGGCGCATCAAGCTCAAGCTCGGCAAGGGGCGCGAGATGGATTTCCGCGTGTCGGTGCTGCCCACGATGTGGGGCGAGAAGGTGGTCATGCGCCTCCTCGACAAGGGCAACCTGCAGCTCGACATGGCCAAGCTCGGCTTCGACCCGCAGCCGCTGTCCGACTTCAAGTGGGCCATCGATCAGCCGTGGGGCATGGTGCTCGTCACGGGCCCCACCGGCTCCGGCAAGACGACGACGCTGTACTCCGCGCTCTCCGATCTGAACCGGCCGGGCGTGAACATCAGCACCGCCGAAGATCCGGTCGAGTACAACCTGCACGGCATCAACCAGGTGCAGATGCACGACGAGATCGGCCTCAACTTCGCGATGGCCCTGCGCGCCTTCTTGCGCCAAGACCCGGACATCATCATGGTCGGCGAGATCCGCGACTTCGAGACCGCGGAAATTGCGGTCAAGGCGTCGCTCACGGGTCACATGGTGCTCTCGACGCTTCACACCAACGACGCGCCGGCGACCATCTCACGCCTGCTCAACATGGGCGTGGAGCCCTTCTTGATCACGGCCAGCGTGAACTTGGTGCTCGCCCAGCGCCTCGCGCGTAAGATTTGCGTCGACTGCAAGCGTCCGACCGAAGTCGATCACCAGGCGCTGGTCGACCTCGGCCTCACCGAGGAGCAGCTGGACGCCAAGCCCGAAATCATGAAGGGCGCCGGCTGTCAGACCTGCAACGGCAGCGGCTACAAGGGACGCGTCGCGCTGTACGAGGTGATGCGCTTCCACGACGACTTGAAGGAGCGCGTGCTGCAAGGCGCTTCCAGCGCCGAGCTGAAGCAGGCGGCGATCGCGCGCGGCATGGCCACGCTGCGCATGAGCGGCATCAAGAAGATCTTGGCGGGAGTGACGACGCCGGAAGAAATCTTGCGCGTGACGATGAGCGACTAGGGCGTGTCCCTGAATTGGGATTGCTCGCGCGTGCCCGTAAACGTGCCCGTGCTCGACGGTCCGTGAGGGGTCGTTGGGCCCGTTTGTTGGTAGGCCCAGGTTTGTGGCGCGGGCCAGGCCCGCGCACGCCGCGCCCAGCTGGGCGCGCAGCTAAGCGAGCCGCTCCGTTGTCGCGGGCCT
>JAEYWK010000187.1 GCA_023431345.1 Pseudomonadota bacterium
CTGAGCTGGCGCGTCACCGCCGGCCTACGCGATGGCCATCGCCTTTTGTGGCAGCCATTGCGCACCGTCGCCAATGCCCATCACGCACCCTGCTCGAATCGCCATCAGCCAGCGTGCGCGGCAACAATAAGAACGGCAAGACCGTCACTGATCCGAAGATGCTGCCCAATCCCGACACAATCCCCAACCCGGAATGAAAGACCACCTCCTCCCCCCAGGCACGCAAGCGCAGTACGACCAAATCCTGGCCAAGCTGCTCAGCATCCTCGAGACCGCGAGCGAGCACACGAAGGCGAGGTCTGAGTTCATGAACTACGATGGTTCGACCGGGGGGCAGGTCCTGGACAGCAATCCGCCTATAGAACATCCGTATCAAGAGCTCGCAGACGCCTATCTTGGAATCCTTGAACAAGCCAAGCAGGAGGGCCTCGAGCTACGCGAGATGGAGACGCTGTTCGAGCGGGCGTCGGTGGACCGTCCGTGGACACATCGCATGCGTTTTCTCAGCGTCGGCGAGTTCGAAGCATTCACTGAAAAGGTCTCGCCAGCTGCCGAGGAGATCGGCGCGATCCTGAGGAAAGTCGGCGCCGACACGGCGCCGGATTGGTACAACGCCTCGTTCAACCCTGGCCCGGAGGAGCCTCGTTGTATCGTGCTCCACGGCCAGCGCGTTCGCGTCGTCAAGGAACCGACTCCCGAGCTGAATGAGGTAGCTGCTCGTGTCCGCCAAGCAGCCTCGGAGGAGGGCTTGGAGCTCATCGCTGCGGACTGGGAGGTCAGCAGCGATGACGAAGAAGAGGTCGAATGGGTTGTGCGTGTCGGTCGGGCCTGGCCGGCGAGCCTTTGAGCGGAGCCAATGGACGACGAGCAATACCTCATTGACCGAGAGATCGGCAAAGCGACGCTCGAGTCTCTCGATCCGTCCTGGGACGACGCTGAGCTCATCGTCGACCTGAGCCTCGGCAAGGTCGGTCTGCTGCTCCGGCGGCTGTCCAGCGGGGAGATCGCCGTACCCTCGGATCAGCTTCAGCTGGCTGTGGGGCATTTGGCGCAGCACCACGCTGACACTGCGAGCGGCCTCCAACGCATCAGATACGTTTTCCGCCGGAAACCCGATGGAAAGTGGAAGTTCGAAGCCGACTTCGTTTACCCCGAAGACTAACCGGATGACGAGCTCCGTCGTGGACAGCTGGAGGCGGCTCGAGGCTGCGCTCCCTACCCTGGGCCTCCAGGGCGTCGGACTAGCGCCGGGGGCTAGCGATAACGACATTGATGCCTTTCAGACACATTTAGGGCTCACGTTGCCTCCCGAGGTCCGTGAGTGGTTCGCCGGTCACGACGGCCAAACTGCCAGCACTGCCGGCCTCGCCGCGGGCTTTCACTTCCTCTCCCTGCGTGAGGCGCAGAAGATCATGCAGGACTGGGCGCAAGTCCGCACCAAGCTGGGGCACGGCGTTAAGGATCTCGACCGGGCCTGCAGCTCGACCCCACCCAAAGCGATTCAGCGCAAGTACTCGTGCCCGGCGTGGCTCCCACTCTTGCGCGACAATGAGGGCAATTGCGTCGGCGTCGACCTCGAGCCGGGCAGCGCGGGAAGCGTCGGTCAGATCATCAACTTCGGGCGCGACGAAGACGACAAGTACGTCCTCTTCCCAAACGCCTCCGCACTTCTCGATTGGCTAGCGACCGAGCTCGAATCGGGCCGCATCGCCTACGACGAAGAGGATCGCGTGGTTCGTCACACGGCGGGACGGCTGGTCTCGGCCATTACCGTCAATCTCGGGTAGAGCGCGGAATACGGGCTCCTGCTATCGAGCGGGTGGCACCCGCCCAAGGGACAGCGGCGCTCACGCAAGCACCATCCCGAGCGGTCGAGCCGCGCCGAGCTCATGCTGTTTGCCACGGTTGGCCAAAATCGTCGACTCGTCGAACGGTGACCTATCACGGAGGACGCCGTCGCTCAGACGCAGCCAGCTCATGCAATCGGCGCTGCGTAACCGCCGCATCGTAACCGCCGCATCGAACCCATCTTTATGGCCCTACGGTGATCCGACTATCGCGGACGCCATCTGCGACCGGCTCGTGCACAACGCTCACGTGCTCACCCTGCGCGGCTCATCCATGCGCCGCCAGAAAGGTCTGAAACCCCAGCCCGAGACCCAACCCGCCGCCTGATCAGCCCCGTACTCGTCGCTTCGCTCCGATTCCTGATCGGATGCCCGTGAGCAAGCGTGAACATGGGTAACACCTCAGTCCGACGACATCGGTGACACTTGTCCGGCTGACATGGGTGACAGGCGAATGAGGGAGCTACTTCACGCGTGCCCAGCACGTCACCGGTGGCGAAATGAGTCCAAGCTCGGGCTGCTCGTCGTCGAGGAATCCAAGCCAGCAGGAGCTGCGTTGCTAGCAGGAATCTCGCTCTTCGCCTGCGGTGAAACACAGCGCCACTTTGGCGGCGGAGACGCTGGGATGCCTGGCGATGCGGGAGCCTCCACTAGTGGGGGCGGTGAGCCCACGCCCGACGGCGAACCAGCGGCCGGCGCGGGCAACACCTGCGACGCTGATCTGAGTTCTGACATCGAGAACTGTGGCAGATGCGGCCAGGATTGTCGGGCTCTCCCGAACGTAGCGAGCGCTGCGGGCGTGCAGTGTGTCTCGGGCGAATGCGTGATCCCAGCGGCCGCATGCGTCACGGGCTATCTTCACTGCAGCACCGACCCGGATGATGGTTGCGAGACGGACGCGACATCGCCGGACAACTGCGGCGCCTGCAACGCGAAATGTCCCACCAGCAACCCGGTCTGTTCACCTGATGGCTGCACGAACCCGACCTGCGGTAGCGGGACGTACCTTTGCGACAATGCTTGCATCGGGAACGATGAGCCGTGCGGCATGGAATGCAAGGACACCAAGTTCCTCTGCCCGGATAACGTCTGCCGAGACAACGACACGGTCACGGTCTGCGGCGACACCTGCGGGCCGTGCGTGGCGAAGGTCAACGCCACCGCGACCGAGTGCAATGGGAGCGTATCCGATTGCACCTACGAGTGCGACGCCGGTTTCATCGAGTGCGCTGACACCAAATGTGGCCGCATCCACTGGGACTTCGACACGGGCAACACGCAGGGGTGGAACACCACCAGCGACTCCCCACTCGAGGCTGTTACTCCATCGACAACGAAGAAGGTGTCCGGGA
Source organism: Pseudomonadota bacterium (assembly GCA_023431345.1). GTDB lineage: Bacteria > Myxococcota_A > Polyangia > Polyangiales > Polyangiaceae > PMG-095. The sequence goes on from JAEYWK010000187.1 coordinate 3,200, forward strand.
CGCACTCCTTGGCGGGCCGCGCAATCAGCGATGAGTTTTATCAGGTTTTCGTCGAAAGCAAGATTTGCAACGGTTTGGGGACCAACCTCGTGGGCCGACGCTTCAAGGCGCAAATTCTAATGGACATGACCCCGCATCCGGGCAGCAACCCGGCGTCTTTCCCAAGCCCTACATTTGCGTGAGTTGGAAAGACAGCGCTGGCAATTACACCAGCGATGCGTGCAAGGTCCCTGACAAGAGCGGTTGGTACGCCTACGAGACCCACAAGACGAATGTCGTCACGGATCTGGCGGCGGTGCGGCTGGAGGTGAATCTGGGCGGCGGCTGGGATGGCAGCATGTACATCGACGATATTCAACTGGTCGAAGAATAGCTCAGGCTCAGGGCAGGCCGGGGATGGTGACGTTATAGGTGCGCGCCGACGTACCTTGAACGACGAATAGAGTTTTGCCGTCGGGTCCGCCGTAGGCGGAGTTGGTCTGATCGGCGGTCACGTTGCCCGCGCAGTCGACGGCCAGGCCATCACCGCCAGGCGCACCTCCCATCTTGCTCAGCGGTTTGCCTTGAGCATCGAGATTCCAGACCCCCTTGCCGACCACGTACAGCTTCTGCTCGTCGGGCGAGAGAGCCACGCCGTTCAGGCCTCCTGCCTCGATGACCGAGGTTTTGCCCGTCGGATCGATCATGACGAGTGCCTCGCGGAGCTCCGCTTCCTCGTCGAGTTCGTACGTCGTATTCGAGAAGTAAATGGTCCCGTTACTGTGCGCGACCAAGTCGTTCGGCGAGTCGAGCTTCTTGCCGTCGACCATGCTCGCGATGACGCGGCTTTGTTTGGTTTGGAGATCGAACTCCAGCACTGCGCGCGAGCCGTGGCATGCGGCGAGCAATTGACCGGAAGGGCTCACGCCGAGGCCGTTGCAGCCGACATTCTCCTTCCAAATCTCGCACGAGCCGCCGAGGGTGTACTTGATGATGTCGCCCCCGCTCATGCCACCCTGAATGAAGTTCGAAAAGAAGAAGGCGTTCTCGCTGGCGATCCAGGTGGGGCCCTCGTTGTAGCCGTGGTTGTAGTCGAAGCCCTGACAGACGGTTTGCTGATTGCTGCGCATCTGTGCGCCAAACGGGCCTGCGGGACACGTCCACTGCTTTTGGGGACCGTTGGGCCCCCAAAAGCCCCCGCCGCCTGCCGCGCCCCCGCCTCCCGACGCGCCAGCCGCACCCCCGCCCGCGCCGCCACCGGAAGCTCCGCCGGAGCCGGCACTCGCGCCGCCACCGCCCATCCCAGCGGCACTGGCGCCCGCAGCTGCGCCACCACCGCCTAGCCCGCCTCCCGGCGCTCCAGCTTTGCCGCCCAGCGCCGTCCCGCCCATCCCCGACACTCCATCAGGACTTGCAGGATCCGAAGAGCATGCGGTGAGCGTAAGCGCAGCGAGGCAGGCAGAGGCTTGGGCTAGATTCATGGCGGGATGATGGTAGGAAGCCAGCGTTAGCTTTGCGCGCATCTGGGCGAATGCACCCACTCGAGCCCCACGGGCATTTTACATGCGGACTGCAGCCCGACCTTGGCGCGTGAGGCTCAGTGTCCAGACCCACGGGTACCCGCTGACGCATAGTAACCGCTGCATCAAACCCATCTGGTCGGCGTCGCTAGCGTGGCGGACAACGAGGCCATGCGGAATCAGTACACGGCGGAGCAGCGTGAGAAGCTTGTCGGCGAGGTGCGGGCGACGGGCGAGCGCGTCAGCGCTGTAGCGAAACGGCTGGGTATCTCTTCCTCGGCCGCTTACGTATGGATGAAGGCAGCGACACCGAAGCCGACCGCGCCCGTGTTCGCCAGGGTCGTGCCGATGCGCCCGAGGGTGTTGCGAGTCGAGGTGGGCGGCGCGGCGGTGGTCGTTGAGGGCGGTTTTGACGCCGAGTTGCTACGGCAGGTCGTGGCGGCGCTGAGTGTTTCGACGTGATCGGGCACGGGCTGCCGATCTACGTGGCGCTCGAGCCGGTCGATATGCGGATGGGCTACGAGCGCTTGGGCGGGCTGGTGCGCGAGCGGATGCACGCTGAGCCGAGGAGCAAGGCGCTATTCGTGTTCGTCGGCAAGCGTGGGCACACCAGTGCCGGGTTAGCCCATGATCAGGCAGAAGCCGCCCTGCTGGCAGTGCACGCGCACGATGTCGAGCACCTGCTGTTGGTGCGGCAAGAGCGTAATGTTTTCCGCAGAAAACGGATCATTGGCTAGACCAAAGTGGGCGCGGATCATCTCGAGCCTCCCGCGCAGCAGCTGGCGCCGCAGGCGCTCGCGCTCATAGCTCCACCTCGCTGACGTCGTACGACTCGTGGGGCGTTGCCTTGGTCTTGCGGACGGGCTTCCGGTCATTGGCGACGAAGTCCACCGGGCGAGCCTCGCCCATGCGCTCACCCTTGAACTACACGATCGCCCGATCGAATTTCAAGCGAGCGAAGCGAATTTGCACCTTACGACCGCGCAGGTCGCGCGGAGCTTCGAAGCGGGTGTTCTTGAGCGAGAAGGTGTTGTCGGCGAGCACGCTGCGCTCCTGCTCGACGAAGAACAGCTCGTCACTGACGGCGCGTAGGCAATTTAAGCGGGGGTGGGGCGAGATGGCAGTCGCCACTCCTACCCTCCCAAGACCCAGTGAGCCCTCCCCAACGACCTGGTCACCGGTGCTGCGGCCGCCCCAACCGTAGGAGTC
>JAEYWK010000189.1 GCA_023431345.1 Pseudomonadota bacterium
CAACGTGCTCACGCTGCGAGCCACGCTTCAGAGCGATCGCCTGCCGGGCTTCTGGAGCTACTTCTCACGTCGCTACACGGCAGCCGTCGAGGCGGCCTGAGCGTGATCCGTGCGTGGTCCACACCCCGCGCCGCGTCGCGACCGTCACATCGAACTCACAACTACTGTAGGGTGTGAAAGGCCCTAAGCTTAGCTTGCTATTTCTAAGCGCGTGCGCAATAAACCCAAGATGGGAATGCGGAGTTGGTTGCGGGCGGGAGCGGTTTGCTTTCTTGGATCGGCGCTGGCCTCATGCAGTAGCGAATACCCGCTGAGTGGGACCGAGCACGAAGCTTCAGCGATCTCACAGGCTGTGACCTTGCCAGTTCAGTTCACAGTTTCTGCGCTGTCGGCAACGTCCGTACCAGACACCTTCATCAGCGCCACCTCGTCGCTGCTTTTGGACGCTCGAGTCGAGGTCGGCGCTTCAGGTCAGATCGTGCCAATCGTTTCTTTTGGCGCAGAGGAGACTCAGCTGGCCAATGGCGTCAAAGTTCATGCCAACGTGAGCAGTAGCGCAGCTGTCTTTCTCGGTGGTGGGCAAGCAGTCGTCGATGGCTTCCTCAAGTCAGGCAGCATTATCACGGCGCAAGCTGATTCGATCGTAGCTGGTGGCAAGCTCGAGAATCAAGTGATTCCTAGACTCGAGTTCACGTGGGATGTCGCTTGGCCTTCCACCCATGGCGGCGACGTCGTCCTGACTTCCGGCGCAACGGTGATTCCGGACCTTGCGCCCGGCGCCTACGGTCAAGTCGCGCTCTCATCGGGCAGAAAGATGAAGCTTCGCACGGGAGTATATTTCTTTGATTCGATTGCTGTCGAGCCACAGGCAGAAGTCGAGGTCGACAACGTTGGTGGTCCCGTTCTGATCTACGTAAAGGATGCTATTACTTTAAAAGGGCTCTTCAAAGAGCTCAACGGACAGCGCGGTCAGTTATTGATCGGTTACGCCGGCGCGGGCACGGTGTATGTGGAGCCGGCGTTCCTAGGCACTATTGTAGCGCCGCAAGGGACCATCGAGTTGCGACGGCCGACCGACAACGCGCCCCATGAGGGCGCGTTCTTCGGAAAGAAGGTGCACGTCTTTTCCGACTCCAAGATTAAGTTCCTGCCATTCGACTGGTCGTACTTCTGTCGGTTAGGTAACGGTACAATTGGCATCGACTGTCCTGAGACATATACGGTGTCCATTCCAAAGCCGACGACGATTGGCCTTGCGGATCTGGCGATCCTCGGCAAGGAGGTCATTCTGGGAGCCGGGGTGCGGGTATTAGACGTTTCGACCGAGCGGCCCGCCCACGTGGCGGCCACCGGCAACGCTGGTCTGGTGGTGGGTGATGGCGCGGTTGCGGGCGGTGTGCAGAGCGCGGGAGGCATCACGCTCGGCGCGGCGGCCAAGGTCGGAGCTGTACTCGAAGCCAACTCGACCATCTCTGGCGCAGAGAGCGCCTGGTGGGGAGGGTCACGCATCGCCGCGCCGGACGTGGTTCAGATTGAGTTGAGAAATGCCGAAATCACCTGGCCAGATGAGAGCGGCGGAGCACTATCGGTCCTGCCCAATCAAGTCAGCGCTCCGGCGCCGGGTCGCTACGATGCTGTGACAGTGCCCGCGAACGCCACGCTCAAGCTGGCGAGCGGTGCCTATTACTTCGATTCGCTGGCACTCCTGCCAGGATCCGCGCTCGTGTACGCGAACCTGACCGGCCCAGTTCGCGTTTTTTTGCGAGGGGGACTCAAATATCAAGGTGCTGAGTCGCGTGCTGCTGATCGAGCCAATATCCTTTTTGTGTCATTCGGCACGGACGCGATCGATATCAGTAGCGCTTTTCGCGGCACGATTTGGGCGCCGGAGGCGGACATCTTGCTGGCCGCCACCGCAACGGGGCATCGGGGTTCATTCGTTGGCAACCGCATCGCGGTACCGCCAAACACCCCCATCCTTCACGAACCATATGTCACGCGCCAGTGCATTGGGGATAAATGCGGTGAGTTCATGCCCAGCCAGTGCCAGGCTGGTAGCGACTTCATTCGCAAACATCCTATAACGGTCGAGCAGTCGGCTGCCAACTCTCCCTATTGGGGCTGGTACGCTTCTTTCAATGTGCTCGAGGACGCTCAGGATTGGGTTTGCTTCTTGACGAGAATCGGAGGCGACCTGGGAAGTGTTTCTCCGAGTCGCAATCCGCGTCACGGTGCGCGCTACGTCGGCGGTAAGGTCCTGGGCGCGACCGTAGAGAAGAAGAACGACTATTGGGTTGGCTCCGTGGGCTATGACGTTTCGGCCGAGGCTACCTGTGTGCATCGCAGCTGCTTCAGCAACAACGTCGTCCACAACTCGGGACCCTATTTCGTGGATGCCGAAGCCACGAACGGTATTCCGATCATCGAAGGCTGCAAGGCTGACACTCAAGGCAAGCCAGCCGGACTGTTCGATGAAGCCACGTTTCTCACCAAGTTCGACCCCTGGGAGCCGAGCGGCGGCGGCGAGCGTGGCTGGGTCGTCCAACACGCAAGCCAGGCGTCCGAAATCAAGGCGTCAGACCAGCAATGTGATTCCACCGCCGCTAACAATCAGGGTGAGCGCGTGCGGGCCGTGGCTCATGCCTTTCGCGCCGGTCCGCTGAATTTACCCGCCCTTTTTGACGGTCCGGACGCGACCAGCTCGACGATCGACCACGCCGGCAAGTTCGGCGTCAACACCGCGGGGCCAGACCGCAACTCTAAGAAGGTGTGGCTTGCGCCGGTCCGGACTTCGGTATGTTACCTGTCGTCAATCTCGGGCAAATTCGCCGGCGGCGGAGAATTTGCCACGGTTACGATGGACCTAAATCTAGATGCCGGGGAGGAATACTGGCAGCTCTACGCTCAGCACCAGTCCGGCGGTGCGCCGAGCGGTGTCCAGGCAGAGGCCACGTGCTACGCGCGCGACCAAGACCGGTGCCAGACCGCGGAGGCGAGCGACCTGCCCGAGTGCCAAGCCCTGTTAAAGCAGAGCTTCACGTGGTCTCAGAACCAAGCACGTCGTGAAATGGGCTCGGCAGCGGATCGCGCCTGCCTCCTCACGGAGGTCCGGGGAAGCTTCAAGGGTGGCGGAGAGGAGATCCGCGTTCACATTGACAGTGGCGTCTGGGTCCTTGATGGCAAGTCGCAGCAAGGGGGCCTACGGGGCAAAGTTCAGTGCGTCAGCACGACGTCGTTCACTGACGAGCAGAGCTGGCGGCAAGGTGAGGAACGGGTCCTGCTCGGCTCGGCCGACGGGCGAGCCTGCTTCTTGACGCGCATTACGGGCCACTTTGAGGGCGGCGGTGAGCGGCTCAGGGTCTACATTGAAGATGGCAATTGGTACTTGCACGGGCAGTCGCAGCAATTAAGCGTCGGGGGCAGCGCGCGCTGCATTCCCGCGGAGAGCCTCACCGAGCCAGTGAGCTGGAATCAAGGCGAGGAGCCGGTCACCCTCACCGCTGATCCTTCGGACCCGCGGGATGTATGCTTCCTAACCATGGTCAAGGGTCGGTTTGAGGGCGGCGGCGAAAGTGTCGCGGTCACTTCGGTACCGGGCGCCTCAGGAGGGCTGGTTCAGCAGCTGGGTGGGCACTCTCTTCAGGAGGCGGTGGGAGCAACCGCGATGTGCGCCCGTCTGCCGCGCTCGATCAAAGTTGGCTCGCCAGAGGCCCCCCCCGCACCGGAGCGCGACTGCACGCTGGTTTCCACCACTACCGACTTTTATGGTGCGCCGGATGAGCAGGATCGGGTCTGCTTCATGGTGCACGGCGCAGGGTATGGCTCAGAAAGCATGACCACTGGGTACGCTTGCCGCCCTCGCTCGTGTTACCGCGGCAATTCGCACGACTTGACGGCGCAGCTTCCAACCATCAACCAAAAGGAGGGCGAAGACCCGAATTGTGGCGGCTCCACCAAGGTGCCTCTCACCAAATTCGATTCCGTGGGCTACCTGTTCAATGTGACCGGCAACTTCGCTGGCTTTGGCGAGAGCGTGCGGATCGAGCAGGCCACAGCTCCTGATACTTTCTCCAACCTCGTTATCAGCACCTGCCAGGACTACGTTGGAGGAGCCGCTAGGACTCTGACATTGGGCACGCGAGGCCAAGCCATCAAGTTCATGGGGGCCGGGGACACAGTTGGTGGCTTGTTAGATGTTGGCGGGTTCGAGGTCGACACGACATTGGGACAGACGTCCGCAATCATGACCCCGTTCGATACCACCACTTGCGTGGTGACCAGTGTCAGCGGCACGTTCAACGGCGGAGGAGAACGCTTTGACCTAAGCAGCGAAGTCGTCGGAGGCATCGAACGGTGGAAGCTCTCGGCGCAGAAGCAAAGTGGGAATGGTATCCGAGTTGGGGCTCGTTGCTTTTTGAACTTGCAGAATCCGTAGCTCGGTATCCGATGCATCCCACCCACTCTGGCGGGCTCGATGTGCGTGGCGCCAGACTGCACGTCAAGATCGATTTCGACCCCGCGCTGTTGCGCGGCGCTGAGCGCATCGTCGTGATCAGCCAGGGCTTCAGCACCACACGCAAGACGCCGTGCTCAAGCTGTTCAGTGGTTCAAGGGATTCGTTCAATCCGACGCTAGCAACGTTTACGACATCCTTGAGCGTGGTCCGCGCTGATCATCGGCCGCATCGCCATCATCGCGCGAGGCGTGCGAAGGTTCACGACCGACTTCGACGCTGCTGTTCGAGGTGACGCGGTCACGTGCGTGCGCCGATGTGCACGCGAGAGAATTGCGTATCTCGGCCATCGTGATCAGCTGTCTCGGGCATCGGGATCACGCTCGCGGTCGTGAGATCGGAGCGGAGCGACGCAGGCTGTCGATGCTCAGGTGTCGTTCGTGGTCTTGACCTTCCGTCGGGAGTGGCCCTTGAGGTCGATCTTGTACGCGCTATTGACAAGCCGGTCCAAAATTGCGTCAGCCAGAGTCGGGTCGCCGATCCACTCGTGCCACTTCGCGATTGGCAGCTGGCTGGTGACGACGGTCGCCGCCCGACCGTAGCGATCCTCGATCACTTCGAGGATGTCGTGCCGCTGGGCCTCTCGGAGCGAGCCGAGACCCCAGTCGTCGAGGACAAGCACGTCAGCTTTAGCGAGGCGGGCGAGCAGACGAGCAACGGAGCCCTCTGCGCGGGCAAGCGCTACCTCGTCGAGCAGGCGCGGGACACGGCGGTAGAGCACTCGCAGCCCTCGCCGGCACGCAGCCTGTCCGAGCGCGCACGCAACGTAGCTCTTGCCGACGCCGGTGGGTCCGACGAGCAGGACGCTCTGGTGCTCTGCGACCCACGCGCACTGCCCGAGTTGGCGCGCCATCGCCTTGTCGATCCCACGCCCGGGTGAGACGTCGAGGTCCTCGATGCACGCACCGGGTATGCGGAGCTGGGCGTCCTTGAGCAGGCGCGTAAGCCTCCGGTTATCACGCGAGAGGTGTTCGGCATCGACGAGCAGACCGAAGCGCTCGTCGAAGCTGAGCGAGGACACCTTCGGGTCCTTGCCCTGCGCGACCCAGGCGTCGGCCATCACGCCGAGGCGCAGCACGCGCAGTTTTTCAATCGTGGGTTCATTCAGCATGCGTTCTCCTTTTCTGTCAGTGGTAGTAGCCAGGCCCCCGGAGGTTCTCGTGTTGGATTGCGGGCGTATCCGCAGGTTCATCGCCGGGCAGCGGTTCTCGCTCGCGACCGAGCTTGAGCATGTTGGCGACGATCTTGTACGAGCGGGCTCCGAGGCGGACTGCACGCTCACAAGCGAGCTCGGTGCGCTCCGCCCCGTACTTCTCTCCGATGCGCTGCAGCCCGCGCGCCGAGCGCCAGCCCTGCTCCCGGACTGGGTTCGCCTCGATCAGGCGACGCACCATGGCTTCCGTCATCGGGCCCACGGACGCGCCCCATGCCAGTACGCCATCGACGCCAGCTGAGTGGCGCCGGTGCGCTTCCGGCATGTGCGCCGGCTCTGTCGTATGCCGGTACTGCTCTCGACTGCGTGCATGCGACGCAACTCGGTCGCCACGGTGAAACAGCTCGACCGTCGTCGCCGTCGCACGCACCCAGACCGACTCTTGCGCGATCACATACGGCGCCGAGTACCAGTGCTTCTCGTGCTCGACGTGGTAGTCGAGGTTCACAGTCGCTTCGTCCCATTCCGCAATCTCATAAGCCTCGCTCGGCAGCGGGCGCAGTGCAGGCCGGTCGTACCGCTCGAAGAGCTCGCGCCGCGTGGCGCCGCCGAGCTTCTTCATCGGGCGCGAGTTCAAGTCTTCGAGAAGCTCCGCGATGCGTCGGTTCAACTCGCCGAGGGAGAAGAAGGTCTGGTTCCGTAGCCGCGCGAGGAGCCAACGCTGTGCGATCTGGACGCCGACCTCGACCTTCGCCTTGTCCCGAGCCTTGTATGGCCGCGCGGGCACGATCGCCGTTCCGTAATGTCGCGCCATCTCGGCGTAGCTACGCTGGATGCCTGGCTCGTACCGGCACGACTTCGTGACCCCCGACTTCAGCTGGTCTGGCACCGTCATCTCCGTCACGCCGCCGAAGTACTGGTACAAGCGCACGTGCGCCGCGATGAAGTCCGGCACCTGCTGCGTCTCCGTCGCCTCCGCGTAGGTGTAGTTGCTCGCGCCGAGCACCGCGACGAAGAGCTCGACCGCGACCACCGCGCCGGTGCTGGCATCTACGTACGACGGCTTCTTGCCAGAGTAGTCCACGAAGCACTTCTCTCCCGCCTTGTGCGTCTGCCGCATCACCACCCCCGCTTTCGCGAGCCACCCCCGGTACACGTCGCAGAAAGCCGTGTATCGAAGACCCGTCGGATGCGCCTCCAGGTACTCCAGGTGCAACAGCTCGAGCGTGACGCCCACGCGCTTCAGCTCTCGATGGATGTACGTCGGATCCGGCCGTGGTCGATCATCGCCGGGCTTCGCCGGGCGACCGTACAGCCGTTCATCGAGCGTTCGCTCGTCCAGGGCCTCTGCCGCCTCCCACGTGAGCCCCGCCGTCGTCGCACGCGCCGCCGTCTTCTGCACGCTGCCGACGCTCACGCCGAGGCTGCGCGCCACCTCCCGCACGCTCCGCCCCTGCGCCCGCTGTCGTAAGATTTCTCGAATCTGTCGCACTTCCAGTCGCTCCGTTGCCATTGAAGGGGACTCCTTTCGGAGCCCCGGTCTCAGAGCCGACTGCCGGCGTCACCGCGCTCTTTGCGGGCCTGGTTCACGATGCCCGATTTCGGCGTTCACAACGCCGATCCGAGCGTTCACGAACCCCGATCCCGGCGTTCACGATGCGCCGATTTGCGTGTTCACGATGCCCCGATCCAGGTGTTCACGATCGGCCGATTTCCGCAAGAATCTGATCGTGTTCAAGGCGGGCTGCTCACCGCTGAGGCGATGAGAGGCAATCAACCCCGGCTCTGGCAAGGTCGCCTCACGCGAAAGCCTCTCTCCCGCCTGAATTGGCCACGAAAATGGGCGTCGGGTGCTTGCGGACAGCTGGTGCAAATCTGGCACAAGCCTTGCGTCAGGAGCTGGCATGAAGGCCCGCGCGGGCAACGGTTGTCGCGTGATGGTCGTCGACGATGACGACGACAATCGCGAGCTGTTGCTGTCGCTGCTGGAGGCGGAAGGCTTCGTGGCCTCGAGCGCCGCGAACGGCGCGGAGGCGATCGGGCTGCTCGAAAAAGGGCTCGATCCAGACCTGATCTTGACGGATCTGCTGATGCCGATGATGAGCGGGTGGGACCTGTGCAAGGCACTCAAGACGAAGGCCTCGTGGCGGTCGATACCGATCATCGTGCTCTGCGGCATGCCCGCTGATCAGCGCGGTGACCTGCAGGTCGACGACGCATTCGAAAAACCGACCGACTCGCGCCAGCTCATCACCAGGATTCGAGAGCTGTGCGGGACGTAACCCTACGCGCCGGTCGCACCGTCGAGCTCGCGATCGTTCTTGCTCTGCTCTGGCTCGGGCGACCCGTGGTGGTGCCGATCGTGCTGGCATTCTATCTGGCATTCGTGCTCGCCCCACCCTGCAATTGGCTCGAGCGCTGGGGACTTCGGCGCGGGTTCTCTACCGCTCTGGTGTTCGGAGCTGCGCTCGCCGCCCTCGGGGTCGTGGGAGCGGTGCTGCTGTCGCAGATGTTGGATTTGGCAGCGCAGCTCAAGACCTACTCTGCCCAGATGAGCGAAAAGCTCGCGAGCCTCCGCAACGGCCGCTTTCAAGTGGTCGAGGACTTGAGCGATGCGTTCGCGGAGCTGTCGCGGCGCATCGATCCAGAAACCGCCGCCGAAATCTCGACGCCGGTCCGCGTCATCTCGGGGACGGGCTCCACGTTCGAGCGACTCCACGATGCCGTCGGCCCGATCTTGGAGCCCGCCGCGGTCACCCTGTTCGTGATGGTGACGACCGTGTTCATCGTCGTTCGCCGCGAGGATCTGCGCGGTCGGCTGATCCGCCTCGTGGGCGCGAGGAACGTGACCGTCACCACGCAGACCTTGGGTGAGGCCATGGCTCGCGTCGGTCACCTGTTACTCACGCAGGTCTACATCAACGCGGCGTTCGCGGCCTTGGTCGTGCTCGGCCTCTACGCGATCGGCGTGCCCTACGCTGTCCTGTGGGGGGTGCTCGCGGGCCTGCTGCGCTTCGTGCCGCTGGTCGGTGGCTGGATCGCGGGCGCCTTCCCGGCCTTGGTCGCGTTCGTCGTGTTTCCCGGTTGGCGCGAGGTCGCGCTCACGGTCGGCTTCTTCTTGGTCACCGAGGTCTCTCTCGCGAACTTCGTCGAGCCGCTGGTGCTCGGAAAGCGCACCGGGGTTTCGGCGCTGGCACTGCTCGTGGCGGCGCTGTTTTGGACGTGGATGTGGGGCCCGCTCGGCCTGGTGCTCGCAACGCCGATAACCGTGTGCGCGGCCGTGGTCGGTCGGCACTTCCCCCGCTTGGCGTTCTTGGCCATCGCCTTCGGTGACGAGCCCGGCTTGAACGCAGAGCTCGATTTCTATCAACGCTTGTTGGGTGGCGCGCCGAAGGACGCCCTGGCCTTCGCCAAACGCCACGCCGCCCGAACCAGCCTCGTCAAGGCATTCGACGACGTGTTGGTCCCAGCGCTGGCGCTGCTCGCCCGTGACCTCGACTCACGCGCCATCAGTGAAGAAACCGGAGCGCGCGTCGCGCGCGACATCGAGGGCATCGCGCAGCGCTGCGGCGCCCACCGTGAGCCAGCCCGCGCCGTCTCGCTCGCCGTTGGCATCGCCGCTCAGCCTCTGCTCGACGCACCGATCTTGCAGATGCTTCGCGCGACGATGGCGCGGCAGGGTCTTGGGCTCGACGTCGTGGTCGCGGAAAATCGCGATGAAGCGCTGGCGAGGGTGCTCCAGAGTCAGCCACAGCTCGTGTGCGTCACGGCGCTGCCCCCCGGCGGCAACGTCAATGCTCGCTTCTTGTGCCGTCGCCTGCGCGCGGAGCTTCCAAATTGCTTCATCATCGCGCTCGTACCCGAACCCGACGACGAGCTCTCGCAGGAGGGGGCAGCTCGCCTGCGAGAAGCAGGCGCCGATCTGGTAGCCCACAGCATCCACGAAGCCGCCGCCGCCATGGCCGGTCGCTCTCCCGAGCGCGCCCCCGCCTCCTCCGGACGCATAGCCTTCGCGGGCTAGCAAGCTCGAGTCTTGGGCTCACGAGGCGCCAAGCGAGTGTGGCAGCTGCGCGCGCGAACATTTGCCACTTGGTGGTGCGACGGCTGTCGCTCATGCTTGTTGGATGGGCAAGCTGGTCGACGGCGTTTGGATGAACGAATGGTATGGCAGTGATGAGCGCGGTCACTTCGTTCGTGATGAAACGCGCTTTCACAATACGGTGCTGGCGAGCGGCTCAAATGGCTTCGCCGCGGAGCCGGATCGGTATCACCTCTACGTGAGCCTGGCCTGCCCCTGGGCCCACCGTACGTTGCTGGCGCGCCGCCTCAAGGGGCTAGATAGCGCGATTTCGCTCAGCGTGGTGCACCCGCACATGGGCGACAGCGGCTGGCAGTTCGCCGATTACCCGGGCGCGCTCGCCGATACCGTGAACGGCGCCAACTACCTGCACGAAGTGTATACGAAGGCGAAGCCGGATTACACCGGGCGCGTGACGGTGCCCGTGCTGTGGGACAAGCGCAGTGAAACGATCGTCTGCAATGACTCACGCATGATCTTGCGCATGCTGACGCGCGAATTCGCGGCTTTCGCCGACCGCTCCGTGGACCTCTGTCCGCGGGATCTGGAGGAGCAGATCGATCGCGAGATCGACGCGCTCTACGACCCGGTGAACAATGGCGTGTACCGCGCCGGCTTTGCGACGAAGCAGTCAGCTTACGAGGAGGCCGTGCGTGACCTGTTCGCTGCGCTCGATGGCTATGAGGAGCGGCTGCGACATCAGCGCTACTTGGTTGGCGCGCGGCTCACGGAAGCGGACATTTGCTTTTTCACGACGCTGCTGCGCTTCGATGCCGTGTATCACTATCACTTCAAGTGTAACCTCCGGCGCATCGCCGACTACCCGGAGCTGTTCGCGTACCTGCGTGACATTTACCAGCTGCCGGGCGTGGCGGAGCTCTGCAACTTCGATCACATCAAGCGGCATTACTTCACGAGCCATCCCCACATCAACCCGAACGCTATCATTCCCCTTGGTCCGCTTACGGACCTGACGGCGCCACACGAACGAGACAAGCTCGCGGGGTGACCTGCATGAACAAAGTGGGCGAGCGGTAAAAAGTTCGTGGGTGGGGCTACCCAAAGTCTGCCCATGGGTACTAAGACGTGCCCATGGCTTCCCCGTCGCGCGCCACGCTCGAACCTAGCCGCGTCCACCCTGAAGTCCGCGGCAAGGTTGTCGGCTATCAGAGCGAGCTCATCGCCCGGGTCGAAGAGCTGGTGCACGCCAACGACGTGGTAGTCGTCGGCATGGCCATCAACCCATTTCCGGGCCGCGCGCGCCGGCTGCTAGACGACCTCGGCGTCCCTTATGCCTATCTGGGGCTGGGCAGCTACTTCAGCCAATGGCGACCACGATTGGGGCTCAAGATGTGGGCGGGCTGGCCAACCTTCCCGATGGTCTTCGTCAAACGCTCGCTCATCGGAGGCTTTGCCGACCTGAAGCGGCTTGCAGACTCCGGGGAGCTCGCGAAGTTGCTCGCCGGGGGCTGACGGGCGCCGAATCCGCGCTGAAGCGAGCACGCTGAGCTCGTGTGCTCGCGCGAAGCCGCGACGGCGTTCTGCGTTGGTGCATGCGCTGTGTAGGAGCACCGCGCTCTGCAGTCATGGTCACCTTTGATCACTCTGCGTCGAAGGCGGTGGCTCGCGCGACGCGCTCGGTCTCGTTCACTTCGTCGGCCATCGAAGCCAGCTTGCCGCGAATCAACGTGACTGCGTCGGCGCCGAGCGGCAGGCGCAGGGTCGGTGCACCCGCGTTCACGGCGTCGACGATGGCGCGGGCGGCTTTGGTGGGATCTCCTTCCTGCTTACCGGCGCTGCTCGTCACGTAGGCGCGAGTGGGGCCGACGCTGGACGAGTACGTTTCCGTTGCGGGCAGCATGCGGAAGGCATGGTCGAAGAGGCTCGTTCGAAAGGCGCCGGGCTGCACGATGAGCACCCGGATGCCGAAGGGAGCGACCTCAGCCGCCAGACACTCGGAGAGACCTTCGAGCCCGTGCTTCACGGCGCAGTAAGCCCCGAAGCCGGGGGCGGTCGTGAACCCGCCGACGCTGGTAATCTGCACGATGGTGCCGGTGCGGCGCTCCCGCATCTGCGGCAGTACGGCGCGCGTGGTCGCGACGGCGCCGAAGAACATGGTCTCGAATGCAGTCCGGAGCTCGGCCTCCGTCGTCTCCTCCACCGCGCCGAGCACGCTGTAACCGGCGTTGTTCACGAGGACATCGACCTGGCCGAAGTGATCGAGCGCCTTGCGGACTGCTGACTCGACCTCTTCGGGTTTCGTCACGTCCAGTCGCAGCGCCAGCACACGCTCTGGAGCCTTCGCTGCCAGGTGCTCTAGGCCCTTAGGGTCGCGCGCCGTGGCGACCAGCCGCTCGCCACGGGCAATGACCTCTTCCGCGATGCAGCGGCCGAAGCCGGATGACGTACCGGTGACGAACCAAACCTTGCTGGGGATGCTCATGGTGTTCCTTACCTTTCGAAGGTCAACGTACGGCTCCGAACCTTCCAGAGAAAGGCCTCAAATCTGGATGTGGTATTAAGTTATTCTAATAAATGCAGGACGACCTTTCGGGCCTCACCGCGCTGCTCTGCGTCGCCGACAAGCGCAGCTTCACCGCTGCCGCGGCGGAGCTGCGGGTTACGCCCTCCGCGATCAGTCAATCGATCCGCGCGCTCGAGCAGCGCGTCGGCGTGCGCTTGCTCCAACGTACGACTCGTAGTGTCGGCCTCACCGAAGCGGGCGAGCGCTTCCTCAGTCGCCTCAAGCCAGCCATGGACGGCGTCAAGGACGCCTTCGCCTCGCTGAGCGAGCTGCGCGACCGCCCGGCTGGGCTCCTGAGAATCACCCTGCCGCGGCTGGGCTACGAGTCGGTCGTCGCGCCGCGCCTGACCGACTTCCTCGCGCGCTACCCCGACATCCAGCTCGACCTTTCGATCGACGACGCCCTCGTCGATGTCGTCAAAGAAGGATTCGATTTGGGTCTGCGCATCGGCGAAATGCTCCAGCGCGAGATGATCAGCGTTCGCGCCAGCGCCGATATGCGCATCGCCGTCGTCGCTTCACCCGAATACTTCGCCAAGCACGGCAAGCCCAAGCACCCGCGCGACCTACAAAGCCACGACTGCATCAACTACCGGCGCCGCGCCCTCGGCGTCGTCGCGCGCTGGGAGTTCACGGAGCACGGCAAGGACTTCCAAGTCGCGGTCGAAGGTCGCGTCCTCTTGAACGATGGCGACCTGATGGTCGACGCTGCCCTCCGCGGCGTCGGGATCGCCTACGTGATGGAAAGCACCGTGCGCGGCGCCCTGGCGGAACGGCGCCTCGTCCGCGTGCTCGAAGCCTTCTGTACGCCCTTTCCCGGGCTCTTCCTTTATTACCCCAGCCGCGCGCAGATCGCCCCCAAAGTCCAAGCCTTCGTCGACTTCTTCCGGATGCCGTCGCGCATCAAGCGTCGCTGACGTCCCCTCGCAACACAGTGCCCGCTAGGGGCGGTTGCGCGAATGCGGTCCTTCGCAGATCGGAATCGGAGCGGGACGGAGCATGCCGCCGCTGTTGCTCATGTCGTACTTGCGCGGGCATTTGGCCATCACTTGCGTAGCTTCGAAGCTGTGACATGCGCCGCAGCGTTGTCCTTCGACCGAGACCTCCAGGTCGACACCGGGCAGCTCACCAAAGGTGTCGGGCAAGCCGCACTGGGGGTAGCTGACTTCGAGCTCTCGAGGTGGGTGAGACGCCGCGTAGCGCTCCGCGATGCGGAAACGATAGCCGCACGCCTCGGTCACTCGACACAAGGAGCCTGGGACGAGGGGACCACTGATGCGCAGCGGCGTGTCTAGGCGCGGCGCATCGAGGAGCTCGGAGACGGTGAGCGCGTAGACGGGCGCAGGGGAGCCGGTACTACCGAGCACGAGCGCGACCGTTCCCACCGAGACCACCAGAGTGGCGAGCAGCAGCTTGCGCGGCATGCTCGCGTCAATGCACGACTCGTTCCAGCTCTGCGCGTGCGACAATACAGCCAAATCCAGCGCCAGACCCCGCCTCCCCCGGGGGGCGCGCCCCACACGGTTTTGGGGGGAGGCGACTCTAGCAACGACCTGCAGCTCGAGCCCCGCAGCAAGGTGACGCTATGGGGCTAGGCCCGCTCGATACGAACGTCGCGTAAGCCGAGGCGAAGCTGCCGCGTACGCGGTCGGCGTTCGATGATCTTGGCATCGTGACGACACCCGCGAACGCGCTGGCGCTTGCTCGGGCCAGCTCGACTATCGGAGCGGCTCTCCGGCCGTGACCTGACGTTGCGCGGCGCGTAGGCAATTTAAGCGGGGGTGGGGCGAGATGGCAGTCGCCACTCCTACCCTCCCAAGACCCAGTGAGCCCTCCCCAACGACCTGGTCACCGGTGCTGCGGCCGCCCCAACCGTAGGAGTC
>JAEYWK010000199.1 GCA_023431345.1 Pseudomonadota bacterium
AGGCACCACCGAGGCCGTCCACGCCTCCGCTCGACTGGCCGCCCTCAGCCGTCGCGTCGGCGCCTCCGGCGGTTTCTGCGCCCGCGCCGCCTTGACCGTCGTGGGGCGAACCGCCTACGCCCAGGTCGCCCAGCGGCCGGTCATCATCACAGCCGACGACGGCCGCCAGCACCACGCAGCACGCCACACCAAGCCCATAAGCAGTCTTCATGGCGGCGAGCATAGCGCGCGTCGTCGCGTCGCGCTTCCATCGGTCAGCTAGCCGACGCGCGGGCGCTCTTTCGCCGTGCGCGTGGTCAAGACACCTCGACGATCACGGCGGTGATGTTGTCTTTGCCGCCTCGGCTGTTAGCCAGCTCAATCAGACGCGTCACCGAAAGTGCGCCACCTTCCGCGAGGATAGGCGGGATCTCTTCAGTGCGAAGGTAGCCGTGCAGGCCGTCGCTGCAGATCAAGAAGGTATCCCCGAGCTCTGGCTCGGAAACCGTCGTATCTACTTGCACATAATCACGGCTTCCCACCGCCCGCGTGATCACGTTGCGCTGCTTGCTCACCCGCGCCTCTTCGGGCGTGATGATGCCCTGCTTGAGCTGCCAATTGATGAGGGTGTGGTCCTCGGTCAGCTGTACGGCGTCGCTCCCGCGCACGCGGTAGATGCGGCTGTCGCCCACCTGCGCGGTTACGAGCGCGCTACCGAACCGCATCATGGCGGTGATGGTCGTGCCCATGCCGGCCTTGCCACGGTCGATCTCCGCCATCGCGTAGACGATGTATGTCGCCGCCTGCACCGCACCCTCGAGCAGGCGGGCCGCCGCTCGGCTGCGCTCGTCGGTCAGCGGGCCATCGAGCTTCAAGCTCGTCTTGCCGCGCTTGACCATGCCGTGAACGGTGTCGATCGCTTCCTGGCTCGCCACCTCGCCCGCGGCATGCCCTCCCATCCCATCGGCCACCACCCAAAGGCCCAGCTCGTCGTCGCAGAGGTAGGCGTCTTCGTTGGTGGTCCGCCGGCGACCAATATCGGATGCGCCGTAAGATTGCATGCGCGGGGACCGGACCTCGGACATTCCCAAGCAAAATAGGAAATGTTTTGGCGGAACGAAAGGGCGTAAGCTTCCCTAGCCAGAATGACCTGGTTGCGGTCGTGTTCTCGCGGCCTGGTCCCTCAGCTTTCGCTCTCCTCGCTCGTCCTATCAGCCTCCCGGGCCTGCTCCCTGCGGCCCCCCGCCCTCGCCCCGAGCCATGACTACGGCCCACAGCTTCAGCTTCGCCGGAGAGGACCCCGAAAAAGCCGCGCGAGCCTTCGCGCAAGCGGCGCGGCGCGTCACGCGCCCGAGCGGCGCGGTCGTCTTCGCCGCGGGCGGTCTGGGTGAGCGCTTGGTGGAAGTGGGCCGAGCGATCGGCAAGGCCGCTCCCGGCATCCCCGCGTGTTTGGCCGCAGGTGCCGGCGTCGTCTCCGAACGCGGCGAGGTCGAGGGGCAAGCGGCTGCGACCGGTTTGGTGTGGAGCGGGGGTCACGCCGAGCCGTTCAGCGTGCTCGCCCACAACGCGGAGACCGTCGGCGCTCGTCTCTCTGAAGCCATCAAGGCCAGCGAGAGCTCCGGGCGCATGGGCACCGCGCTCGTGTTCGCGCGCCCGAGCGGGCTCGCCCCGCATGTGCTCGAGCCGCTGAGCGAGCTGCGCCGGACGCGCGTGCTCGGCGCGGGCACGGTCGGCGACGCCCCGGTGCTCGCGCTCTCCGCGGACGGCACCTTGAGCCCGGGGCCGGCCGGGGGCATCGTGCTTCGCGGCTTGACCACGCCGCTCGTGCGCGCCTCGGCGGCGTGCCGGCTGCTCATGCCGCTGAAGGTCATCTCCAAGACGCGCGGCTCGATGGTGCTGGAGCTCGAGGGCGCGCCCGCGCTCGAGGTGTTGAGCTCCGTTGCGGGCAACCTCGAAGATCAGCCCTTGGTGTTCGTGGCGCTGGCTCCTCCGCTGCCAGCCGACGGGCCACGCCGCGATCCGGCGCTCGGCGATGAGCGCGGGGTCGAGCGGCCGGAGCTGTTGATCCGCGCCGTGCAGGGGGTCGATCCGGTGCGCCGGGGCCTGCTCGTCTCGGATGAAGTGAAACCCGGCATGCGGCTCGCATTCGCCGTTCGCGACGCCAAGGCGGCTCGGGAAGACTTGCAGAGCGCGGTGCGTGACCTGCTGCGCGACGCGCGCGGCGCGGCCCCTCGCTTCGGCATCTACTTGAACTGCGCCGGGCGCGGCTCGAGCCTCTACGGTCAGCGAGACGTCGATCTCAAGATCTTGAAAGCGCGGCTGGGCGAGCTGCCGCTCGCAGGTATGCAGTCGTCGTTCGAGGTGTCGGAGGTAGGCGGCAAGCCTTCGCTCCAGCTGTACACCGGCGTCTTGGGGCTGTTTACGGCGCCATCGTGAGCCGCTGACGCTGGGCTCTGTCACGGCTTGACGCCACCTGCCGGCTGAATTGAGCTGCCGTCCTCGATGGCGGCACAGGCGGCGCAGG
Source organism: Pseudomonadota bacterium (assembly GCA_023431345.1). Lineage (GTDB taxonomy): Bacteria > Myxococcota_A > Polyangia > Polyangiales > Polyangiaceae > PMG-095. The sequence continues at coordinate 2,504 of JAEYWK010000199.1, forward strand.
GCGCGCGGGCGGGCGCGCAGGCCCAAGGTTTGGGGCTGCGCACGCCCCGTACGCGCTTCGGATTCGCCGACGCGACGCTGGCCGCGTTCGTGATCGCGATCGTCGGCTTGATGGTGGTGCCGCTCCCCACCTGGCTGCTCGATCTGCTGATCGCGTCCAACTTGGCGGCGTCGGTCGCGGTGCTGCTCGTCGCGCTCTACGTCGGCGATGCCCTCAAGATCGCCGCATTCCCGACGCTGCTGCTGCTCGCCACGCTGTTCCGCCTCGCGCTCAACGTGTCGTCGACGCGCCTCATCTTGCTGCAGGCCGACGCGGGCGAGGTCATCCGCGCGTTCGGGCAGTTCGTGGTGCGCGGCAACTACGTCGTCGGCGCGGTCATTTTCCTCATTTTGACGATCATCCAGTTCGTGGTGATCGCCAAAGGCAGCGAGCGCGTGGCCGAAGTCGGCGCGCGCTTCACCCTCGACGCCATGCCCGGTAAGCAGATGGCCATCGACGCCGAGCTGCGTTCGGGCAGCATCGATGGCCTCGAGGCGCGACGGCGTCGGCGCGCGCTCCTGCGCGAAAGCCAGTTCTACGGCGCCATGGACGGCGCGATGAAGTTCGTCAAAGGTGACGTGATCGCGTCGCTGATCATCACCGTCATCAATATCCTCGGCGGTTTGGCGATCGGCGTCGGCCAGCGCGACATGGAGGTCGTCACGGCGCTCAAGCGCTACGGCTTGCTGACGGTGGGCGACGGCCTCGTCACGCAAATCCCGGCGCTGGTGCTAGCCACCGCGGCAGGCGTGCTCGTGACGCGCGTGGCCAGCGAAGAGGCCGAAACTCCGCTCGGCGCGGAGCTCGCGGCGCAGATCTTCGGTCAGCCACAGGCGCTGCGCGTCGGCAGCTTCTTCGTGCTCGGGCTCGCGCTCATCCCGGGGCTGCCGGGGTTGCCGTTCTTGGTCATCGGCGCCCTGCTCTTCGCCGCGTCGCGAGCGCGCCTGAAGAGCCTGCGGGAAGCAGAACGCCAACAGCCCGAACCGATTCAGCGCCGACCCGGGCCCCAGGCCCAGCCGCGCTTCGTGCCCTTGGTCGTGCCTTGGAGCGTCGACGTCTCGAAGGATCTCGAGCCGCTGTTGGACGATGATCTTCGCGGCGGAGAGGTGCGGCGCCCAGGGCTGCGCGCCGCGTTGCCCGCCGCCCGCGAAATCATTTTTCGAGAGCGCGGTGTCCCCCTGCCGGCTGGCCGCATCCAGACTTCGGAGGCGCTGCCGGAGCGTCACGCCGTGCTCTCCCTTCACGAAGTGCCCGCCCTGCTGATCTCGCTGCCGCCCAGCGTGCCTGACGGCGAAATAGCGCAGCAGCTGCTGTTCGAGCTCTTGCCCGCCCTCGATCGCCGTGTGCAAGATTTCTTGGGGCTCTCGGAAACGCAAACGCTGCTCGATGAGCTCGAGCAACTCTCGCCCGCGAGCGTGCGTCAGGTGGTGCCCAAGCCCATCTCGCTGATTCAGCTGACCGACATCTTGCGGCGGCTGGTCGAGGAGCGAGTCAGCATCCGCGATTTGCGCGCCATCCTCGAAGCGCTGTCGGTGGTGGGCTCAACCGAGAAGGACCCGCTCACTTTGGCCGAGTTCGTGCGCGCCCAGCTGCGGCGGCCCATCACGCACGCGCTGACACGCGGAGCGCGCGAGCTGCCCGTCTTGTTGCTCGATTCCCACATCGAAGACGCGGTGCGCGGCGCGATCACGCGCACCCCGGCGGGCGCCTTCCTGGCCCTCGCCCCCGTCGCCAGCCGCGACATCCTGACCGCGATCAAGCGGGCCCTTGCTCAGCACGCGGCGGAGGTGTCACCCGTCGTGGTGCTCACCCAGCCCGACATCCGCCGCTTCATTCGCAAGCTGCTGGAGCCCGAGCTGCCGGAGGTGCGGGTGGTTAGCTACGCGGAGCTCTTGCCCGAAGTAGCAGTGAAGCCCCTGGGGCGGGCGACGATCACGAATCTCTGAGAACAACAGCGAGCCGAGCGAGCTTCACAAAACCGCACGACTCACAGCGCCGTACACCTGCCGTACAGCAGCCTCACACCCTGCGCTGCACGACCATCTTCTTCGGCACCTGACCCGATTGCTCCAGCAGCTTCCGTGCTTCCTTTTGCAGGAGCGGATGCGTCTTCTTCATCATGAAGCCGCCGAGCAACCGCACATCCACCGCCAGCAGCTTGCGCAGCGCTTTGCGCATCGTCGCGAGATCGGTCTCGTGCGCCGCCGCGTAGGCCAACGCGCGGTAGAGCTGCGGGCGGATCTGCTCGAAGATCGCGTCTTCGAAGTCGTACAGCTCGAGCATCTCCTTGGCCTTCTTGGCGTCGCCCGAGCGAGCCATCGCCTCGGCCTTCACGGAAGCCAGCATGCCCCGTGTGCGCGCGTCTTGGTGGCGGCTCAGGTCGATGTTGTCGGTCAACTGCCGCGCCGGGCCCACCTCGCCTTGCGTGAGGTGAATCATCGCTCGCTGCCCGCGAGCTTCGTCCGCCACCGGGGCCATGACCTTCTTCAGGTCGATGCTCTCGAGCGTCGCCAGCGCCTTCTTCGGATCCTCTTGCAGCTCCAGCTGCGCGCGCGCGAACACGGCGGCGGTGTCACCCTTCTTGAAGCCCGTCGACAGCTTCTCGAGGGCCGCTTTACGGTCGTCATCCGTCTCGACGCCGCTCAAGATGCTGGCCACGCCGCGCGCCGTCTTGGCTTGCCGCATCGCCCATACGAGCAAGCCGACGCCCACCACCGTGAGCACGACCGGTATGCCGAGCAGCACCTTGCTCCAGCTGCCCGACACGAGCGTCGAGATGGATCCGAACAAGATCCAGACGCCGGCCAAAATCAAACCGAGACGCGTGAGCAGCGAGCGCAGCTGCCCGCCCGCGAGCGGATCGGCCAGCTCTTGCCGCTTCGCCGTCGTCGGAGCCTTGAGCGCCTCACGCGCCGCCTTGCCGGTGCTGGGTGTCGTGCTCTGGGCCCTCTTCAGCTTACGGGTCTCGCTGGCCATATCGGGCGTTGTCTTAGCACCGGTTGGCGCGCGAGGAGCCGTCAAAGCCGCTGGCAGATGGTCAACGGTCAGCGGTCGGCGCCGAACAGGCGGCGGCCGGAGGTCGCGGGGCGTCGTTACAGGAAGCTCGGTGGAGCGCTAACTGCGTGCGGGCGGCAGGAGGCTGTCGGGCGGCGCGTCCGGCATCGTTTCGAAGCGGAAGTGGATGAAAATACTCTGTAAGAGCGAGAGCGCGGGCACGGCCAACAGCGCTCCCCACAGGCCGAAGAAGTGCTCGCCGATGATCAGCGCCAGCACCACCAGCACCGGGTGAATCTTGGCTGCAACGCCGATGATCTTCGGGTTCAGCAGGTTCGCTTCGACTTGATGGATGCCCACGATCCAGAGCAACACCCAGATCGCAGTCCAGAAGTCTTGCGTGAGGCCGATCAGCACGGCCGGGATCGAGCTCAAGATCGAGCCGAAAATCGGCACGATGCTCATCACCGCCGCCAAAATCGACAAGATCGGCCAGTACTTGAGGTCGAACATCGCGAAGCCGATGGCCGACAGCACGCCGTTCACGGCGCAGATCAAGAGCTGGCCGCGCACCACGCCCGACATCCCGCGGTCGACGCGCCACAGCAGGCGATCGTAGCCGATGCGAGCTCGCGCCGGCAGGAGCGAGCGGAAGAAGCCGATGATGTCTTCACGCGTGCCCATGATGTAGCCCGCGACCATCAACGTCATGAAGAGCAGGAAGATGCTGCGCGCGATCGCGCCGACCACCGCCTTGCCGACCGACAGCAGCTCGAGCGCGTTGCGCTGGATGTAGCCGACGGCCTCGTTCATGCCACGCGCCGTCAAGTCGGAGACCCTGAACTTCTCCTGCTTTTGGATGCCAGGCCCGACGCGCCAGTGGCCGGGGCCTTGCTGCACGACCTCGACACCGCTGCCGACCCGCAGCTCCACGCTGCCGTCGGGCTTGGTGACCACCGCGAGGGCGGGCGGCTCGTCCGCGACCTCGGTGACGGCCGGCTTCTTCGGGCGTGAGCGGCTTCGAAAGCCCTCGACCCACGACTCGAGCTGCGGCCCATATTGTTGGGAGAGCTTGTCGGCTAGCGACGGCGCCTCCCGCATGAACTTGGCCGATTCGATGTAGATGCGCGGCGCGATGGCCGCGATCGAAAAATAAATGGTGCCCAGCGTGATCGCGTAGACGATCAAGATCGCCGCGGCGCGCGGCACGCGCCAACGCTCCACTCGCTCCACCAGCGGGGCAAGGACGTACGCGATGATCAGCGCCAGAATGAACGGCAGCAGCACCTCGCGCGCCCAGAGCAACAGCGCCGCCGTGATAGCGGCGCTGATTGAAAGGAACACGACTCGCGGACGCGTCCAACCGCCGCTACCCCCTCGGGTAGACGACGGTTGGTTGACGCTAACGGGAACGGTCACTGAGACTTTGAAACCTTAGTAAGCCGTTCCCGCTCTCTGCTCACTTTTCGTCGTCGGTCGCCGCGGGCGGCGGCACCGATGCCGGCGTCGTCTTGATCGAACCGAGCTTGTCCTTGAGCAGATCGCCCAAGGTCGCGCCCTTACCGGCCGATTCGCGCTTGAGCACTTGGACGTGCTCGGCTTCGACGCTTTCACCCGGGTTGCGCATGCTGAGCGTCAAGCGACGATCCATGCTGTCGACGTTCGAGATCTCGGCCTTCACCTTGTCGCCGCGCGACAGGTTGGCGGAAACCGGAATCTCGTTGTTGGGGATGATGCCTTCGACGCCCTCTTCGAGGCGGACGAACGCGCCGTAGTCGGCCACGCTGAGGATCTCGGCGGACTCGACGACCACGCCCGGCTTGTACTTCTCGAGCAGCGTGGGCCAGGGGTCGTCCCACAGCTGCTTCACGCCCAAGCTGACCTTCTTCTCGTCGTGGTTGATCGAGAGGATGATGGCTTCGACGTCGTCGCCCTTGTTGTAGAAGTCGGCGGGGTTGTTGACCTTGACCGTCCAGCTGAGGTCGGTCTTGTGAACCATGCCGTCCACGCCGTCTTCGATGCCGACGAACACGCCGTAATCGGTGAGCGAGCGGACCTTGCCGCCGATCTTGTCGCCCGGCTTGTACTTGTCGGTGAAGAGCGTCCAGGGATCGGGCTCGAGCTGCTTGAGGCCGAGGCTGATGCGCTTGGCGCGCGCGTCGACCTCGAGCACCTGGCACTCGATCTCGTTGCCGATCTCCATCAGCTTCGACGGGTGCTTGACCTTCTTGGTCCAGCTCATCTCGCTCACGTGGATGAGACCCTCGACGCCGGCTTCCAATTCCACGAAAGCGCCGTAATCGGTCAGGCTCATCACCTTGCCGCGGACGCGCTTGCCGAGCGGGTAAGCCTCCTCGACGTGGTTCCACGGATCTTCTTGCGTCTGCTTCAGGCCGAGGCTGACGCGCTCGGTCTCGGCGTTGTACTTGAGCACCTTGACGGTGACCTCGTCGCCGACCTTGAACACCTCGCCGGGGTGGTTGACGCGACCCCAGCTCATGTCGGTGATGTGGAGCAGACCATCGATGCCGCCGAGGTCGACGAACGCGCCGTACTCGGTGAGGTTCTTGATGGTGCCCGTCACGACCATGCCCTCTTCGAGGGTTTGCAGGGTCTTGCTCTTCAGCTCGTCGCGCTCACGCTCGAGCAGCACGCGGCGGCTCAGCACGATGTTGCCGCGCTTCTTGTTGAACTTGATGACCTTGAATTGATAGGTCTGGCCGATCAGCTTCTCGAGGTTGCGGATCGGGCGAAGATCCACCTGAGAGCCCGGCAAAAACGCCTTGACGCCGCCGCGGATGGTGACCGACAGGCCGCCCTTCACGCGCTGGCTGATGGTGCCCTCGATGATCTCGTCACGCTCGCAGGCGCTCGAGATCTCGTCCCACACCTTCATCTTGTCGGCCTTCTCCTTGGACAAGGAGATCAGCCCATCGTCACTCTCGCGAGACTCGATGAATACATCGACTCGGTCGCCGGCCTTCACGTTGAACGCGCCGACGGCGTCGATGAACTCGCTCTTGGAGATCACGCCCTCGCTCTTGCCGCCGATATCGACGACAACGGAGTCGCGATTCACTTGCACGACCAAGCCGCTGACGATTTCACCCTCTCCGCCGATTTGGCCGTTCGGGGTTGCAGCTTGCGTGGCTTCGAACATGGCGGCGAAACCGGCGAGGTCGGCGCCCTTGTTCTGGTTGGTGGTTTGAGTATCAGTCATTAGTGGTAACAGTGCCTCCTTGGTCCGGCAGGCTGGGTATCGGTCCACTGCCACGTGGGCAGACGGCGAACACACGCCTCGCGACGGACGCGCTCTGGTAGCGCACGAAGGCTCGCGGGTCAAACCGCAATTCCAAGGCGTTCCGGCAGCTTGGAGGGACTCGCACCCTGAGCAGAGCGGGAGTTGGTCCGTCTCGCCCCACTGGGGGCCAGCTCAGCGTCGCGCTATGACTTCGAGATCAGGGGTACTTGGACGCCAGCCGCGAAGCGAGCGTCGCCGCTTCACGGGCCAGCTCGGGGGCATCAGGAGCCACTCCGCGCACGGATGGGCCAGAAAAACCCAAACGATCTCCAATCTCAGCGCGACCAAGCAGGCCCTTCACCAGCTCCTCGCGGCTGGCCAGGACCACCGTGTCGTCCGGGGTGCCGGCGAGCAACGCGCCATCGGCCAGCTTGCATCCGGAGTCAGTCGGCTCGGAGCGGATTCCGCCCTCGGCTAGGACGTTGCACGCCGCTTTGGCCGCTGGCACGCCTGTCTCACCGCGCAGCTCGAGGCCGAACACGAGCACGAAATCGGAAGGATCGGGGCCAGCTCCGAACGCCAGCTCGCGCGCAGCCGCCGCCGAGAAACCGAGCTTTTTCTCGAGCGCCGGCCGGCGGTCACCCCGCGGATCCAGCGCGGCGAGGAGCGGCGCTACCGCCGGTCGTCGCTCGACGTCGTTCAGCTCGATGCGCGCGCGGTAGCGCATCGCCTGTGGAACGTGCATCAGCGCCATCGGCCGGTAGCCCCCGTATCGTTCATAAACGAAGCGGCCGGCGATGAACGCGATGAACGCCAGCCCGAGCGCGACGCCGACCAGCAGGCGAAACGAGATGCGAATGCCTGGGCGCTCAATCACGGCGGTCATCGCGGCGGACGCTACCACGCCGCGCAGCTCGAGCCAGTCCGGCCCGGCGCGAGCGACATGCCGACCGCTCTACCAGGAGCAGCCGTCCGCGGCGTCGGACAGGCAAGCGACGAGCGGCGCCAAGGCAGCGCGCCCCACGTCGGCGCGGAGCACGAGCCGATCCTGCTCCGCAGTCAGCCGTGTGGTGCCCTCGAGCGAGCGGGGCAGCTGCTGAAGCAGCGCGCCGACCGCGCCCTCGAGCGCGGCGGCGTCTTCGGCCGACGCGAGCACGAGCGCCGCTTCGAGCCGAGCGCGATCCGACTCGAGATCGAAGGTCAGCGCGAAGGCCTTGGCGTGCTCGAGCAGCTCACGCAGCGAGCCCGTAGCGAGCCGGGCCAGGAGCGCAGGGCGCGCCGCCACCGACAAAGCTCCCTCTGATGGCGGCAGCAAGCGCCGCTCGCTCGGCGGTGACCCGAGCGCGCGCTCGACAGCGTCGATCTCGGCCTCGGAGACGAAGGCGCGCAGACGATCGCCCTGGGCGTACAGGCGAGCCGTCGTCGCGCGCGCAGCGACGCCGCCTGGCTTACGCTCCCAATAGCGCAGGTCCGCACCCAGATCGCGCGGCCTACCGAAACCCGGCGGCGGCGCCAACAAAGGCTCGAACCGGCCCTCCGCTACCAACACTCGATCCAGCGGTAAAAGGCGGGGGCCAGGGCGATACGCGAAATAGACGCGGTCCGCCGCGAGCAGCGCGCTCAGCAGCTGGGGCTCCGAATCCTCTCCGCTCTCGTCCGCTGCTCGGCTGAGCGCCGCGCGCGCCAGGGCGTCCGAAGCCAGCGCTCCCAACACGCCCTTGATTCGCGCCATGTCCAGGCGAGCGACGACGTCGAGGTCCGCCGGAATCAAGTCCTGGGCGGACGCGACGCGCGGCGCGCTCGGCAGCGCCGGGCGTTCGCGCGGGCCGCAAGCGAGGGCGAGCGTTCCCAGAGCACTCAGCAGTGCCCGCCGCTGCACCGAGCTAGCCCCGCGCTTCCAGCTGTCGCTCGACCACGTGCACCGCCGCCACGATCTGCTCGACGACTTGCTCGATCGACAGCTGCGAGCTGTCCACCAACTGCGCGTCGGCGGCTTGTCGGAGCGGCGCGATCTGCCGGCCGCTGTCCCGACGATCGCGCTCGTTCACTTCGTCCAGCACCTCCGCCAGCGTCGGGGGCGTGCCGCGCGCGGCCAGCTCGTCGTGCCGGCGCTGCGCGCGCACGTCTGCGCTCGCGGTCAGGTAGAACTTCGCCTCCGCGTCGGGGAAAACCACGGTGCCGATGTCTCGCCCTTCGAGCACCACGCCGCCTTCCCTGCCCTGGCTGCGCTGCAGCTCGAGCAAGGCTTGGCGCACGCCCGGATGCGCGGAGACCTTGCTAGCGCCTTGGCCGATGTTTTGCGCCCTGATCGCCATCGACACGTCTTGACCGCGGAGCAACACCACCACGCCGCCGTCGCGGCCGCGCTTCAGCTGAACCGCGCTCTCCGCGACCAACATTTCGGCCAGAGCCGCGGCGCGCTCGGCGTCGTCGAAGCTCACGCCCGCGCGCTCGGCGGCGAGGGCCACCACGCGGTAGAGCGCGCCCGTGTCGACGATCACGTAGCCGAGCCGCTCCGCCACCTTGCGCGTCACCGTGCTCTTACCGGCGCCGGCAGGTCCGTCGATGGCGACCACCGGCTTCTTACGCAGAGCCGCGCTCACGGCTGCACCTCGAGGTCGGCGCCGAGCGCGCGCAGCGTCCCGACGAAACGCGGGAAGCTGACGGCGATCGGCTCCGCGTCATCGATGACGCTCTCGCCGTCCGCGGCGAGAGCGAGCAGGGCCGCCGCCATGGCGACGCGGTGATCACCGCCCGAGCTCACGCGGGCCGCCTTGAGCGGCCGCTCCGGCTCACCTTCGATCACGAGTCCGTCCGGCTTCTCGCTGGCCGACACCCCGAAGGCCCGCAGCAGCGCGCACAGCGCCGCGAGGCGGTCCGAGCCTTCGTCACGCAGCTCCGCGACATCGGAGATCTCGGTCACGCCACGCGCCTTGGCCGCCAGCACGCACGCGACCGGGATCTCGTCGACGCCGCGCAGCGAGAGCTCTCCGGAAATCTTGATGCCGCGCAGCGGCGCCCCCCGCGAGCTCACCTCGCCGAACGGCTCGCCCAGCGAGTCACCCTTCGGGGAGATTCCGCTCCGCCCACCGAACAACCGGATCATGTCGAGGATGCCCGCGCGCGTCGGGTTCAGGCCGGTGCGGCGCGTGCTGACGCTGCTGTCGGGTACCAGCTGCGCCGCCGCCAAGATGAAAGCCGCCGCCGAAATATCGCCGGGGATGTCGGCGTCGAAGCCGCGGATCGCCAGCGGATCGGCGGGCGGATGCAAGCTCACCGCCGAGCCTACCGTCTTCACGGGCAAACCGAGCGAGTCGAACATGCGCTCGGTGTGATCGCGCGACACGACCGGCTCGTGGATGAGCGTCGGCCCAGAGGCGAACAGGCCGCTGAACAGCAGCGCGCCCTTGGCGTGGTCGTTCGGGCGGCTCAAGCCGTATTCGAGCGGCGCGAGGCGCTCGGCCGCGAGCGGACCTATGCGGAGCGGCAGGCACACCTCGTTCGGCTCCGTCGGGTGCGGCGTGGCTACGATCTGCGCGCCGCGCTGGATCAGCGGCTCGGTCACCGCGCGCATGCGACGACGCGAGGCCTGGGCGCTGCCGTGAAGCTCGGCCGCGAACGGCTGCCCTGACAGCACGCCGGTGAGCAAGCGTGCGATCGTCGACGAGTGCCCGCAGTTCAGCGGCTCGCGCGGCGCGGTCAGCCCCCGCAGCCCCCCGCCGCGGACGCGCAGCGTGCCCTTCTGATCGTCTTCGTAGCGCACGCCGAGCATGCTGAGCGCGCGCAGCATGCCCAGGTTATCCGCGCCGTAAGCGAAGCCGCGCAGCTCGCACGGCCCGTTCGACAGCGCCGCGAGCAAGAGCGCCCGGTGCGTGATGCTGCGATCGCTCGGCACGGGAACGCTGCCGCTGAGCGGCTTCTTGGCGGGGCGAACGATCAGGCGTGACGGCATGTCGGGACGAAGCTCATTGTGACACGGGCGCGGATGGGGGCAGGGCGCCCACGAGGTCGTCGAGGCGCGCCAGCACCGCGGACAGGGCCACCGCGTCGACGCCGGCCACGAAATGTCCCTCTTTGCCGATGGCGTCGGCCTCGAGCTTCTGCACCGGCTTGGGGATGCCGAGCAAGGCGAGGAACGGCGTGTAGGTGTCGAGCATGGCGCGCGTCTCCGCGACCTTGCCGGCGCCGTTCTTGGCCGCTTCTTCGTCCGGATAGATCAGGGTGCCCGCGAGGTTCACGCCGGGCGGCGCGAAATTGCCCACCACCGACAGCGTCTCGACCCCCTCGAGGAACGGCAAGCGCTTGCGCAGCGCGTTCGGCACCGGATTCTCTTTGAGGTTGGAGCCGAACGCGAACGGCGCCGTGGTCTGGCTCAAGACCTTCGTCGCCCAGGGCAACAGCTCGCGCTTGGCCGTTCCCTCCTTGATGCGATCGAGCGCCCGGCGAATGCCGGTTTGGTTCCCGAACAGCGCGGTGCGTTGGGTGAGCACCGTGAAGCCGACGCTCTCCGCCGTGTACAGCGCGCGCCCGGCGTAGCTGGTCTTGGTGACCGGCACGCCCTGCGGCGTCTTCTGCACCCCGTCGGCCGCCGCCTCGATCTTCGCGGGGTCGAAGTTGCCGATGGCCACGCCCGCGACGTCCGCTCCCTGCATGGAGTAGACGCCAAAGTAGACCTTCGACAGATCGCGCTTGGGCTCGTAGCCGGCCGCGTCCGGCACCGGCGCGCGTCGCTTGGCGACCTCGAGCAAGCGCTCGCCGAACTGCGACGCGAACAGCGCCTGCATGTCGAGCACACCCACCGTGATCGCGCCGCTCGGCAGGAGCGCGAGCGGGTCGGAGTCGATCTCGGCCACCGTCTTCTCTTTGCCCTGACCGGTGTGGACGATCACGTCTTCCGTCTTGGGACAGCCGCCGAGCGCGAGCGCTCCCAAGCCGAGCAGCGCCTGGCGTCGGATCACGACAGCACCTCACCGAGCGCGCTGAGGAAGCGGTCGTTTTCTCGCTCCGTGCCGAGCGTCACGCGCAAGCTCGTGGGCAGCGCCGCGAATGGCCGGACGATCACGCCCCGCTTGAGCAAGGCGTCGTACACGGGCCGCGCGGGCCGCCCCACGTCGACCAACACGAAATTCGCCTGGCTCGGCGCGACCTTCAGGCCCTTCGCAATCAAGGCTTCGCTGACGCGGCGTCGCTCCTTGGCGTTCAAGCTGCGCGCTGCGCTCACGTGCTCTTGGTCGTCGAGCGCGGCCACGGCCGCGGCTTGAGCCAGGGTGCTCACGTTGAAAGGGGCGCGCACGCGATTCATGTAGTCGATGAGCTGGCGGGGGCCGACCGCGTACCCGACGCGCAGCGCCGCCAAGCCATAAATCTTCGAGAACGTGCGCAGCACGACCAGCCGCTCTCGCAGCGAGCGCAGCTGGAGGCTGTCTGGATAGTCCGGCGCGTCCGCGTACTCGAGGTACGCCTCGTCCATCACGATGATGACCTCGGGCGGCACCTCGCGCAGCAGCTTCTCCACCGCGGCCCGGTTCACGTGCGTGCCCGTCGGGTTGTTCGGGTTGGCGACGTACATCAGCCGCGTTTGCGGCGTGACGGCGGCGGCCATCGCCGGCAGATCGTGGCGCAGCTCCGGCGTGAGGGGCACCGCCGTGAACGGTACGCCGCACGCGAGCGCCGCGATGCGATACACCACGAACGCAGGCTCGGCGAAGACGATGTGACTCTCGTGAGTGCAGAACACGCGCGCGAGCAAATCGAGCAGCTCGTTGGAGCCAGCGCCGAGCAAGATCTCGTTCATGCCGACGCCGTGCTTCTTCGCCAACTTGGCGCGCAGGTCGTACGCGGCGCCGTCGGGGTAGCGATGGGAGTCGGTGAGCACTCGCGCCGCCGCCTCGATGGCGCGCGGGCTCGGGCCGAGCGGGTTCTCGTTCGAAGCGAGCTTCACCGCGTCGGTGATGCCCAGCTCGCGCGCCAGCTCCTCAATCGGCTTGCCACCTTCGTACGGGGCCAAGCCCTCAATCGTCGGAATCACCAGTGCCATGGCGAGCGGCAGCCTAGCTGAGTTTTGCCCGCCGCACCCCTGCCCGAGATCGCGCGACAAAAGCCAGCTGCCCCGGCCTGGACGAACCGACAGCGCGGGGGGCGGCTCAGGGTTCCTGCGGGAAAGAGCCGAGGACCCGCAAGTAGCGCGTGCTCTTCTTCACCGCTTCGAGGGCCGTGATCACCGAGCGCTCGGTCGCGTGGCCGCCGATCTCGACGTAGAAGACGTAGTCCCACGGCTCGCGGCCAGCGGGGCGCGAGTGGAGCCGGCGCAGGTTGATGCCGCGCTCCGCGAAATGGCGCAGGATATCGAAGAGCGAGCCGGGCTTGTCGTCGAGCGAGAAGAGCAGGCACGTCACGTCGGCGCTCGATCGACTGGCGGGCCGCGGCGCCGCGATCGCGTAACGCATCTTCGTATCGGCGTCGTCGCCGACGTTCTCACGGAGCACGCCGAGGCCCAGAGCGCGCCCCGTAGGCGCGGGGACGAGTGCGGCGCTGGTCGTGTCTTCTTGGGCCAGCTCTGCCGCGACCTTCATCGAGCGCACGTCGATCACGCTGACTCGCGGCAGCTCGGAGTCCAAGAATCGCTGACACGCCGCGTGCCCGACCGGGGTCGTGTAGACCTTCTCGAGATCCGAAAGCGAGCCGCCCTGCCCCATCAGCTCGAACGTCACCGCGAGCGTGCGAGCCCCGACGATCACCAACTCGGTGTCGGTGAGGGCCGTGATCGACGTTTGGACCAGCCCGTCCGCGGACGATTCGAATGGAAAGACCGCGCACGCGGCGCGGCCCCTGGCCACCTCTTCGAGCGCTTCGCGTACCGAGGGGCACTCGATGAACGCGCCCCCCGGGCCGAAATGCGCTCGCGCGAGCACGTGGCAAAATCCGCCCTCCGGCCCGAGGTAGGCGACGCGCGGCGCCTGCTCGATGGCGCGAGCCGAAGCGCGGATCGTCGAGAAGATCGCGCTCAGGGCCTCCGCGGGCACGTCGCCGCTCGCGGCAGAGGTCAGCGCGGCCAGCGCGTCGCGATCGGTCACGTCGGGAGCAGGCTCGCTCTCGGCGCGCGCGCGGATCTCCTTGGATGCGCGTGCGCGCGCCTCGAGTCGCTCGAGAATCTCGCGATCCAGCCGCGCTATCTCCTGTCGGAGCTCAGCTGAGCTGCGTCGCGGTTCCATGCTCAGCTGCTCGCCGCGCCGGTGCTGCCGGAGGAGGACGAGGAGGACGCAGCCGGTGTGGACGACGCCGTCGACGCGGCCGGTGTGGACGACGCCGTCGTCGTCGAGTCACTCGAGGCCGTCGGCGTCGAGGCAGCGCTCTCGCCCTTCTTGGCGCCGCCCGAGCTGCTGTAGAGATCGGCGTACCAGCCGCCACCCTTGAGGATGAAGCCGGCGCCGCCGGAGACCTGGCGCTTGGCCGAAGCTTGGTGACATTGCGGGCACTCGGTGAGCGGCGCCGCGCTGATGGACTGCTCCGCTTCCCAGGCGTGGCCACAAGCGGTGCAGGCGTATTCGTAAGTCATCGCTAGGTTTGGAAATGATTCCGCGGCGAAGGGTTGTCAATGCTTGGCGCGACAGGTTTGCGTTAGCGGCGTGCTCGGCGGGGGCGAAGCCACCGGACATGCGCGCTGCTCCGCTCTGCCCCCGCCGGCGCAGCGCGTCCTACGACCCCTTGGGGTGCCAGCGCCTGAGCTCACCTATGTAAGTGGCGTCGGCTTGGTGGCCTACGGCTCGCCCTAGCCCAAGCAATAGGGCTGAACAAAATGACCCTGCCCAAACGGTAGGGGTCCTTCGGAATCAGCTGAAAACTTGACGATGGACCTTGTACGCATCCGTTCAGGGGCGTAGATCCGTTGAGGCGACGTGACGATACATGTAGTGACGTACGTTGCCACGGCGACCGACCCGGTCGGTGCGCCGACCCAACTGGGGTAGCATAAGTAACATCCGAGTCGTTGAGGACAGGCTGAATGCACATCAAGAAGCTCGAGATCACCGGATTCAAGTCCTTCGTGGACCGCTCCGTGATCCACTTCGATCACGACATCGTGGGCATCGTGGGTCCGAACGGGTGCGGCAAGTCGAACATCGTCGACGCCATCCGCTGGTGCCTGGGCGAGCAGAGCGCCAAGCACCTGCGCGGGCGCGCGATGGAAGACGTCATCTTCAACGGCTCCGAGTCGCGGGGCCCGGCTGGGCTCGCGGAGGTCACCCTCACCTTCGACAACACCAACCCGGAGTACGCGGAGACGCTGCCGCCCGAGTACAAAGACTACCCGGAGATCGCCGTCACGCGCCGGCTGTTTCGCGACGGCACGAGCGAGTACTCGCTCAACAAGACGCAGGTGCGCTTGCGCGACGTCACGGAGCTATTCCTCGGCACCGGCGTCGGCACCAAGGCGTACTCGATCGTCGAGCAGGGCCGCATCGGGCAAATCGTGAGCTCGCGCCCCGAAGATCGGCGCCTGTTCATCGAAGAGGCCGCGGGCGTCACCAAGTACAAGCAGCGCCGCAAGCAGGCCGAGCGCAAGATGGATCTCACGCGGCAGAACCTGCTGCGCATCACCGACATCGTGTCGGAGATCGATCGCTCGCGGGCCTCGCTCAAGCGGCAGGTCGCCAAGGCCGAGCGCTTCATCGAGTACCGCAAGGAGCTCGACGATCTGTCGTTGCACGACGCCTCGCACCGCCTGCTGGAGCTCATCGTCACCGAGCGCGTCGAGACGGAGGGTCTGGCCGAAGCCAGCGAAAACGCCGGCCGCTCGCGCGCCGCGCTGCGCGAGCGTGAGAGCGAAATCGAGGTGGTGCGCGAGCAGTCGAGCGTCACCGAAGCCCGCACCGACGAAGCCTCGCGGCGCGCCTTCGAGGCCGACAACGAGGTCAGCACCCTCCACGCCGAGATCGAGCGCTCGACGGATCGCCTCCACCACTTGGGCGAGCGCATCGCCACCGGCCGCAGCGAGCTGGAAGACATCCGCACGCGCGTGGTGAGCCTGAAGGCCGAGCAAGCCGACTTCAGCTCGCGCATCGACGACCTGTCGCAAGACGAGCGCGCGCGCGAGGCCGACACCTTGGCGGAGACGGAGGCGCTCGCCGAGCTGCAGGGCGAAGAAGCGCGCGCCAGCGACGAGGTGCTGGATCTGCGCCGCAAGACCGGGGAGCTCACCGCGCTCGCGGCCGCGGCCGAGGCTCGCATCGACGGCGTCGCGCAGCGCGTCGAAGATGGGCGTGCCCGACGTGACAACGTCGCCAGCGAGCGCGAGGCGCTCACGGCGGAGCTGGCCGATCACACCGCGCGCAAGCTCGCCCTCACCCAGAGCGTGCAGGAATTCGCCGAGGGCAAGAAGCTGAGCGGCGAAGAGAAAGCGCAGCTCGAGAAAGAGCTGGAGGTGCTGCGCTCCGGGCAGCTCGAGAGCGAGCGCGCCGTGGATTCGGCCAAGAACGAGCTATCGATCAAGCGCAACCGCCTGCGCGCCCTCGAAGACCTGCACCGTCGCCTCGAAGGCGTCGGCGCCGGCGCTCGCGCGTTGCTCGGCAAGGGCGACGCCCGCGTGCTGGGCCTGGTCGCAGATCGGCTCGAAGCGCCGGAGGAGCTCACGCTGGCCGTCGCCGGCCTGCTCGGCCGCACTCTGCAAGCAGTCGTGGTGAGCGAGACGTCCGCTGGTCTCGAGCTGCTCGCCGAGCTGCAGCAGACGGCGCGTGGCCGCGCCGACATCGTCGGCCTCGCGTCGCCCGTGCGCCCGCTCGAGCCGCGCGCGGTGAGTGACGCCCGCGTGCTAGGCAAGTTGGCGGATCGCCTGACGTTCGCCGCCGGCGACGAGGCCCTGCGCGCGCTCGTTGGCGACGCTGTTTACGTGAACGCCGCCGCGGATGCGGTCGAAGTCGCGCGAGCGGCCGGTGTGGTCGCGGTGGCCCTCGACGGCACCGTGGCCCGCCCCGACGGCGTGGTCAGCGGCGGCAGCGGCGACGACGTGGCCGAGGCCATGATCGAGCAGAAGCGCGAGATGCAGCAGCTCCGCGCGGACGTGACGCGGCTGGAAGCCGAGCACGCCCGCGTGCAAGCCGAGCACACCGCGCTCCGCGCCCGCCTCACCGAGGTCGGCACCGCGCTCGAGCGCGCCCGAGAGAGCGCCCACCAGGGCGAGCTGGCCCACATCACGGCGGAAAAGGATCTGGCCCGCGCCATCAACGAGATCGACCGCGTCGAGGCGCGTATCGGTAAGCTCGGCGGCGAGCTCGTCGACATCGACGCCTCGCTCGCGCAAGCCGCGGTGCAGGAGGCTGAGTCGCGCAGCCAGCTCGATGGCCTGCGCGTCGAGCTCGACCGCCTGAACCAAGATTTGGCCCGCGCGGAGAGCACGGCCGGCGCCTGGCGCGAGCGCGTGGCCGCCCAACTGTCGCTGGTCACCGAGCGCAAAGTGCGCTTGGCCCAGGTCAAGGAGCAGGTAGAAGCCGCGCGCGCGGCGCTCGAGCGCGTGGCCAGCTCGCTGAGCGAGCTCGAGGCGCGCGACGCCAAGCTCGACGAAGAGCTCAACGAAGCAGCCATCGCTTACGGCGAGACGGCCGCTCGCATCATGGTGGCCCGCGAAGCTCGCATCACGGCCATGCAAGCCGCCAAGCTGGCCCACGCCGAGCTCGACGAAGCCCGCGCCCTGCTCGAGCAGGTACGCCAGAGCCTAGCCGGTCAAGAGAACGAGCTGAAGGCGCTGCGCGACGCGCTCGCGGTGCTCGACGAGGCCGTGCGCAAGCACGAAATGGCCGCGCAGCGCATCGGGCTCGAGCGCGAGCACCTGCTGACCAAGGTCCGCGAGCGCTTCCGCGGCTTGGACCTGCGGCGCGTGGTCGGCGATTACCACATGCGCATGCCGCCGGACGCCGAGCAACGTCGGCGCATCGACGAGCTGACGCAGCTCATCGATCGCATGGGCCCCGTGAACCTCGACGCCAAGGCCGAGCATGACGACGCTGAGCGCCGCTTCAAGGAGCTCAACGACCAGAAGGTCGACATCGAGAAGGCGCTGATCGAGCTCGAGCACGCCATCAAGCACATGAACAAGGAGTCGCGCCGTCGCTTCAAAGAGACGTTCGACGCCGTCAACGACTTGTTCAAGAAGACCTTCTACAAGATGTTCCGCGGCGGCCGCGCCGAGCTCATGCTCACCGATCCCGACGACTTGCTCGGCAGCGGCGTCGACATCATGGCGCAGCCGCCGGGCAAGAAGCTCGGCAACATCGAGCTGATGAGCGGCGGCGAGAAGGCGCTCACCGCCGTCTCGCTGATCTTCGCCATCTTCCAGCACCGTCCCTCACCCTTCTGCATCTTGGACGAGGTCGACGCGCCGCTCGATGAAGCCAACGTCACTCGCTACAACGAGGCGATCCGCTCGATGACGCACAGCTCCCAGTTCATCTTGATCACCCACATCAAGAAGACCATGCAGAGCGTCGACGTCATGTACGGCGTCACGATGGGAGAGCCCGGCGTGTCGCGTGTCGTCAGCGTGAAGGTGAACGAGAACGCCACCAGCCGCAGCGACGCCCGCTCCGCTATCGGTACCGCCCGCGACACCGAAAAGCCGGCGTCCTCCGACGCCGCCCCCGGTGAATCCTCGACCGCCGTCGCGTAGCGATCCCCACCAGCAACCCTCAGCCGTCGGGGCTTCGCACGAAGCCCCGACGAGAAGAGCGTCCCGCGGCGCCGCAGCTCCCGCTCGGCGCTAGGTCGCCCCGGCGCGCTACGGAGCGGTGATGGTACGAAACGTCGCGATGACGTGCGCTTTGCCGCCTCGGTAGCCGATGACGCGCGAGCGGATGTCGCGCTGCTTGGCAGAGATGCGCGCCAGCGTGCCCTCGCACACGGCGTAGACGGTGCCGTCGAGCGGATCCCAGCCGATGTCGCGGAAGGTCTTGAGCTTGGTGCCGTCGGAGCGCGCGATTTCTACGTCGACCGAGTCGTAGCCACGCACGTCGATCGGTACGTGCGTCGCGACGATCTCGGCGTCATCGTCGATGGGCTCGACGCGCTCGTCACCCGGTACGGGCTCGATCAGCTGCACGCGCAGGCCGCTGGCGATGAGCTGGTCGATGCGCGCGCGTGAGCTGCCGATGTCGAAGCCGCCGCGCGGCTCGAGGTGCTGGGCGAGCCGCGCCATGTGATCCACGAAATCGGCCTCGGAGGCCTCACCCGCGGCTGCCGCGGCGAACAGCTCTTCCTCGAAGCGCTCGGCGTCGGCGTCGCTGGTAGCGCCGGTCTCGTAGTCGATGAGGGCTTCGAACGGCGTGCTCATGCGGCCTCCCACGACATGCGCTTCGACATGCATTCGCGCAGGCTGGCGAGGGTGCGGTGGCGCAAGACGCGCGCGTTCTGGGGGCTGATCGACAGCGCCGCCGCCACTTCGTCGTGTCCGTGCGCTTCCACGTAGCCGAGGCGCAGCACGTCGCGCGAGCGCCGCGACAGCTGGCTCAAGCAGTCTTCGAGGTGAGCGAGCTCGTAGTGCTCGCCTTCGATGGCTTCGACCGTCGTGCCGTGGAGCGCGGCGCCGTAGGTTTGCCACAGCTGCTCGCGCCGCTCACGTTGCCGAGCGCGGTCGAAGGCCAGGTTGCGGCAAATACCGAGCACGAAGCTGCTCAGCCGCTCGCGCTGTTCGATGCGGCCCTCGCGCAGCGCCTCGACCAAGGTGAGCAGCACGTCTTGCGTGAACTCCTCCACGGCGTCGACGCCGCGCAGTCGGCGCCGCGCGAACGAACGAACGACGGGCGCGAAGCGCTTGCACAGTACCTCTTCCGCTTCGCGTTGGCCTTCCGCCGCGCGGCTCACGAGCTCGGCGGGCGCCAGGGCGCTGGACATCTCCTTGAGATTAGCAGCTCCTACGAGCCTGCAAGCGGGGACTCGTCTTTCGCCCGCGCTTCGGCCCCGCGTTCAATGAAAAAAATGTGTGCCTCGCGTAACGCTTTTCCGAGTGGCGTCACTTCGAGTGGCAAACATGCAGAGCACCACTTGGAAACGCAGGCTTGGGATCATGGCGGTCGCGTCGTCGGTCACGCTCGGGGTATTGGGAGTCGTCGTCCAGGTGCGCGCGAACCGCGCCGTCGACGCGCCCTACCCGAACATTCACGCTAGCTCCGATGAGGCGGTCATCGAGCGCGGCCGCTACCTCGTCGAGGGCCCCGCGCACTGCGGTGAGTGCCACGGCGCGGTCGACCCTCCCGCCGCCTCCCGGCGCGGTCGACCGATGGTGGGCGGGCAGGAGTTCGCGCTGCCGATCGGCACCTTTCGCGTCCCGAACATCACCCCCGACCCCGAGACCGGCATCGGCAAGCTGCGAGACGAAGAGATCGCGCGCTTGATCCGCTACGGCGTGAAGCCCGATGGCCGAGCGGCCCTGCCCTTCATGCCTTACGCCGACCTCTCGGACGACGACTTGACGGCGATTATTTCGTATCTGCGGGCGCAGAAGCCGGTGCGCCACGAGGTTCGCGAGCACGACGTCAACCCGCTGGGCCGCGTGGTGCAGGCGTTCGTGCTGCAACCGAAAGGGCCGAGCCACGAGCCCCCCAAGAGCACGACGCCCGAAGCCACGCCGGAGTACGGCAAGTACATCACGCATAGCATCGGTAATTGCGTCATGTGCCACACGCAGGTCGACCTGCGCACGGGCGCGCTGTCGGGCCCGCTCTTCGGAGGCGGCGCGGAGCACGAAGCCATCGGTAACCCGAGCAAAAAATACGTCACCCCCAACCTCACCCCCGACGCGCGCTGGGGCTGGCTCGAGGGCTGGAGCGAAGACGCTTTCGTCGCGCGTTTCAAGGCGGGCCGCGTCCACGCAGATTCGCCGATGCCTTGGGAAGCCTTCCAGCAAATGACGGACACGGATCTGCGCGCCGTCTATCGCTACCTGGCCGCGCTCCCTCCCGCACCAACCGGCCCGGACCCGAAGAAGCACGAAGTCGTTCTGACCGCGCTCAATCAGTGAGAACCGTGTTCGGGCGAGGGCACCAGCCGCGCTTTACGGGGGGGCGAGCGTGCAGGTGTGCTCGCCCAGGCCCGTGAAGGTGTCGATTGGGAAGAACAACCATTCAGTGGCAGGGTCGAAGGGCTGCGTGCCGTCAGGCTGACCTTGCGTCACCGAACAGCGCCGGCGAAGCGTGTGATCGACGGTGACTCCCTCACCCCAGGCCGTACCCGGATCGGTGCCGATCTGTCCGAAGGTGTCGAGCGCCTGATCGTCGCACACGAGCTCGAGGGCGTCGTCCCCGTTGAAGCTCAAATTGGTCGAGCGATCACAGCGCGCGGGCTCTGCCGAGGCCAGCTCCGAGGAGCAGAGCACGTGGGTCTCACCAGTGGCGAGCGCACCGTGCAGGACCAGCCGCGAAGCGGACGCGGCTTTGCCGTTCGAGTAGGTACGGAGCTCGCAGCCCTCGAGCGACGACGCGCGGGGGGCGTAGATTTCGAGCGCCTTGGAGCGGCTCGAGCCTTCGACGTACTCGCTGAAGAACAGCTCGCGGGGGCCGACCGGCAGCTCGGGAGCACCGGCGCTGCCGCCCTCACCGGCGGCGCCGCTCAGGGGCCGCTCAGGGCCACGCGACACCGAACCGCCCTGCGAGCTGCTGCCTCCGGCCACCTCGTCGGGGGACGCTACGGAGCTCGAGCTCTCTCCACCCTCGCCGGCGTTGCCTTCGCCGCCAGCGCCGCCGAGCGCTGGCGGCAGCGGCAGCTCGACGATGGGCAGCTTCCCCGGGTGCTCGGGTGTGTCGGGCGCGCCGGCGGTGCCGGTGAACCCGGCGTCCACCGCGCCCGCCGCCGCGTCGGGCGGAGGACGCCTACCTGGCGGGAGCTCGAGCTCCGGTGCGCACGCTGCCGCGACGAGCAGGGTCGTCAGCGCTCCTCTCGTCAGCGTTCCCCTCCTCAGAAGATTCCTCTCTCTTTCTGTCACGCGACGCAGCCGGTGCATGTGCTCTCGTCGGCCGCGCGCGCACCCGGTTGCGCGCTTTCTGCTGAGGTAGCGACCCAGCTTGCCGAAGCGTTCAATGAAAATCCCGGGAAACCTTGGAAATATCGCGACCCGGCACGTCGAGCCGGAGCAGCGCCTCGACCATCACGTGAATGACCGGCGCTACGTCGGCGGCCTCGTCGACGAGCGGATCGTGCTCGGTCGGTACTCGCACCCCCGGCGGCCGCCCTTGCCGTTCGATCGTCCCTCGCGCCAGCAGGATGGCCGCGTGACGAGCCGGCAAACGGTACGTCTCGTAAACGCGACTCCACAGCACCAAGTTCAAGAAGCCGGTCTCATCTTCCAACGTGATGAACACCACGCCGCTCGCCGTGGCCGGCTGCTGGCGGCACGTAACGACGCCCGCGACCTCGACGCGCTGCCCCTGGCGACACTCGAACAAATCCTTGGCCGTTACCACCCGGCGCTCCCGCAGCTTGGCGCGGAAATGCCGCATCGGATGATCGCCCACCGATAGCCCTTTGTGCCGATAGTCGAGCAAAAGGCGCTCTTCCGCGCGCAGCTCCGGCAGCTCTGCTCGCTCGGCTTCAGCCACCGCTCGGCCACTGAAGATGCCCGGCGCCCGCGGCGCCCGCGCTTGCCACAGCGCGGCCCGGCGCGACGGCGTCAGGCCTTCGAAGGCGCCCGCCTCCGCCAGCGCCTCCACGTCGTCTTTACGTAAATCACAGCGCTTCACGACGTCGTCGACGCTGGCAAAGCGCCACTCGCGGCGCACCGCTTCGATGCGCTTCGCGGCGCTCTCACCCAGGCCTTTCACCAGCCGCAGGCCCAGCCGCAGCGCCGAGCCAGTGGCGGGGTCGAACGGCGCCGCCGCATCGACGCGCTCGAGCGAGTGATCCCACCCGCTGCGCGTCACGTCGACGTCGCGCACCTGCACGCCGTGGCGCACGGCGTCTTGAATGATCGTAGAAGGCGTGTAGAAGCCCATCGGCTGCGAGTTGAGCAGGGCGCACGCAAAGTGCGCCGGGAAGCGCAGCTTCTCCCACGACGAGGCGTAGACCAAGAGCGCAAACGACGCCGCGTGCGACTCCGGAAACCCGTACTCACCGAAGCCTTTGATCTGCTCGAACAGCGCCTCCCCGAACTCACGCGCGATGCCATTCTTTTCGAAGCCGGCCAGCAGCCGCTCGCGGTGGCGCATCAAGCGCCCTGTCTTCTTCCAGGCCGCCATGTCGCGGCGCAGCTGGTCAGCCTCGCCGCCGGTGTAGTTGGCGCCTACGATCGCGATCTCCATCACCTGCTCTTGAAACAGCGGCACTCCGAGCGTCCGCTCCAGGATCCGCTCGAGCAGCGGATGCGGTGGCTTCACGTCTTCCTCGCCATTCCGGCGCTTCAAATAGGGGTGCACCATGCCGCCCTGGATCGGCCCTGGCCGCACGATCGCCACCTCGATCACCAAATCGTAGAAGGTGCTCGGCCGCAGCCGCGGCAGCATCGCCATCTGAGCGCGGCTCTCGATTTGAAAGACGCCGACCGTGTCCGCCTTGCTGATCATGGCGTACACGCCTCGCTCTTCTTGCGGAATGCGCGTCAGCGCCAAGAGGGGATCGAACTCGTCCATCGGCGCCGCCCCGTCCGGCGCCGGCAGCGCGCCGTCGGCGTGGATCATGGCGAGCGCCTTGCGGATGGCCGTCAGCATCCCCAAGCCGAGCACGTCGACCTTGAAGAAGCCGAGCGTGTCGATGTCGTCTTTGTCCCACGGCACCACGGTGCGGTCGGGCATGCGCGCTGGCTCGATCGGCGCCACGCTGTAGAGCGGCTCCGCCGACAGCACGAAGCCGCCCACGTGAATCGACAAATGCCGCGGAAACCCGCTCAGCTGCCGCGAAAGCTCGATCACTTGCGCCAGGCGTTTGCCTTCGACGTCGATGCCCAAGCTTCGCGCGTGCTTTTCGCTCTGCTCGGCATCGTCCCAATGTCCGATCGAGGCGCTCAGGCGGTCCACCGTTTCGAGCGGCAAGCTGAAGGCCTTGCCGACCTCTCGCAGCGCCGATTTGCCGCGGTAACAAATCACCTCCGACACCATGGCGGCCTGCTCGCGGCCCCAGCGCGCGTAGATGGCCTGGATCACCTCTTCACGCCGCTCGTGCTCGAAATCGATGTCGATGTCCGGAGGCTCGGCGCGCTCTTTGCTCAAGAAGCGCTCGAAGAGCAGGTTGGAGCGCGCCGGATCGACGGCGGTGATCCCGAGCGCAAAACAGACGACGCTGTTGGCCGCGCTGCCTCGCCCCTGACACAAGATCTTGCGCTCGCGCGCCATCTCCACCACCTCTTGAGTGCTCAGAAAATAAGGCGCCACCCCGATGTGCGCGATCACCGCCAGCTCCTTCTCGACCTGCTCGCGCAGCTTCGCCGTGAGCCCTTGCGGGAAGCGCTCACGGATACCGGCTTCGGTCAGGCGGCGCAGCTTCTGGTTCGCGTCTTCCCCCGGCTCGAGCGTGCACGGAAAGCTGTATTTCAGCTCCGTCAGCGAAAATATGAGCTTTTGTCCGACCTCGCCGGCGCGCGCTACCCACTCTGGATGATCGGCGAAGCGCCTCAGCATTTCCGCCTCCGAGGCTAGCGCCGCCTCCGCGTTGGGCGGGAGCGCGGTGCCGGCGCGCTCCAAGGTCGTGCCTCGCCGAATGCAGTGCAGCACGTCACTGAGCGCCTTGCGTGATGGCTCGTGGAACAGCGGCCGCGCGCTCGCTACCACCTCGAGCCCGTACTGCCGCGACCAGCCCTCCACCGCTGCCACGCGCTCGCGATCGAAGCCATCGCGATGCCGATGCGCGGCCAAGAAGCCACGCCCACCGAACACATCACGAACTGCTTGCAGAAGAGCGGGCGGCGGCGTGCTCTCGTCTCCGGGGCGGCGCGGCGCCGGCACGACGGCCCACAGCCCTTCGCTGTGTCGCTCGAGCCACTCGAGCCGGAGCGCGCTCGTGCCCTTCTCACGCCCCGCGTGCGCCAGCGACAGCAAGCGGCACAAGCTTTGGTAACCGCGGTGCGTCTCGACCAAGAGCGCCAGCAGCGGCGGCTCCCGATCTTGCAGGGGCTCACCGACCGTCAGCTCGGCGCCGACAATCACGCGCTGCCCCAGCTCCTGACTCGCCCGAAGCGCCCTCACCGACCCATACAGCCCGTCCCGATCACAAAGCGCGACCGCCTCCAGCTCGAGCTCTTTGGCTCGCTCCACCATCTCTTCAGGGTGAGAGGCGCCTCGCAGGAACGAGAAGGAAGAACGGCACAGGAGCTCGGTGAACATGGCGCAGCCGCAGCGAGACTGAACACGCTATCAGTATCCGGCCTAGTCCCTACCAGATTCTAAAAATTCCTTTATTTTTCATTGCTTAAACTAGCATTGCAGAAGCAGTTTCGAAGACCGCCTCGCTTTTGCTCTCGACGCACGCGGCGATACGTCAGCGCTGACGGTGTCCACCGTTGATGAAATAATGCCGCTTTACGCGCCAGTCCCGAGGGGGCAAATCGTTGGAATGGTGGCGCGGCAGACGAGGAGCACCTTCATGCTGGAGTCGAGCCGCTCGTGAGCGCGTCGTCCTCTCTTCCGCCGCCGACCCTTCGCGGCAAGGTCATCGAGTCCGACGTGCAACCTGGCGTGCGCTATCAGCTCGAGCGTCACGTCGGCGAGGG
Organism: Pseudomonadota bacterium; assembly: GCA_023431345.1. GTDB lineage: Bacteria > Myxococcota_A > Polyangia > Polyangiales > Polyangiaceae > PMG-095. The sequence continues at coordinate 27,454 of JAEYWK010000199.1, forward strand.
CGGCATGGGCATGGCCTACTTGGCCTGGCGAGAGGCGCCCGACGGCGTTCAACCCGTGGTCGTGAAGGTCGTCACTCAAGGGTCTTATGGCGATCAGGTCTCGCCCGAGCTGGTTGCGCAGAAGGAGGCGGTCGCGCTCGGTCGCCTCAACGAATGCGTGCCGACCTGTCCGTTCGTGGTGCGCTTCGTCGACACGGGCAGCACGATCTTGTTCGGCCGTCGTCCTACCCCCTGGATCGCGATCGAATACGTGCACGGCGGCGTCGAGGGCACGACGCTCGACGACCGCTTGATGTACTCCATCCACAAAACGGGCTTCGCCTTCGACTCCGGGCGCGCCGCGCACGCCCTGCGCTGCTTGGCTTCGGGGCTCTCCGCCATTCATGGCGTAGGCGTCATCCACCGTGATCTCACGCCCGGCAACGTTTTGTGCTGCGGCTTCGGTGAGACCGAGATCTTCAAGATCTCCGACTTCGGTTTGGCGCGCCCCACCGGCCTCGGTCGCACCTTCGCCGGCTTAGGCCTCGGCACGCCGGGCTTTGCCGCCCCCGAGCAGGTCGTGCAGGGCGAGACGGGGCTCGGCTTTCAAACCGACGTGTTCGCGCTCGCCAGCATCTTGTTCACGATGCTCACCAACGAGCCCTTGTTCGAAGGAGATTCTCCGCTGATCGTCTACGAGCAGACGCGCGGGCGCGAGCGACGCAGCATCCTGTCCAGCGCGAGCTTGAGCCCCGAGCTGCGTGACCGCCCCGATGCTTGTCGTGCCATCGACGCGGCCATCGCCCGCGCCACCGCGCTCGAGCCCGAGCTGCGCCCGGCGACGGCCGACGAGTTTGCGGCGACGGTGCTGCCCTGGCTGAGCGATCAAGTGGGCCCCCCGCGCTCGAGCCGGCGCTTGATGAGCTCGATGCTCAGCTTGTCTGCGCCCGCCGACGTGGCCGGCTTCGATTGGACGATTCGGCATCGTCCGCGCGAGGACATGATCATCCAGAGCGCGTCGTGGGACACCGACGGTCATTGCTTCGCGTTCACGCCCCGGGGGCCGTTCTTTTGGAGCGGTGAAGCGTGGCTCGGCGCCAAGAGCGCCCTGCGCGATTTGCCGCGGGGCATGACGTTCACGCGGCGCTACGAGGCCGGTGGCTGGCTGGTGGGTGGCTCGAACGGCACGCTCGCGGTGTGCACCACCGCCGGCGTGCGTGACCTCGTTCTATATCCGGACTCTTCGGTCGAATTTTTGGACGCCAATGGCCGCTTCGACGACTTGATCACGGCCGTGGCTCGGCGCCCGGGGCTGCCGCCGTTGCTCTTGGCCATGTCGTCGCGGCGCTGGATGAAGCCGCTACCCCTCGACGGCGTGGCGAACGTCTCCGGGCTCTTGCGCTTGGATGATTCGCGCTGGGTGGTGTGTGGGCGACTGCTGAACGGCAGCGGATTCGCCGCCGTTTACTCACCGATGCAGTGGGAGCTCGCTCCGCTGGCTGTGCCGCAGACGCGCGCCTTCGTGGGCGGCTCCAGCAACGTCGAGCGCGAGCTGGCGCTGGTGGTGGGTAGTAGCGGCGTCGCGCTGCGCATCGAGCGCGAGCAGTGTGCGGTCACGATCGTGGAAGGCTCACCCGATCTATCGGCGGGGGCCGTCGACGTGCTCGACCGCGAATGGGCCGCCAGCCTGAGCACGCTCTGGACGCGCGACTCGCGCTCCGGTCAATCCTTCGTGCCGGCCTGGAAAGACCCCGGCTTCCAAGCGCCCTTCGTCAGCTTGATGGCCGACGCGGGCTTGATCCGGGCGATGAGCGCCGACGGGGGCATCGTCGAAGGCAAGCGCACGGTCACGCCACCCGAGCGCAAAAAATAGGCGCACCGTTGGTCTCATTCAGTGGGTGACGACGCCCGCTGAGCTGGCTTCGGCGCTCCTCGGACCCCATCAATCTCCGACGGCCTGTAAAAAACGCCGCCCCGAGTGTCGGTCGACATACACCAGCGCTTCGAGCCCGCCCGAGTCACTCTGGAGCCAAAGCCGCAAATAGTCTCGCGCGACGGAGCGGCTCCACCACTCGACGGAGTCGAGCCGCTGCTCGAAGCGAAGCCGTTCGATCGTGTACAGGGTGTGACCGAGCACCATGGTGCTGCCGGCGCTGATCACGGTGCTGATCTCGACCGGCGACGGCAACAGGCGCGTGGGCGGACTGGGCAGGCGGGACCAGATCGGCGGCTCGGTCTTGCGGAGGGAGGATTTGGCGCGCGTCGGCGCGGCTTTCGTGCGCTTTGCGCGGCGTTTTTGCGTTTGCTCGGGCAGAGCGGCGGCGAGCGCGCTCTGCGCTTCGGGCCGATGTGCGTCGACCAAGCTGAGCACTCCGACTCGCTCCTCGCCGATATCGGCCGCGAGCTCCGCGAGCACCAAGGGCAAATCTTCCTCCCCGCTGGCGGTGTCACCCACCATCAGCTCGGACAGCGAAAGCTGGCGCTGCACGATGGGACCTAGCCGCGGCACCGTGAGCTTCATGCCGATGGTGGGCGCGTCGAGCTTGAGCCGCTCGAGACGTGAAGCCACGATGCGTCGCAGCTCGGCCTCGCGGTGTAGCGGCTGCGAGAGCTTGAAGTGCAGCACGGTTTGCGTGGCAACCCCGCGAAAACGCGCGATCATCGCGTCGTGCTGGAGAGTGACGTCGAGCAGCTCCGCCGCTTCCCCCCTGGCGCTCAGCCGCGCCGCGATGCGCGCGGCGAGCCCGCGCAGCACGAAGCCGAGCGGCTCGGTGCCAGTGACCACGTCGTCCCACGTTGTCTCCTCTTCGAGCGTACGCGGAGGCTGGTAAGGCACGAGCGGAGCGCTGTCTTCACCGGAGCACAGCTCGAGCACGCGCGCGCCCTCTTTGCCCAGGCGGGGGGCGAGCGCCGAGCGCGGTTGGCGCATCAGCTCCCCCCAAGTGAGCAAGCCGAGCCGCGTGAGGTAGCCGCAGTTATCGGGCGAAAGCGGCAGAGCCTGGATCGGTAGCTCTGCCGCGCAAAGCGCGGTGCGCGAAGGCTCCACGATCGTGACGCTACCGGACCAGCGCGCGAAAGCCCGCGCCAAGTCTGGCCCAACCGAGACGGCGACTTTGGCGCGGTGGCCGAGCTCGCGCACGCGCTCCGCCAAATCTCGCGCGAGCGCTTCTTCACCCCCGAACAAGTGAGCGGCGCCGGTGATGTCGATCCATACGGTATCGGGCGCGGCGATGGCGACAGCTGCGCCGTAGCCGAGCGCCACTTCGGCCAAGCTGGCGAGCGCACGCTCGACCTCGACTCGCTTGACCTTGGCCACGATCAGCTGAGACACCAGCGCCGAGGCCTCGGCGATGGTTTGGTGGGCGCGGACGCCAAACCGCTCGGCTTCACGGTTGACGGCCGCGAGCGGCTCGGATGCCGGCAAGGTGTCAGCTTCGGTTTCGGCGGGGGCGGCGAGCTGGAGCGACAACTGCCGAGGCGGAGCTGGCTCATTCTCTTGCACCACTACGACTCCGAGCGGCCGGTGAGCATCCACAGGCCCCCCTTCGGGCCTCTGGATGCTCCGCTGCCGGAGCGCGAGCTCGACCAGCAAATCTGGCAAGACGAGCGCCAAAATGCGGCGCTTTCGCTGGTCTACCGGGGCCGAGCTTTCATGCGGGACGCCTGACATGGCTCACCTCGAGCGGCGTAACGTGGGCATTCTCGTTTTCTGGGCGCGTAGCGCCCCAACTGCCGGCGCGACTCCACGCCACGGGGCGCGCCGGCGCGATGCGACCGCGCTGATCTTTGGCGAGACGCACCAGGAGCTTGTCGGCCGAAGGCCGCGCGACCTCGAGCCGCTGCGCCACGGGTAGCGGCAAGGGCCGGCGATCCCCTTCGCGCGTGAGCAGGAGCACGCTGTGACCGGTACCTTCGACCGCCAGGGCCAGGCGCCGCACCACGCGGGGCCACGTGCCGAGAGGTACGGCTACGCGCTCACCCACGACGCCCGTGAGATCGACCACCACCACCGAGAAGGCTTCGGACTCGGCCAAGCGCAGCGCGACGCGCGACAGCGCCGACAGCGCCGGACGCACGACGAGCAGGCGCGATAGCTCGACCCCCGAAGCGGCCACGCCTGGCCCATACAAAGTGCCGGACGGGTCGATGAAGGCGCACCAGGGGGTGTGAGCGCCCCGCGCCCGTGCCTCGGCTTGAGCTTGGGCGCACGCGGCCAAGCCGAGCGTCGTTCCGAGCGCGCCTTCACCGGCGGCGCAGAGCTCGACCACGCCGCCCCGCACCAAACCACCGTCCGGCAGGAGCGCATCGAGCTCAGCAATGCCGAAGGAGAGCGCCGGGGAAGGCTCGGTGGCCGGCCGAGCGAAGCGAACGCCAGCCTGAGTCAACGCCGGTGAAAGTCGCTCGAGGAGGTGCGCCGGAAGAGCCATGCACTGAACATAATAGCAGCCAGCCAAAAGGGAAGCCACCGACGCTGATTTGGCGCCTCAGCTCGGACAAACAATGTCAGCGCTAAGCCCTCCCTGGCCGGCGTCCGGGTCTTGCCAAACGCCCGGCAGTAAAGGAGAACCTTGGCGCGCCGAGCCCGACGGGGAGCGGCCAGGCTTGCTCATGGCTGCTGGCTTTGGATATCGCGCACGCGGCTCTGCCCTCGGCTTGGCAGCTCTGACGTTCGCGCTCAGCAGCCCCGTCCGCGCCGCCGCAGCCGACATCCCGCCCGAGTGCGGCACCCGTGCCGCCTTCGACGCCGTGCTCAGCGAGCGCCTCGGCAGCGGAGCCGCCGTCGACGCCGTGCAGCTGCGCCTCGAGCCCCGGGATGAACGCTTTCACCTGCGCGTGCAGATCGGTAACGACGTGCGTGAGCTCGACGATCCGAGCTGCCGGGAGCTCATGCGCGCGGCCGTGGTCGTGGCGCTCGCCATGCTCATGCGTGATCAACCGCAGCCAGCGGTCGAGCCGGCTCCCGCGCCTCGAGCCGAGCCGGCTCCCGCGCCTCGAGCCGAGCCAGCTCCCGCGCCTCGAGCCGAGCCAGCTCCCGCAGCGCCGCCGCGATCCGCCCGTCCCACCTACCCGCTCCTTGCGATCGCAGCGGGGGCAGGCGTCGTGGCTGGTAGCTTGCCCAAGCCGGTGCTCGGGCTCGAGCTCGAGAGCAAGCTGCTCTGGCAGCGCTTCGGTGTCGCGTTCGACCTGCGCTATCTCTCCTCCGCGGAAGAGCGAGACGCAGCCGACAAGGGCGTGCAGATCCAGGGCTTCGGCTTCGGCGCCCTAGGTGTCTTTCGTCCCGCGGCGCGCTGGGAGGCGCGCTTGGGGCTTTCGGCGCAGCGCCTCTCCGGCATCGGCAGGGGCCGCATCGCCGAGCGTCGAGAGGACGTGTCCTGGTCGTTGGGCCCGACGTTGGGCCTCGGTTTCCTGGTCGTCGAGGCGCGGCCCTTCTGGCTAGGCCTGGGGGCCGAGGGGCAGTTCAACGCTTTGACGGCGCGCTTTCAAATCCGCAATTATTCCCAGGAGATCTCAGACGATCCCCAAAACATGTTCGTCTCGCCCTGGCTGTCTGCTTCGGGTTTCGTACGCTTCGGGTTGGTGTTTTAGACGGATTGGGCGCCTTCGCCGGATAAACGTCCCATGGTCGCTGAAGCGCGGAGCCGCTACGTCGCCCCGCCCCGAGAGGGCGCGCCGGCGTCTCCCGCGCCGGCCCCCAGCCTCGACCTAGCCGCCGTCTACGAGCAGCATTTCCGTTACGTGTGGCGTTGTCTGCGCAGCCTCGGCGTGTACGACACGCAGCTGGATGATGCGCTGCAAGACGTGTTCATGGTCGTGCAGCAGAAGCTCGGCGCCTTCGACGGTCGGGCGGAGCTTCGCACGTGGCTCTACGCGATCGCGCTGCGCATCGCGCGCAAGTACCGCGATCGCCGGCGGCGCGAGCCAGCGTCGCTCGACGCCGCGCATGACAGCCAGCCCGAGCTCGTCCTCGCCCGCACCGGCGAAGGCGCGGCCCTTCACAACGAGCGCTTGCAGCTGGCACGCGCCGCCCTCGACACGCTCAGCGACGAGCAGCGCGAAGTGTTCGTGCTCGCGCGCGTCGAGCAAATGTCCGCGCCCGAGATCGCCGAGATCGTCGGGGCACCGCTGAACACCGTTTACTCCCGACTGCGCGCCGCCCGCCTCGCGTTCGAGGCCGAGGTCGCGCGCCGCCAGGGCGCCGCCAGGAATTCGCCATGAGCATCGATCCCGACGACTCCGAGCTGGAACGCGCGCTACGCAGCGATTTGCCGTCGACAGACGCGAAAGAGCGGGTGCGCCGGCGCTTGCTGGCGGCCGGCGTGGCCGTCGGCAACGGCATGGCCGCCACGACCAGCGTTGCGGCCACTGGCACGGCGGCCACCGGCACGGCGGCCACCGGCGCGGCGGCCACCGGCGTGTTCGCGAAGACGATGGGCGCATCGTGGGGCATCAAGCTGGGGCTCGCGGCGGCGATCACGATTCCGAGCGTGGGGCTGCTGGTGGAAGCGTCGCCTCCCGCGCGAGCCGTGCAGGCAGTGCCCGCCACCACGCGGATCGAGACGCCGAACGAAGCTGCGCGCACCCCGGCTCTGTCGCCCGCGCCCGAGGCGACCGCTGCGCTCGAGGTCGCCCACCCCGAGGAGCCTCACGCGGCGACGGGGCCCGCGACGGTCGAGAGCCCGCCTTCGGCCCCAGCGCTCGCCCCGCACACGGAGCTGCCGTCGCCGCCCACCCGGGCGCCGAGCACGCTGGCGGACGAGACACGCTTGCTGGACGGCGCGTTCGCCGCGCTCGCGGCCGGCGATCGCGAGCGCGCCGCGTCGCTGATCGGCGAGCACGAAGCCAGGTTTCCGGCAGGTTTGCTGCAAAAAGAGCGCAATCGCGCCAAGTCGAAGCTGTCAGAAAAAGTTCGGGGAGAGTGAGAAGGAGGATGCCGTCATGATCATGAAGCAAGATTCGACTTCCAATAAACGCCGTCGTTCGCAGCTGGCTTGGCTCGCGCCCATCTTGGCGCTCTCGCCGCTGCTGCTCGCAGCGAAAGGTTGCGCCAACGTCGGCGTAGTGGGTGACGACTGTCCGACCGCGGAAGCGTGCGCCGGAGGAACGGCAGGCACGGCCGGGACGAAAGGTGAAACGCCTCCCGACAAGACCTGCGGTGGGCTGCAAGGCTCGTCGTGCGCAAGGGGCCTTTACTGTTCGTACGCCGCGGACGCAAAGTGTGGTGCTGGCGATCAAACCGGCACTTGTCAGGCCAAACCGATGGCCTGTGATGCGGTCTATTCGCCCGTGTGCGGCTGCGACGGCAGGACGTACGGCAACGACTGCGAGGCGGCCAGCAACGGGGTATCGATCGCAGCGACGGGAGCCTGCGACGGCGAACCGAACCCCGGCACCGGCGAAGACTGCGGCGGCCTGCGCGGCCTGACCTGCGCGCCCGATGAGTACTGCAATTTCCCCGAAGACGCCCGCTGCGGCGCGGCGGATCAACTCGGGAAATGCGAGGTCAAGCCCGAGCTCTGCGCCGACATCTACTCTCCGGTTTGCGGCTGCGACGACAAGACCTACGGCAACGCTTGCGAAGCGGCGGGAGCCGGCGTCGCGGTGGCGGCCGCGGGTGAGTGCAAGAAGGAAGTCATCGCGTGCGGCGCTCGCGCCGGCGATACCTGCGGTAAGGGCCAATACTGCCTGTTCCAGCCCGGCGATCTGTGCGGTCGCGCGGACGCCCAGGGCACCTGCGTCGACATCCCGGACGGCGCTTGCATCACGCTCTTCGATCCAGTTTGCGGCTGCGACGGCAAGACCTACGGCAACGACTGCGCGGCGGGGCTCGCAGGCGTCTCCGTGGACTACGCGGGCGAGTGCAAGCCCGCCGGCGACGTCTGCGGCGGCTTCCTCGGCACGCCGTGTGAGGACGCCAGCTTCTATTGCGACTACTCACGCTCGGAGCTGGCTTGCGGTAACGCCGACGGTCAGGGCATTTGCTTGAAGAAGCCCGAAGCTTGCTCCAAAAATATCGACTGGGTGTGCGGCTGCGATGGCGAGAGCTACAGTAACGCCTGCGTGGCCAGCGCCGCGGGCGTGACCGTTGCATCCAAGGGCGAGTGCCCGTGAGCTTGCCCGCCAGCTGAGCCGAAGAAGCACCAAGGCCCACGCGGAGGTCGCGACCTGCAAGTCGCGACCTGCAACATTGACTATCCGTGCCAGGACAGTGCTTGGTTCCGGGCGGCCTTCACCGGAGCTCGCGCAGATCGGCCACGCGGCCGCATGGTACACTGACGCTAGACCGACCGAGGCTTTCGAGCCCGGTCGGTGCCGGTGCATCTCGACACGCGAAGACGCGGCAGGTATGAGCTGCTTCTATGAAAAAGACTCTGGTGACGGGGGGAGCCGGCTTCATCGGCTCTCATCTGTGCGAGCGGCTGTTGGCCCGGGGCGACGACGTCTTGTGCGTCGACAACTACTTCACCGGCACGAAGAAGAACGTTCAGCACTTGTTTTCGAACCCACTGTTCGAGCTCATGCGACACGACGTCACTTTCCCGCTCTACGTGGAAGTGAGTCGCATCTTCAACCTCGCGTGCCCCGCGTCTCCCGTTCACTACCAGTTCGATCCCGTGCAGACCACGAAGACCAGCGTGCACGGCGCGATCAACATGCTGGGCCTCGCCAAGCGCGTGAAGGCTCGCATTCTGCAAGCGTCGACGTCGGAGGTCTACGGCGATCCCGAGATTCATCCCCAGCCCGAGGAGTACTGGGGCAAGGTGAACCCGATCGGCATCCGCAGCTGCTACGACGAGGGCAAGCGCTGCGCGGAGACGCTGTTCTTCGACTACCACCGCCAGCACAAGACCGAGATCAAGGTCATCCGCATCTTCAACACGTACGGCCAGCGCATGCACCCGAACGATGGGCGCGTGGTGTCGAACTTCATCGTTCAAGCGCTGCGCGGCCAAGACATCAGCATCTACGGCACCGGCGCGCAGACGCGCTCGTTTTGCTACGTCGATGATCTCGTCGAGGGCATGATCCGCATGATGGATAGCGAGGCCAGCTTCACGGGCCCCGTCAACCTCGGTAACCCGGGGGAGTTCACCATGCTCGAGCTGGCGGAGAAGGTCATCTCGCTGACCGGGTCGAAGTCGAAGCTGTCGTTCCATCCCCTGCCTCAAGATGACCCAAGGCAGCGCAAGCCGGTGATCGAGATGGCGAAATCCAAGCTCGGCGGCTGGGAGCCCAAGGTGAGCCTGGAGGATGGCCTGAAAGAGACCATCGCGTACTTCCGCAAGACGCTGGCCGAATAGTTGAGAATGGGCGAAGTGCACGATTTTGATCCCGACGTCTCAATCGCGCGGGACGGGTGCGAGCTGCTCTTCACGCTGGCGCTCGGTAGGGCTATTACCGGCAAGCTAAGTTGTCGGAAGTAGCGCCCAACCAGCCGAGTGAAGACGCCAGCCGCGAGCAGGTGCCGGCGTTCTACAAGCGCCGGCGTCGGCGCGGCGACGAGCTCGGCCAGATCCTGCTGCGCCGAGGGATGATCACCCCCGAGCAGCTGCGCGCGGCGCTGCGCCTGCAAGCCGAGCAAGGCGGTCACTTGGGCGCCCTGCTCAAGCGCATGGGCGCCTGCGACGGCCGAGCCATCGCCGAGGCGCTGCTCGAGCAGGTTCGCATCACGCGGGACAAGGGCAAGAGCCGGGAGCTCGAGGCGCGCGCCCGCGAGACCCCTTCGCTGATGGGGCTCACCGTTCACTGCCGGCCCCGCCTCACGAAGCTGATCATCTTCGGCGGCGACGTCGCCTCGCTCGGTCTCGCCACGAGCCTGGCGTGGCTCTTGATCACGCACGACGCCGCGGGGCGCGTGCAGCGATACGGCATCTGGGGGATCTTGCCGCTGTGCATCCTCATCTTCGCGTACGTCCACCTGTACGCGGCCACCCCGCCCTCGCCCCCCGAAGAGATTCGGCGCACGACGCTGAGCATCACCTTCGTCTGCGCCGGTCTGTGGCTGGTGTCGTTTTTGGCGCGAAGCGGCGGCTGGGATGGCGTGCAGCACTTCGCGTGGGTGCTGTCGTGGCTGGTGGGGATCCTGTTCGTGCCCTCGGTGCGCGCCGCGCTGCGCTACAAGCTCGCCAGCAAGCGCTGGTGGGGTCAACCGGTGGTCGTGCTCGGCGCTGGCCGAGTCGGCCGCGCGGTGGTGGGCACGCTGCAGCGTCGGCCCCAGCTCGGGCTCAAACCAGTCGCGGTGCTCGACGACGATCCGCTCAAGCACGGTACCCTGCGCGCCACCTGGGGCGACGACGACATCGACCTCGAGGCGGTCCCCGAGAGCACCGGTGAGCCGCCCAAGTCGACGCCAGAGACCCCCTCGGCGCGCAGCGCCTGGGCGAATTTCTCGCAAATCGAGGAGGTGCCGGTGCTGGGCGGGCTCGAGCTCGCGCCGGTGCTGTCGCAGCGCTTGAAGGTGCGCTTTGCGGTCGTGGCCATGCCCGAGGCCGACGCTTCGGCGCTGCTCGGCATCATCGAGCGCTACGCCGAGTCGTTTCAAAGCGTGCTCGCCATCCCGGACTTGTTCGACCTCGCTTACTTCGGGGCCGCGACGCGCGACTTGGCCGGCGTGCTCGGCATCGAGGTGCGGCGCCAGCTGCTGCTCACGGGGCCGCGGCTGGCCAAGCGCTTGATGGACGTGAGCATCACCGGGCTCGGCATGCTCATGGTGAGCCCGCTGCTCGGCCTGATCGCGCTCGCCATCAAGCTCGACTCGCGCGGCCCCGTTTTCTACCACCAGAAGCGCCTCGGCCAAGATGGCGTGCGCTTCAGGGCGTTCAAGTTTCGGACGATGCACGGCGACGGGGAGCAGCGTCTGACCAAGCTGCTGGAGAGCGATCCCAAGCTGCGCAACGAGTACGAGGAGTTCCACAAGCTGACGGTCGACCCGCGCGTCACGCGCGTGGGCCGCTTTTTGCGCAAATTCAGCCTCGACGAGCTGCCCCAGCTCTGGAACGTGGTCGTGGGGGACATGAGCCTCGTGGGGCCCCGGCCCTATCTCGAGCGCGAAATCCCGGAGATGGATCAAAAAGAGGCGATCATCCTGCGAGTGAAGCCGGGTATCACCGGTATCTGGCAGGTGACCGAGCGCAATGCCTCGACCTTCGAGCGCCGCTTGCACATGGACGTCGAATACGTCCGCAGCTGGTCGCCCTGGCTCGATATCTACGTGCTGGCGCGCACCATTCCGGTGGTGCTCGGCGGCACCGGCTCGTGATCCAGGGCATCTGACCGCGAGCCGGCCTGCTCTAGGTCAAACTTTGCTCTGCGCGTTAGGTGAGTGCAAAATCGCACGCCCGAGGGCACACTCGCGTCGCCCGGCCTCAGCTACGTGTCCATGAACCAGAGCCCGCCCAAAGCCTCCGCTAGCGCGCGTCCCCCCGCCGGGGCGTCGGATGCCGGGCGACTCATCACCGCTCTCGCCGCTGGAGGCTCGGTGCTCTTACTGTCGGCGACGGCCGTCGTCGTGTGGCCTCGCACCTACGGCACCGAGGCGACCCTCGCGCTCGACGGTGGCGCGAAGGTCGATAACCCCGTCGCGCTCGCGGGCCGCATCGAGGCCGCGCTACTCGAGCGCGATCAGCTCGCCGGTGCCGCCATGGACCTACCGCCGGAGCTCCGTTCACCGGATCCGATCGGGCGCCTGCGCGCGGGCATTCGCGTACAGGCGCGCGGCCCCCTCGCCTACGGCGTCGAGTTTCGGGGCAGCGATCCGCAGAGCGTGCAGCGCATCGCCAACCGCCTCGTCGACCGCGCCGTCGCGCTCGTCCCGAAGCTGACGGTGTCGCCCGAAGACGCGGCGCCAGTGCTCGAGCTCGCGCAGCGCACGCGCGCCGTGACGGAGTTTCTCGCTGCGCATCCGCAGCTCACGATCGAGGCGCCTGCCGGCAAGCCTGCCGCGGCCGGCTCCGACGGAGCGCTCGAGCTGCTGCACACCGAAAAGCGGCAACTCGAGGTCAAGCTCGCCACCGGCGCGACCGACAACCCCTACGCTGACCCCGCCGATGACCCGGCGCTGCTCGCGCGCCGCCTCGCGGAGCTCAAGGGCACGATCGCGCGCCGCGAGGCCGCGCTCAAGCAGCCGCGACAAGCCGCCCCCAGCGTCGCTCCCGACGTCGCGGCGAAGTGGCGCACGCTGCTGGCAGATCTCGCCGCTGCCCAGGAGAAAGCTCTCACCCCGAGCCCCAAGCCGGTCACGGCGCGCGTCACGGCGCGCGCCCCGCTCCCGCAATCGCCGCTCACGCCCAACCGGCTGGTGCTGAGCATCGTCGCGGCGCTGTTGTCGATGGCGGCGGCGATGATCGCGTACGTGCTGCCGCGTCGTGCTGAGCCGCGCGTCAAGAGCGCCGCGCCGCCGGCCATGCGCAGCGAGCCGCCCCCCGCCGCCAAGGCCGACCCCAGTCAGCCGCCGCCGCCGGTCCCGCTTTCCCCGAGCGAGCCGCCGCCCGCGATGGCGTTGCCCTCGACTGACGCCCCCTTCACGCCAAGCCCCAGCGACGCTCCGCCGCGCCCCTTCGAACGCACGCAAGCGCTGCCAGCGCCCGTGCCGCGCAGCGATCCGCCGCCGCCACGCCCGGGCTCGGAGCCGCCCGGGGCTATCGCTGGTCAGCGCACGGTGGTGGTGTCGGCAGCAGGCAGCGATCGTCCGCCCGCTCCCGCCAACACCTACCGGCGGCAGACGTCCCCCGGTGGCCTGGAGGCTCCGGTGCTAGCGTCGGACGTCATCCCCCCCGCCACCGGCCCCGTCATCACGGTGAGCGGCCCAACGACGCACGGGCCTCCGGCGGCGCCGCTATTCGGCTCTCGTCCGCCACCTGGGGCAGGCAGCTACTCGGTGTCCTCGTCGCACCCGCCGCCCTTGTCGCCGGGCCAGCGCAGCTCGGTCGAGCGCCTCTCACCGCTCCAGTCAGCGCACCCGCCCCCTGCCGCGAACAACGGGACGGCGGCGCGCGGCCCCTCCGCGACCGGTGATTCGCCGCAGATCATGAGCCGGCCGCCGGCGCTCGATCCGGATGCGGAGCGCTGGGCCTCGCGCTTCGAGACCGTCCCGCCGCCGCCCGAAGCGCAGGCAGCAGCGGACGCTTCGCGGGCAGCCGAGCCGCGCAAACGTAGCGGGCGCTGGAAGACGCAGGTGATGGGCTCCATGGTGCCGCTCGAGGTCGCGGCCGCGCGCGAAGGGCGACCGCTCAGCGAGCCGCCTCCGGATGCGCCACGCTATGCCCAGCCTGATCCCGTGCCGGTGGCGGCCTCGGCGCCCGTGGCCGCCCCGCCCGTGGCCGCGACCCTGATTCATCACGACGTTCCTGCGGGATGGCAGCCCAACGTCGATCCCGCAGATCCGAACGCGCTCCCGCTCCGCGATGGAGTGCTCGCGCACGGCCTCTCTCGGCGATTGACGCTCGCGGTCACGGGCGACAGCGGCCCCGCGCGCGCTCGCGTCTCCGCGACACTCGCCTTCGCGCTCGCGAGCGCTGGCGCTCGCGTGCTGCTCATCGAGGCCGACTTCGAGAGCCCGCAAATCCACAACGCGCTGGCGGTGAACGCGCCCACCGGCGCGGGCTTCTCGCAGCAGCTGATGGCGCGGCGCCACGACAAGCGCCCGCGCCCATGGACGGTGCTGCGCTGTTCCCCGAATCTCGCCGTGCTCGCCGAAGGCCGGCTCCGCTCGCCGGGGCAGCTCATCTCCGACGACTTCGCGAGAGCGCTGCGCGAGCTGGCCGAGCAGCACCACGTCGTCGTGCTCCACGCCCCCGCCCTCGGGTATCAAGCGGAGCTGCGAGCGCTGCATGGCTTGGTGCAGGGCGTGGTGCTGGTGCGAGCAGGCTCGGCCAGCTCGATGCAGCTCGGTGATGGCGCCTTGCTGCCGCTGCTCGGCTGACGCGCTCAGTCGTGACGGCGCGACAGCGCCTGCAGCGCGACTATCTTCACGAACTCCGGATCACGCAGCAGGTACCGCGCGGCCAAGCGCCGGGGCTCCCGAGCGAGGCGGAAGGCCCACTCGAGCCCCGCCCGCGACATCCACTCGGGGGCGCGCGGCATCGTTCCGGCTGCAAAATCGACGGCGGCGCCGAAGCCGACCAGCACCGCTGGCGCCAGCGCCCGGCGATTACGGTCGCTGAACAGCTCCTGCTTCGGCGCGCCCAGGCAGACGAAGATCAAATCGGCCTTGGCTCGCGCTAGGCGTTCGACGCAGGCACGCTCTTCATCCGTCGGGGTGAGCGCGATGCGCGGCGCGAGCGTGTCGACGATCTGCAGCGAGGGCAGGCGCTCGCGCAAGTTACGCGCGGCAAGCTCACCCACCCCCGGCGCACCACCGAGCAACGCGACGCGCAGACCTTCTGCGGCGGCGCGCTCGATCAACGGATCGAACAGGTCCGACCCGGAGAGCTTTTCTGGCAGCGGCGTGCCGAGCAGCCGCGCCGCCCAAAGCACCGGCGTGCCGTCGACCAACGAGAGATCGGTGCGCTCGTAAGCGGCTCGAAAGAGCGCGTCGTGCTGAGCCTGCACGATGTGGTCGACGTTGGGCGTGAACACGGTTCCGCCCTCACCCTCGCGCACGAGCCGCACGATCGCGTCGAGCGCCTCGCCGCGCTGCAGCACATCCATCGCGAGCGCGCCAACCCGCACGCGGTTCATCGGGAGTGACATCAACGACGCTAGCCGAGTCGGAGCTCGATCACGCGAAGGTCAGGCGACCGACCCAGCTCGTCTTGCCCCACTTGACGGCAGCCTTGGCGATCTCGGCCATCGTCTCGTCGGAGGCGGTAGCGGCCGTCACTTCGACGCGCGGGATCGTCCGGAACTGTCCGACGCGCTGGTCATCCAGGATGCGAACGGCGTCGTACGTGCCTCGCTCGATCCGAACGATGCGGTACGTAACGCCAGCAACCTGAACCATACCCTTGACCTGCATTGGATTGCGCTCTCCTGTTTGCGCGTGCAGTGCGCCGCACACGTACATACTGCGGCCGGCCTCCTGTGGGAAGGGGAAAAACCCGGCAGCGGCGCGCGGGCGCCGTCCGCGTCCGCGTCCGCGACTACCTTGCTTCGGGGGCGACTACCTTGCTTCGGGGGCGACAGACCACGAGCCGGCCTCGTGAGCGCGTCCGTGATATGCCTTCCTCCGTGACGACGTCCGCGAGGCCCGACCCGGGAGCGATGCTCGAGCAGCTTCTTACCCTTCTGGGTGACGCAGGCTCCGTGCTGGTTTGCTACTCGGGCGGCATCGACAGCGCGGTCGTGCTCGCTGCTGCTCAGCGAGCCCTTCCGGGTCGCACCATCGCCCTCACCGCGGTCAGCCCTAGCCTGGCTGATGCCGAGCACGCCGATGCCCAGCGCATCGCAGCCGAAATCGGCGCCGAGCACCGGCTCGTCCGCTCGAACGAGCTCGCCCGACCGGGCTATGCAGCTAACGGCCCGGACAGGTGCTTTCACTGCAAGAGCGAGCTGTACGAAATTGCTGCTGAAAAGCGCCGCGAATGGGGGCTCGCGACCACGATGAACGGCACCAACGTCGACGATTTGGGCGACTACCGCCCGGGGCTCGAGGCGGCCAAGCAGGCGGGCGTGCGCAGCCCGTTCGTGGAGCTCGGCTTTCGCAAGGCGGACGTGCGAGCCGTAGGCAGGCTGCTCGGGCTCAGCGACTGGAACAAGCCGGCGGCGGCCTGCCTCTCGAGTCGCATTCCTTACGGTACCAGCGTAACTCCCGAGCGGCTCGCTCAAGTGGGCGGCTTCGAGGCGGACCTGCGCGCTCTCGGCTTCCGGCGCAGCCGCGTCCGCTACCACGATAAAATCGCGCGCATCGAGCTCGATCTCGAAGATCTGCCACGCATGCTCGACACGGAAACACGCACGCGCGTTCTCGAAGCTGGCAAGACTCACGGCTTCACCTACGTAACCCTCGACCTAGCGGGTTACCGCACCGGCTCGCACAACGAGGTGCTGGTCGGTCGCTCGCTGCGCATCGTGTAGAGCTCGCTGCGCATCGTGTAGAGCGCGTCTCTGGGTGTCGTGCGCTCACTGCGCAACGTCTCCGCATAACGGAAACAGGGAGACGACCGCACCGGATTCGGTGGGTGTCTCCCTGCTGGGGCTACGAGGCCGCTCTGGTTTCAGCGACGGTCGCGGCGCGGGCCACGGTCACGGCCGCCGCCGCGATCGCCGCCGCGGTCACGACCGCCACGATCACCGCCGCGGGGGGGGCCGCCACCCTGCTCGCGCGAACGAGCGATGCGCTCTTTCGCGCGCTCACCCTCTTCCCCTTCGGGGAACGGTACGAGCTCACGACGGGTCAAGCGCACCTTGCCGTCACGCTCGACGCTGATCACCTTCACCTCGAGCTCGTCGCCCTCTTTGAGGATGTCAGCCGGGTTCTCGACGCGCTCGTGCGCGATCTCGGAGACGTGGAGGAGCGCCTCGTTGTTCGGCAAGATCTCGACGAAGGCGCCGAAATCCACCAGGCGCTTGACGGTGCCCTTGTAGATGCGACCGACCTCGGGCTCCGCCGTGAGGCCTTCGATGATCTGGATCGCGCGCTTGACGGCGTCCGAATCCGCGCTGGCCACCGCGACGGTGCCGTCGTCGTTCACGTCGACGCTGCAGCCGGTTTGGTCGATGATGCCTTTGATCGTCTTGCCGCCGGGACCGATGATGATGCGGATCTGATCCGGCTTCACCTTGACGGTGGTGATGCGCGGCGCCCAGCGATTGATCTCGACGCGCGCCGTGGTGAGCGTCTCCGCCATCTTGCCGAGGATGTGGATGCGGCCGGCCCGCGCCTGCTCGAGCGCCTCCTCGAGCACCTTGCGCTCGAGGCCCTCGATCTTGATGTCCATCTGGATGGCGGTGATGCCCTTGTCGGTGCCGCACACCTTGAAGTCCATGTCGCCGAGGTGATCCTCGTCGCCCAAGATGTCGCTCAGGATCGCGACCTTGCCGCCCTCGGTGATCAAGCCCATCGCGATGCCCGCGACCGGCTTGCGGATGGGGACACCGCAATCCATCAAGCTCAGGCTGGCGCCGCAGACGCTGGCCATCGAGCTCGAGCCGTTCGACTCCAAGATCTCGCTCACGATGCGGATCGTGTACGGGAACTCTTCGTGCGACGGCAGTAGGCGCGTCACGGCACGCTCGGCGAGCGCGCCGTGGCCGACCTCGCGGCGACCCGGTCCGCGCATCGGCTTGGTTTCGCCGGTGCTGAAGGGCGGGAAGTTGTAGTGCAGCATGAAGCGCTTCCAGCTCTCGCCGGTGAGCGCGTCGATCTTCTGCTCGTCGCTCGCGGTGCCGAGCGTGGCAGTGACGATGGCTTGCGTCTCACCGCGCTGGAATAGCGCCGAGCCGTGCACGCGCGGCAGCAAGCCCACTTCGCTGGTGATCGGGCGGATGGTCGTGGTGTCGCGGCCATCGATGCGCTTGCGCGTGTCGAGCACCATGGCGCGGACGACCGCGTACTTGCGATTCTCGACCTCTTCCTTGACGAGCTTCTCGACGGTGGCGAACACCTCGGCGCCCATCTCGGCCGTCAGCGCCGCGATCACTTCCTTCTTGATCGCGCTGTAGGCGTCGTAGCGAGCCTTCTTCTCTTTGATGACGCACGCGACCTTGAGCTTGTCGTCGGCGAGCTTGGCGACCTGCGCCGCGATCGCCGGGTCGAGCTTCGGGATCACGAACTCGCGCTTGGTCTTGCCGACCGCCGCGCGCAGCTTCTCGATCAAGCCGATGACCTTCTGCGCCTCGTTGAACGCGAAGTAGAGCGCGTCGATGATCTCGGCCTCGCTCGCCTCGTCGGCGCCGCCCTCGACCATCACGATCGCGTCCTTGGTACAGGCGACGATCAGGTCGATGTCGGCCTTGGCGCTCTGGTCGAAGGTGGGCAGCGCGACCAGCTCGCCGTCGACGCGAGCGACGCGCATACCGGCGATCGGACCGCTCCACGGGATGTCGGAGATGTGCAGGGCGGCGCTCGCCGTCGACATCGCCAGCACGTCGGTGGGGTTGTCCTTGTCGGACGAGAGCACCGTCGCGATGACCTGCGTGTCCTTCTTGTAGCCCTCCGGGAACAAGGGACGCAGCGGGCGATCCATCAGGCGCGACGCGAGCACTTCGTAGTCGCGCAGGCGGCCTTCACGCTTGAAGAAGCCGCCGGGGATCTTACCGGCAGCATAAGTCTTTTCCACGTACTCACAGGTGAGCGGGAAGAAATCGAGGCCGGGACGCTCTTCCGTCGAGACTGCCGTCACGAGCACCATGCTCTCGCCGTAAGTGGCGAGGACGGCGCCGTGAGCCAGCTTGGCGAGGCGACCAGTTTCAAAGGTGAGCTGGCGCCCACCGACCATCACAGATTCACGTACGAACATGTTGCTCCCTCCAGCGGGATAGTCGCTGACGTGCGACGAAACGCCGGGCGCGGGCACCTCCTTCAGCCTCGATTCCTGGAGCGATGCAGCTGGCGCAGCGCTCCACGAAGCGAAGATGAAAGCGGGCAGGCCCGCACCCGGAATTGCGATGAGTGACGCGCGAACGCTTACTTGCGCAAGCTGAGCGCGCTCACGACTTTGCGATAGCGCTCGACGTTCGAGCGCTTCAGGTAGTCGAGGAGGCGGCGACGCTGCCCCACGAGCTTCAACAAGCCACGGCGCGAGTGATGGTCCTTCTTGTGCGTCTTGAAGTGCTCGGTCAGGTACTCGATGCGTTGGCTGAGCAGCGCGATCTGCACTTCAGGCGAACCCGTATCGGTCTCGTGCGTGCGGAACTTGGTGATCGTGGACGTCTTGGCCTCGGGCGCGAGGGGCATGTGCTTCCTTTCGAATTCCTTTTAGAGCGCGCGAGTATACGCACGGTCGCCGGCCGGTCAACCGCGGCGCGTCGCTACTGTGCGGATCGTCCGTTCAGGGCTGGAAGCGGATCGAATACCCTGGATCTTCCGGCAGTTTGCCGTCGACTCGGATGGCCCGGACTTCGCTCGAGAGCTGCCCGGGCCGAATGTAGCCGATGGCGCCCGGCAGCTTTTCCACGACGCGGCGCAGCGTCGTGAGGCTCTCGACGGTGCGGGGGGGGCCGCTGCCGCCGCGGATTTTGCGGTCAATCCAAAACCTTCCCACCGCGTCGGGGTCCATCCCGAGCACCACCCGGTCGAAACCGACGCGATCGACGGTCCGGGGCGGGTGGTTCAGCGCGATCAGGCGGTTGCCGTCCGGGTCCGTGACGCGCTCGCTCTGGAAGACCCGCCGCAGATCCGCCAGCGTGATGTTCGTCACCCGGCTGGTGGGCGCGACGATGACCACCAGCGCCACCTCGTTCCCCGCCTGCACCGGCCGTGGCGCGAGCGCCAGCAGGCTCCCGAGCAGGGACCCGATGAGGACGAACAGCGGGAAGACGCGGCGCTGCATCAGAATGCCCAGGCTACCTGCGCACCGAAGTACGGCAGGTCCTCCGTCCCGAGGCCGGTGCTGCCGACGCCGACGAAGTCCGCGATGGCCAGCTCTGCCTTGAGCACGACGTTGGCGGTCGGGCGAACGTTCACGCCCGCGCTCCACGCCCAAACTGGCGGAGCCTGATCGGAGTTGGCGAAGCTCGCGTACTCGCCCATCACGTACGGCATGATGCTGAGCCACGGCGTGCGGTAGCCGAGCAAGAGGTAGGCGCCGAGGCGCCGGTAGTCGGCGGTGAACGCGGGCCGTGGATCGAAGCCGCCCGCGCGCGGGCGGTGCTCTTCGTCGTACGCCGCGTCGTTGACCATCACTTCACCCTGGACGTGCAGGCCCTGCCACAAGAAGCGCACGTCGGCGCCGAGGCTCAGCTCGTCGTAGGCGACGTCGGTCTCGCGGTAGAGCTGCGCGACGGGTTGCTCGGGGTTCGAGACGTCGACGCGGTAGCGCTTGGTCGAGGCGGTGAAGCGCCCGCGATAAGCGTCCACCCCGATCGTGAGGTTGCCGATGGCGGGCGTCTCGACGTACAGGCGCCCGCCGACGGCTTTGTTGCCGTCGAGATCACGAAAGGTGTCGAACGGTCCACGACCATTCGAGAGGGTTAACGCGTAACCGAGCGCGGTGGGCCCGATGAAGTACTTGCCGTGAGCGACCAACCCCGTCTGATGCTCGGGAAAGTACGCCTCGCTGATGGCGAACGGCTTGTGCACGGTGATGATCGTCGGAGAGCCGTGATCGTCGTTCCAGTAACCATACGGCGTGAGCCAGTGCCCGCCGCGGATGGCGAGGAAGTCGAACGGCTGGTACTCGAGCCAGGCGCGCTGCACCTCGATGCCGCCCCAAGAGAACGTGCGCTGCAGCTCTGCGTAGTCGTAGGTCGACGAGTCCGTGATCGGGAAGGAGCCGTCCGGAGCGGGGGTGTCTTCGTCGCCGGTGGGGCTGTAGGTGAAGCGAACCTCGGCCAAGCTCCGCCAGCTTTCGCCGAGCGTCGACGACATGTAGAGGTTCAGGTGACCCACGTAGAAGCGCGGGTACGGCCCGATGTAATGCGTCAAGGTCTGGTCTTGCGACGAGAGCGGGTGCAGGTAGCTGAAGTCGGCGAAGCCGTAGAGCTCGACCTTGGGCGACTCGTCACCGCCTCCCCCGCCCGAGCCTGCGTCCGTGACGAACGAGTCGTCCGCGCCGTCTGCGGGCAATCCCCCGGCTTCCGCCGGCGCTGTGGTCACTTCGGGCGCTGCGGTCACTTCGGGCGCTGCGGTCACTTCGGGCGCAGTGGCCACCGCAGGTGCTCGTGCCGCTCCGGGCGCGGCCGCCCCTTCAGGCGCGGCGACCGCCTCGACCGAGGCAGGCGCGTTCGCCGGCGGCTCCGCGGTCGGCTGCGCGAGCGCAGCCTGCGTTACGAGTGACGCGGCCAGCGGCCAGGCGAGGGCCGCTCGTTTCACGGGAGCACCGTGCCCATCTCCGCGCACGCAGCCGCCGGCACACAAATCGGCTGGAAGACGACGTAATCGCAGCAAACCTCGCCCTCGAAGCAGACGTCGGTCTTACCCGCTTCGCACGGCACGAGGCACTGCTTGGTCTGCAACGTCTCGCAGTAAGTGGCCTCGCCCTCCGTACAATCATCGTCCGATTGGCATTTCTCGCCGTAGCCGACCGGGGGTCGCCGGCAGTAACCCTCGTTGCCTTCCACGTGGCAGCGGTAGCCGCCGTCACAATCCGCGTCGGTCGTGCAGCTCGCGGTGCAGTAGCCAGAGCTGCCGTCCGCGACGTGACACAGCGGGTAGGGCTCATCACATTCGGCGCCTCCTGCGTCGCATTCGGCGCCGAGCGCGGCCGGTATTGGCTCGCAAGCAGCGGCGTCGCTCGCCCGCGCGTAGCCCGCCACGCAGACGCACGCACCGCGGGCTTCTTCTTCGTTCTCGCCGCACGGCACGCAGCCCGATTCGCTCGGGACTAGGCCCTCGTCGCAAACGCAGCGATCGTTGTCGATCAAGACTTGGCGAGGGCCACAGCGCTCGTTGCCGTCGTAGACGCACCCTACCGGCAGGAGGCTCCAGAGCGCACTGAACCAAAAGAATCCCGTAAGACGCAGCACCGCAATTTCATGATACGGAAAGGCCCTTCGCTTCTTAAGCGACGGGCCGGAAGTGCGAAAAAAACCGCTGGCTCCACGTCCGCGCCGCTCCTTCACCGCGACGCCGGCCGACCCTGCCGGCCACCAAACCGGTCGCGAGCGCGGGGCATTGTCGGCGACGCTTCCGATCGTATGCTGCGCCGCGATGACGGTCCCCAGCCTGTCGCTGCCGAGTCGCCTTTGGCTATCTTGGGCGGCCGCTTTCAAGATCTTGTTCGATGGCGCGTTCGCCGCCCGCGTGGCCGCGCTGAGCGCGGAGCCAGCGCCCCCGAGCACGCCGCCTCTCCCGGCCCCGAAGGCGCCAGCGCCAGCGCCGGCGAGCGCTGAAGCGCCAGCGAGCCACGAAGCGCTGCAGCTCTTGTCATTGCTCCAGCGTGAAGGTCGCTTCGTCGATTTCGTCGAGCAAGACATCACGGCGTTCAGCGACGCAGACGTCGGCGCTGCCGCTCGGGTGGTGCACGAAGGGTGCCGCCGCGCCCTGCACGCCCATGGCCGGATCGTCAGCGTGCGCCAAGAGCGCGAAGGCGCGCCGCTCACGCTGGAGCACGCGGCGCCGGACGTGAAGCTAGTCGGCAACGTCGCGGGCAGCGCACCCTTCCGCGGCGTGCTGCGGCACCGCGGCTGGCGCGTCGAGCAGCTCGCGCTGCCCACGCGGATCGGCGCCCACGACCCGAAGCTGATCGCGCCCGCGGAGCTCGAGCTTTCATGAGCGACAAGCTGACCATCGGCATCGATCTAGGCACCACCCACTGCGCGCTCGCGGTCGCGCCGCTCGACGCCGAAGCGGCGCGAGTCAGCGTCGTGGACATCGAGCAGCTGGTCGCGCCGGGAGCGCTCGCCGCGCGTCCGCTGCTGCCGAGCTTCCTGTATTTCGCCCACGAGAGCGAGCCCGCGCTGAGCTTGCCATGGGACGCCGAGCGCCGCTTCGCGGCCGGTGAGCTGGCACGCGCCCGCGGCGCCGAAGCTCCGGAGCGCGTCATCTCGAGCGCGAAGAGCTGGCTGTCGTACGGCGCGATCGATCGCCGCGCCGGCATCCTCCCCCTGCACGCGCCGGCTGACGTCGAGAAGATCTCGCCCGTCGAAGCCTCGTTTCGTCTGCTGGATCACCTGAACGAGGCCTTTCGCGCCGCGCGGCCCGAGCACGGCGACCTGGCGGAGCACGACGTCGTGCTCACGGTGCCCGCTTCGTTCGACGCAGGCGCGCGGGATCTGACCGTCGAAGCGGCGCTGTGCGCTGGCTTCGACCAGGTCACGCTGCTCGAGGAGCCGCAGGCTGCGCTGTATGCGTGGATCGAGCAAAACGGAGACGCTTGGCGCTCCCACCTGCGCGCGGGCGATCGCGTGCTCGTGGTCGATATCGGCGGCGGAACCACCGATTTTTCGCTGATCGACGCGCTCGAGCGCGATGGCTCGCTCGAGCTGTCACGCGTCGCCGTGGGCGATCACATCTTGCTCGGCGGCGACAACATGGATCTGGCGCTCGCGCACGTGGTGAGCCAGGAGCTGGTCGCCGCAGGCAAGGAGCTCGATCGTTTCCAGATCACGGCGCTGACTCACGCCTGCCGCGCCGGCAAAGAGCGGCTCTTGTCGGACGCGACGCTGGAGCAGGTCGCGGTGGTGCTGCCGAGCCGCGGCTCGCAGCTGCTCGGCGGGTCGATCCGCGGTGAGCTGCGGCGCCAGCAGGTAGAGCAATACCTGCTCGACGGCTTCTTTCCGAGCGGTGCGCTGAGCGATCTGCCCCGCGCTCGGCCTCGCTCGGGCCTGGTCCAGGCGGGCCTGCCTTACGCGAGCGATCCCGCCATCACCAAGCACCTGGCCGCGTTCCTCTCGAGCCACGCCTTCGCGGACGTGGCCAGCGCGCGCCCGCCGACGACCATCTTGTTCAACGGCGGCGTGCTCAAGGCCCCTGCCCTGCGTGCTCGCCTGCTCGAGACGCTCAACCGCTGGCTCGCCGAGCGCGGCGCCGCGCCGGTGCGCGTGCTGCCGGGCGAAGACTTGGATTTGGCGGTCGCGCGCGGAGCTGCCTACTACGGCCTCGTCCGGCACGGCCGCGGGCTACGCATTCGGGGTGGGACAGCGCGGGCCTACTACGTCGGAATCGAGAGCCCCATGCCCGCCCTACCCGGGATGGAGCCTCCGGTGCTAGCGCTGTGCGTGGCGCCCTTCGGCATGGAAGAAGGCGCCCAAGCGGAGCTGCCGCCGCAAGAGCTGTTCGTCGTCGTGGGTGAGCCCGTCACGTTCCGCTTTTTCGGCTCGAGCACCCGCCGCGCCGACGGCGTCGGAGCGGTGCTGGAGCGGTGGCGTCCGGGCGAGCTGGAAGAGCTGCCCCTCATCGAGCTCACGCTGCCGCCCGCCGGTCGCGCGGCGGGCGAGGTCGTCGCAGTGCGGCTCCAGGCGTCGATCACCGCCATCGGCACGCTGAAGCTCGAAGCTATCCCGCAGGCTCCGCTCGCCCCCGACGAGCGGTGGCAGATCGAGCTGAGCGTTCGGCACGGCGCCACCGGAGCCTGAAGCCGTGGCGGACTATCACGTCGGCATCGACCTCGGTACGACCCACACCGTCGTCGCTTTCGCGAGCGCGAGCAGCGGCAGCGGGGGCGCCATCGAAGTTTTGCCCTTGCCTCAGCTGGTGAGCGCGCACGAGACCTCGGCCCTGCCGCTCCTGCCGTCGTTCCTGTACGCGCCGGCGGCCAGCGAACGCTGCGCCGATCCGTGGCAAGAGCGGCCTTGGATCGTCGGAGACTACGCGCGCCGGCGGGGACAAGAGGTGAGCGAGCGGCTCGTGGCGTCCGCCAAGAGCTGGCTCAGCCACGCCGGGGTAGCGCGCCGTGATGCGATCTTGCCTTGGGGCGCGACGGGCTCCGACCTGCCCAAGCTCTCGCCGGTCGAGGCCAGCCAGCGCCTGCTGGCTCACGTGAAGCGGGGGTGGGACGACGCTTTCACGAGCTCGCCGTTGTCGGCACAGCAGGTCGTGCTGACCGTACCCGCCTCGTTCGACGAGGTGGCGCGCGAGCTCACCGTCGAAGCAGCAGAGGCCGCTGGCCTGACGATTCGGCTGCTCGAGGAGCCGCAAGCTGCATTTTACGATCTCATCGCGAGCGACCGAAGCGCGGTCGAAGCGCTGCTTGGCCCGGAGCGCGCCCGCGCGCTCGTGCTGGTGTGTGACGTCGGCGGCGGCACCACGGATTTGACCTTGATCGAGGCACGCCGCTCGAGCGCGGGTGAGCTCGAGCTGTCGCGCGTGGCCGTCGGTCGGCACCTGCTGCTCGGCGGCGACAACATCGATCTGGCGCTGGCGCAGATCTGCGAAAAGCGCATGCTCGCTGGCGAGCGCCTCGACGCGCTGCGCTTCAGCCGGCTACTTTTGGCTTGTCGAGCGGCCAAAGAGGCATTGCTGGGCGACGACCCGCCTGCGTCGGTGCCCATCCGCCTGGCAGGGCTCGGCTCGGCGCTGGTTGGCAGCACGCTCGCCTGCGAGCTTTCCCGAGGCGAGGTCGAGGAGCTGCTCTTCTCGGGCTTTTTGCCGCTGGCACGCCCCGACGAAGCGCGGCCCAAGCCGCGCGGCGGGCTGCTGGCTTTCGGCCTGCCTTACGAGCGCGACGCCGCCATTTCTCGACACGTCGTCGAGTTCTTGAGCCGTCACGCGACGGACGGCGTCGACGCCCTGCTCTTGAACGGCGGGCTCTTTCACGCCCGCGACGCCGCGCTACGCCTGCTCGAGGTGGTCAGCGGCTTCGGCGCGCGCCCGGTCTCGCTGCTGCCCTTTTCCGCGCCCGATCTCGCGGTCGCGCGCGGGGCTGTCGCGTTCGGGCGAGCGCTCGCAGGTCGCGGCTTGCGCATCGGCAGCGGAGCTCCGCGCGGCTTTTACGTTTCGGTCGATGAGCGCGCGGCCCGACGCGCGCTGTGCGTCGTCCCCAAGGGCGCTCTCGAGGGCGAGCGCTACAGCGTCAAGACGGGAGGCCTCTGGCTGCGAGTCGGTCAGCCCGTCCGGCTAGAGCTCTACACCTCGGACACGGCGACCCACCTCCCAGGCGATCTCGTGTCCCTCGACGAAGATTTCGCTGCGCTACCCCCCGTGACGACGCTGTTCGAGCGCTCGCGCGAGACGGACGGCGCCGAGCTCGAGGTAGCCCTCGAAGGCGAGCTCAGCGCGGTCGGCACGATGGATCTGTCTTGCGTGGAGCTGGCGCCGGCCCCCGCGGCCAGCGCCCGGCGTTTTCGCCTGGCCTTCGAGCTGCGAGACACCGCAGCGGGGCGCGACAGCGCGAGCCCTGCGCCCGCTTCGCCGCCGCCCGCCTCGCGCGAGTCCGTAGCGCGCCCAGTCGAGCCGGCGCCGCGCCTGGCCGAGGCGCTCGAGGCCATCCGGCGAGTCTTCGGCGAAGGCCGCCTGGACGTGCACCCCCGCGAGAGCAAAGACTTGCCGCGCGAGCTCGAGCGATTGCTCGGAGAGCGCCGCACGTGGACCCTCGAGACCAACCGCGCGCTCTTCGACGCGCTGGCGGAAGGCCGCGCCGCGCGGCGGCGCTCCGAAGATCACGAGCGCGTGTTCTGGATGCTGGCCGGCTACTGCTTGCGTCCTGGCTTCGGTGCGCCGCTCGACGAGCAGCGCATCGCGCAGCTCGTGCCGCTGTTCGAGGCGGGCATCGCCGGGAGCGCCAAACAGCGTAGCTGGCAGCAGTTCTGGATCGCCTGGCGCCGCGTCGTCGCCGGCTTGCGTGGAGAGACGCAGGAGCGGCTGCTCGGGCTGCTCGAGCCGTTTTGGGCGCCGGAAGAGCTCAAGCTCAAGCGTAGCAAGAGCCTGAAACCGGCCGAAGCGTCGTACGATCTGCTGGAGCTGTGCGCGTCGTTCGAGCGGGTGCCCGCCGAGCGCCGCGCCCAATTCGGAAATTGGCTCATCGAGCGCACCTTTCGCGATCACGATCCGCGCCTTTGGAGCGCGCTCGGTCGCATCGGGGCGCGCGTGCCCGGCTACGCGAGCGTCCACCACGTGGTGTCGCCCCTGTTCGCGGAGAGCTGGCTCACTCACCTGTTGAGCGAGCGCTGGGAGGAAGTGCCCACCGCCGCGCTCACAGCCGCGCAGCTAGCGCGCGTGACCGACGATAGAGCCCGGGACATCTCGCCCAGCAAGCGAGCCGAGGTGCTCCGCCGGCTCGAGGCGATCGGCGCGAGCCCGGAGCTGCTCACGCAAGTGCGTGAGCTGACGGAGGTCGTCGAGGCGGAGCGGGCGGCCTGGTTCGGTGAGGAGCTTCCTGCCGGGTTGAGGCTCCGCTTGCGAGCCGACGAGGACGGCTGAGCGCGGCCTAGAAGCGCGCTTGCAGCCCGACCATCCAGCTGAGGCTGTCAGGCGCCAGGAACTCCCGCTCGCCGCTGGCCTGGAGCGCGGTGAGGTTCGGATCACGCCGGTAGTCGAAGAGCCCGCTGAGCGCAACCGAGCGTGAGGCCTGAAACCGCAGAGAGACGCGGGCTGCGAGCACCGGCAAGCGCGCCGCCCCCGGCGGCAGCGCCGCCAGCCCGGCGGCTCCCGCCACGAACATTTGCGGCAGCCCGGCGGCGCCGTTGACGGTTTCGAGCGCGGCCGGCAGCGTGACGTCCAGCTCCGCGCCGGGCGTCAGCGAAACCGACGGCAGCGTCCAGCCGCCGCCGATCAACAAGCGGAGCTCGGCGCGCTCGATGGCGCGTGGTGACGTGAGCTGCAACACCCCGCGCTCATTGCGCTGCACGAAGCGCAAGCTTCGCCACGAAGCGACCGCATGCCCGCGCCAGCCGCCACGCTGGGTCGAGCCGTAGAGCGCGGCTGCTGGCGCGGGCACGAGCCCGGTGGCGTCCGCCGATGACGCGAGCGGGGTGCGTTCGACGAGCAGCGAGCCTTCGAGCGCGAGCGCGTCCCCCTCGTTCGGCGACGCGGCGAGCGCGGTCGCCTCCTGACCGAACGACGGCCTGCGGAAAGGCTCGAGCGCCAGCTGCGGCTCATCGACCCCGCGTCGCCAGACCACGCGCACCGACGCTCCCTCGAACGGCTCACTCGCGCGTGAGCCCGGCGAGAACGGTGGCCGCTGGAAGTAACCGAGACCGACGTCGAAGCGCCAGGCTGGCGACGGCGCCAGCTGCGCGCCGGCGAGCGCGCCGAAGCGCCGCCCGCCGCCGAGCTCGCTCGTCATTTTCGCCCATTTTGCCCCCGCGAAGACCGTTGCAGGACCGAGCATGAGCGTCACGAGCGCGCCCGGAGCGCCTCCTTGCTGACTCAGGAACACCGACTGACGCGCCTTCACGTCGGTGCCGCCCCAGTCGAGCGAGTGCAGCTGGCCGAGCCGCAGGTAGTCGGTGTCGAACGGGAACGCTCTCAGCTCGAGGCGAGCCTGCGGCGCGAGACGAACCGCCACCGCGACCGAGCTCGAGGCGTCGCGCACCGCCAGCGGCGCCTCAGCTCCGAGTGAACCGAGCGCCGCCTCGACGCGCAGCACGGCCGACGTCGTGAGCGCAGGCCACGGTCCTGCCTCCTCGAGCGCTTCGGTAACCCGGGCACGGCTCTCCTGCTCGGAGCCGCGGCTCCACAGCTCGCTGCCAGGTGCGTCGCCCGCCTCCCGATCAGAAGCCAGAAGGTCTTCGGAGCGATAGCTGAGCAAGAGCTCCGTCTCTGCGTGCGCGAACGGCGTCGTGAGGAGCGTCGTGAGGAGCGTCGACGCCAGCAGCCACTCCCAGCTAACGCAGTACTTGAATGCGGTCATCGCGCCCCCCCGCCAGGCGCGGCAGGTCGCCGCACAGCCCTCGCGCTCGCTCAGCCGTCACCGGACAGCCCGCGAGCCCGAACGCCGCCCCACACCGCAGCGCCGACAACTCGAGCGCCGCCTCGACGCAGTCCGCCGCGACGCGCGCCGGCAGCGCCGAGAACGAGAAGTAACGGCTGATGGCGGCCACGACGTCGAGCGCGATGGGCTCCGTGAACGGGCGCAGCTCCGCGAAATCCGCGCCAGCGCTCGCCAGGTATTCGGGGAGCGCGACGCGCACCAGCTCCGCGTCGTCGAGGCGCGTGTCGCCACGCCAGGCCTCGACGCAGTTCGCATCCGCGCAGCCGCTGCAGCGCAGGCGGAGCCGCATGCCCGAAACTTGCAGCGCGCTCACGCACTCACGAGCCGCTGACTTGCGGGACGACCGCAAAAGGCCGCGACGCAGCGCCGCCCCCGGCACGAGCCCGCTCCGCCACGGCTCTTCGAACGGAAACGCGAGCTCGAGATCGCCGCGTGAGACGAGACCCGCTTCTATATCGGCGCGCAGCCCCGACGTGTTCAGCAGCACGACATCCGCGCCCGTTTCGAGCCGCACCGCGTCCGTCGTGAGGTTGCCCAGCGCGGCGTCGCCGCCGAGCGCCGCCTCTCGCGCGATGCGCGTCGGCGCGAAGGCTAGCGGCGGCTCCGGGGGCAATTGGAGCGGCTCTAGGGCCGCGATGACGCGGGGGCTGGGCGGTACGTCGGCGCTGGCGGCGGCGCGCCCGAGCGCGAGCTCCGCGACTTCGTAGCCCGCGCCGTCGTCGACGAGCTGGAGCTCGATCCGGCTCAGCCACTTGCCGTAGGCGCCGCTGTGAACGATCGGCACGCGACGGGCTGCGCAGCCGCGCGACCTCTGCAGCGCGAAGCTCTGGCAATCGTCCTCCCACTCCGCCTCGGCCGTGACGAGGTGCTGGTGGCCCCCGAGCACCACGTCCACGCCCGTCGTGCTTCGAACGAGCGCGCGATCTTCGTCCAGGCCGAGGTGACTGAGCACGACGACCAGCGCAGCGCGACTCGAGATTTCGTCGATCGCCGTTTGCAGCGCGTGCGCGCTGTCGCGCGCGGCCGTGACCTGCCAAGTGTTTTCAGCGTCCGACAAGCTGGGCGGGCTGCGCAGATTCGCGACGCCGATGACCCCTAGCCAGAGCCCGCCCGCCTTCACGAGCGCGCTTGAGCTCCACGCGCCGAGCAGCGGCGAGCTGGACCGCGGCGACAAGTTGGCGGCGAGCAGCGGAAACCGCGCTTCGACCGCGCGCTCTGCGAGCTCCGCGGGCGGCAGCGACAGCTCGTGATTGCCGAGCGCCATCGCCGACAGCCCGAGCGCGCTGAGCAGCGCGATTTCGGCGCTTCCGGCGTAGCGGTGGAAGATCTCGGCGCCTTCCAGCGCGTCGCCCGAGTCGAGCCAAACCGCGCTCGGAGCGCGCTGCCACGCCGCTTGCAGGAGGCTGTCGAGGCGCGCGAGGCCGCCCACCTCGTCGAGCGCGCCCGCGCGGCCCAGGCCTAGCTCCGCCTCGAAGCTCGAGATGCGGGAGCGAAAGGGCCACACGCGCGAATGCCAATCGGAAGTGTGAAGGAGCGTGACCACCGCTTCGGGCGGCTGCGCTGCGACAGGCACTGGGCTGCAGCCCATCGCGCCCAGGCTCATGGCGCCGGTGAGCCACCAACCGAGGTTCAGCGCTCCGCCGGAGATGGGTCGCCGTCGCATGGCCGCTCATCGGCCAGCGCTCGCCCCCGGTTGCGCGTCGAGTGCGGGCCCTCGCGCCGCGCTCAGCCTTCGGACAGCAGACGCCCGAAATGCCGCGTCAGCGCCGCTTGCACCCCAGCCGCCGTGCGCTCGGCCAGGGCGTCGGCCGCGGCGAGCTCGGTCTGCGCCAGCGTCACGTTCGCGAGCACCTCGCGAACCTCGGGCACCGCGGCGGCCTCCATGCTCATTTCTCGAAGCCCCATGCCCACGAGGAGCAAGGCCGCCATCGGATCGCTCGCCATCGCCCCGCACAGCAAGACGGGCCGCTGCCGCGCCTTTCCCGCGTCCAGCACGTTGCGAACCAGCCGCAAGATAGCCGGATCGAAGTAGGACGCCAGGTAGGCGAGCTCCGGAGTCGAGCGGTCGACGGCGAGAGTGTACTGCACCAGGTCGTTCGTGCCGATGCTCATGAACTCGGCATGCTCCGCGAACTCCGAGGCCATCACCGCCGCCGACGGCACCTCGACCATGATGCCGATGGGGATGTGCTCGGCGCGCGGCAACCCGCGAGCGTCCACGTCTTTGACCGCCTGCTCGAACAGCTCTTTGACCGCGAACAGCTCACCCAGCGAGGCGATCATCGGCAGCAAGATGCGCAGCTTTCCGTGCGCGGTGGCGCGCACCATCGCCCGCAGCTGGGTCATGAAGATCTCGGGGCGCGCCAAGCCGAGCCGAACCGCCCGCAGCCCCAACGCCGGGTTCATCTCCGACGGCACCTGGAACACCGACACGAACTTGTCGCCGCCGATGTCGAAGGTGCGTAGCGTCACCGACAGCGGATTCATGATCTCCGCTACTTTTCGGTAGGTTTCGTACTGCTCGTCTTCCGTGGGCGGCTGGCTGCGATCGACGTACAGAAACTCCGTGCGGTACAGCCCGATGCCGCGCGCGCCGTGGCTCAGCGCACCCAGGGCCTCCGACGGAAGCTCGATGTTGGCGCGCAGCTCGATCAACTCACCCGAGCCGAGCTTGATCGGACGATCGCGCGCCTCGCGACGCAGGCGCGCCGTCTCGCGGAAGCGCGCCGCCCGCTCCTGATACTCCACCACGGCTTCGGGCCGCGGGTGCAGCAGCACCTGGCCGCGCAAGCCGTCGACGATGATGGAGTCACCGCTGCCGATGCGGCTGAGCGCGCCCGCCACCCCGACCACGGCCGGGATCTCGAGGGCGCGCGCGACGATCGCGGTGTGGCTGGTGCGCGTGCCGACCTCGGTCACCAGCGCCAGCACTTTGTCTCGAGTCAGCCCCACGGTCTCGGCGGGCGAAAGATCGTGCGCAACCAGCACGCGCGGCTCGTTGGTGTCGGGGACCACGGGCCCAGAGACTCCGCCGATGGCCAGACGGATCCGCGCGCCCACGAACTCGAAATCGTGGCTGCGCTCGGCCAAGTAGGCGTCGCCCGCCCGCCGCAGCTGCGCCGCCATCTCCGTCACCGCTTGATCCAGCGCCCACTCGGCACAGATCAGCTCCCGCTCGATGCGCTTCTGCACCTCCGCCAGCAGCAGCTCATCCTCCACCATCAACGTGTAAGCCTCGAGCACCGACAGCTCGATCTTGGTCGCGCTGGCGCGCGCCTTGTTCGACAGCTCCCGCAGCTCCGCCGAGGCTTTGGCGACGCCCCCCTTGAAGCGATCCAGCTCCGGGCCCACCTCTTCGATCGTCACGTGGCGATGCACGACGCCGGTGCGACCGGTCTGAAGCACCGCCGCCCTGCCCAGCGCGACGCCGGGCGAGCCTGCCAACCCAGACAGCGGCAGCTCGCCGCGTGGCGGTTTTGGGGCTTCGCCCTTCAGGGCGTCGGCCTTGTCTCGTTCGGCCTTGTCCCCATCGGGTCGCTCGGGGGTGCCTTCGCTCATTCGTCCTCACCGAAGCGGTCATGGATGAGCTGCCCGAGCTTCGCGACCGCCTCCTCCGCGGAGGGGCCGCTGGCTTCGACGTCGAGCTTGGTGCCCTTGGAGCCGCAGAGCAGCAGCACGCCCATCACGCTCTTGGCGTTGGCGACCTGCCCCGCGCGGCCTACCGTGATGTCACACGGGAACTTCGCCGCCAGCTGCACCAGCTTCGTGGCCGCGCGTGCGTGCAAGCCCAGCTTGTTTCGCACTTCGAAAGTGCCCCTCGCGATTGTCATGTCGAATGGCCTCCGTCGGGGTCGCCGCCCTTGCCCGTGGTGGTGACGCGGTCCACGTCGCGATGAATGACGTCGATGGGAAGGCTCGTCTTCTCGCGCAGGCGCCGCGCCAGCTCCTCGCTGACGACGACCGAGCGATGCCGACCGCCGGTACAGCCGATGCCGACGGTGAGGTAACTCTTGCCCTCGCGCGCGAAGCGCGGCAGGCAAAACTCGAGTAGCCCGCCCGCCTGCGCGAGGAACTCGAGCGTGCCGTCGCTGCCGAGCACGTAATCACGCACGGCTTCCGTCGTACCCGGCAGCTTCGACAGCTGCGGTACGAAGTACGGATTGTCCAGGAAACGCACGTCGAGCACCATGTCCGCGTCCACCGGCGGCCCGAATTTGAAGCCGAACGACAAAATGCGCACCTTGAGCCGAGGCGCGCCGCCTGCGCTCGGCCCGAAGTGCGCCAGCACCTCGCGCCTCAAGTCATGAACGCTCATGCGCGTCGTGTCGAGCACGATCGACGCCCGGGCCCTGAGCGACGTCAGCAGCTCTCGTTCGATGCGGATCCCGTCGAGCACGGCCAGAGCGCCTTGCTCGCTGCCCGCCTCCCAGGTCGTGCTGAGCGGGTGCGGCCGACGCGTGCTGGAGAAGCGTCGCAGCAAGGCTTCATCGCTGGCGTCGAGGAAGAGCACCGTCAGCTCTCGTTCGCCCGGTATCGAAAGCTGCTGCAGCACCGCCGCCGCGTCGTCGAGGAAACGACGAACCCGCACGTCGATGCCGAACGCGACGCGCCTCACCCCGGCTGCGGCGAAGGCGCTGAGCGTCTGCGGCAGCACGGCGGTGGGGAGGCTATCGACACAAAAGTACCCCAAGTCCTCGAGGGCGTTGACCGCCGTCGTCTTGCCTGCGCCGCTCAAGCCCGTCACGACCACGACTTGCGTGATCTTGCGGCGATCGCCGGCGAGCTCGGTCATGGCTTACGCTCCGGTAGCCCGGGCCCGACGGCGACGGGCGGCGGCGCCGAGCTCTCGTTGGGCGTGAACGCCCGAAACTGGCTGCTCGGCGGGCGCAGCGTGCGCGGCTCCGGCGTCTCGGGGCGCAGCGTTTCGCTGCGCAGCAGGCCTTGCTCGAGGTTCTTCACGAACTCGCGCGCGGGGTGGTGCCCCGCTTGGCGCAGCAGCTCGTTGCGCGCCGCGATCTCGATGATGCTGCTCATGTTGCGGCCAGGCCGGACCGGCAGCACCACCTCGCGCACCGAGACGCCGAGCACGTCGCGGTAGCGATCTTCGAGGCCGATGCGGTCGTACGGCGCGTCGGGTTGCCACAGCTGCAGCTCCACCACCAAGTCCACGCGCTTGCGCTCGCGGATCGCCGTCACCCCAAACAGATCCTTGATGTTCAGGATCCCCAGCCCTCGCACCTCGATGTGATGCCGCAGCAGCTGCGCCGGCTGCCCGAACACCATACCCGGCGGTCGGTAGTCGCACTCGATCACGTCGTCCGCCACCAGCCGGTGGCCGCGCATCACCAGCTCGAGCGCGCACTCGCTCTTGCCGATGCCGCTCTTCCCGAGCAACATCACGCCCACCTCGAAGACGTCGACGAGCACGCCGTGAATGCGGGTGCGCGGCGCCAAGCGCTCGTCGAGCAGCGTGTGCAGCGACGCGATCACGGCCGATGAACGCTCGGTGCAGACGACCAGCGGTGTTCCCGTGCGCTCGGCGGCCAGGCAGAACGGCCGCGGAGGGTCCACACCGCGCGTGACCACGACGCACGCGAGCGGCAGCGAAAAGAAGGCTTCGGCGGCGCGCTCTTGTTGCTCGCTCGTCAGCCCCTCGGCGTAGCTCATCTCGGTCTCGCCGAGCACCTGGATACGCTCCGGCGCCACGCCATGCAGGTGCCCCACCAGCACGAGGCCCGACTTCTGAATACGAGCGTGAGCGATCTCGCGTCCGAGCCCCGCGGCCCCCGCTACCAGCCGCACGTTGAGCCCGAGGTGGGGATCATCGAGGAGCTCACGCACCGACATGGCTCGGAGCGTCTGCGAAGGGGGCTCGTAGGTCACACTCGCCTCACCTCATTTGGCGGCCGCGTCGTGCGCTTCGATCAGCGCGTAAGCCGAAGACGAGCTGTCGGCGTTGGCGAGCTGCTTGCGCGTGCCCTCGTCGCGGAGCAGCCGTGAAATGCGCGCCAGCGTACGCAGGTGCTCGCCGGTCGCGCGCTTCGGTCCCACGACGCCGAAGACGATGTGGACGGGCTGGCCGTCGATGGCATCGAAATCGATGCCTTGGGGGAAGAGCAGGAGCGCCGCCGCCTGCCCTTCCGCCTTCTCGAGCGCGCTGTGAGGGATGGCGACGCCGTCGCCGATGCCCGTGCTCTGCAGCTGTTCGCGCTCGAGGAGCAGGGCGAGCACGTCCTCCTCCGGCGCAGAGACGGCGCCGCCGAGCAGGCGCGCGAGCGCGCGCAGCGCCTCCGCTTTAC
Source organism: Pseudomonadota bacterium (assembly GCA_023431345.1). GTDB lineage: Bacteria > Myxococcota_A > Polyangia > Polyangiales > Polyangiaceae > PMG-095. The sequence goes on from JAEYWK010000199.1 coordinate 62,138, forward strand.
TCGGCAGAGCGCCGCTCTTGTCGACCAGGATTCGATCACTCGTGAGGATGTCGGAGAGGCGCATGGCTACCGGAGTTTGCAGCGTGCTCGCTTGCAAGTTCATCGCTTGGTCTTCTTGGCGACCTTCTTCGCGGCGGGCGCCTTCTTGGCGACCTTCTTCGCCGCGCGCGGCGCCCGGCTCGCCGGAGCTTCGTCGCTCGCGCGCGTGGCCGTCTTGGCGGTGCGGCGACGCGCCTCTGCGGCGCCCTTGCTCACGCGAATCTGCCGGTCGAGCTTCTCGATCATGCGATCGATCGACGTGTACATGTCGTCGCTGCTCTCTTTCGCTTCGAGATGCGCGCCTCCGCTCGAGATGCGCGCCTCCGCCACGTGCTTGAGCTTGTCCACCGAGATGGTCAGCTTCGCGGTCATCGGCTGACGCAGAAATTTCTGCAGCTTTCCGAGCTTGGCGGCTGCGTGCTTCTTGATGGCCTCACTCGCGTCCATGTGGCGAAAAGTGATGCTGACGTTCATGTTGGATAGAGCTCCTTGGCTTCTCCACATTAGACCCCAAGTAATCGGGGCCCGCCAGTCTCCTGGGCTCTCTGCGCCAACGACGATCAGGCGCCGCGCACGGTCGCGACACGCAGAGCGCACCGCGACGCGCCCGCTTCTCCCCCGCGCTTCTCCCGGTTCTCCACTCGGCGCCGCGCCGCCTCGCAGACCCATCGGCGCGAGCAGGCCCGGCGGCGGGTGAGACAGCGCGCCCGCGCGCGGTGAGATCAGCGCGCGCGCACTTCGTTAACCGACGCCGCAGGCCGGTCGCGCCAGGGCGGTCAGAACAGACGCTTGCGCTTGGACGACGCCAGGATGCCTAGCATCTCGCGGTACTTGGCCACGGTGCGCCGCGCGATCTTGATGCCCTCGGTCTTCTCCAGCATCTCGACGATGGCCTGATCGCTGACGGGGTTGCTCTTGTCCTCTTCTTCGATGAGCTTCTTGATCGCCTGCTTCACGCTCTCGCTGGCGATGTCCTCGTTGGCGACGCGCCGGATGCTGGAGTTGAAGAAATACTTCAGCTCGAACAGCCCCTGCGGCGTGTGCATGTACTTGTTCGTCGTCACGCGCGAAATGGTCGACTCGTGCATGCCGACCGCCTCCGCCACGTCGCGCAAGATCATCGGCTTGAGGTAGCTCACGCCCTTCTCGAAGAAGTCGCGCTGCTTCTCGACGATGCACTCGGAGACGCGGATGATCGTCTTACGACGCTGCTCGATGGCGCGGATCAGCCACTGCGCGTTACGCAGCTTTTCGCCGATGAACTCCTTGGCGGAAGGATCCTTCATCAAGCGCTTGGTCAGGTTCTCGTTGATGAACAAGCGCTGCACGCCGCGGTCGTTGTCCATCACCACCAGGTCGTTACCGTCTTTGATGACGTAAACGTCGGGGGTGATGCCGATGGTGCGGTCGTCTTGGTCCGAGAAATTACGCGCGGGGCGGCTCTCGAAGTCTTGGATCTCCTTGGCCGCCTCGTACACGTCTTCGAGCGGCAGCTTCATCTCGCGCGAGATGGCCTGGTAGTTGTGGCGCTCGAGGTGGTGCAGGTGGTGCTGAATGATGGTCAGCACCGGCTCGCCTTCTTCGTAGCCGGCGGCCTTGGCTTGGATCAGCAGGCACTCGCGTAGATCGCGCGCCGCTACCCCGATCGGGTCGAAGTTCTGGATCATCTCCAAAACCAGCGGCGCATCCTCGGGGTGAACGCCGGCCTCCTCGGCGAGCTCCTCGATCGTGATGTCGGGGGTCCGCGTGCCGTCGGGTCGTTCGACCCCCGCGAGGTCCAGGTAACCCTTGTCGTCGAGGTTGCCGATGACCAGCTCGGCGAAGCGACGCTCCCCATCGCTGAAGTCGCTCATTTGCAGCTGCCATAGCAGGTGGTCGTGCAGGTTTCGCGGCTTCGTCAGGTTCTGCTCGATCGGCGGCAGCTCGTCGAACCCGCCGCGGCCACCCGGCGGCGTCTGCAGCGTCCGGTTCTCGAGGAACTTCTCCCAGTCGACCTCGCGCGTAGCCTTTTCGGCGGTATTGGCCTCGGTGTTGCGAGCGAACGCCTCCGGCTCGTCGAGCTTCGAGGGCTGCCCCTCCTGGCGGCCGCGCGGTTCGTCGCCGCGGCTCCGCGCCTCACCGGCGTCTTCGTCAGAAAGTACGGGATTGTTGTCCAGCTCCCGGCCGACCTCTTCGATGAGCTCTAGGCGCGAAAGCTGCAACAAGCGGATCGCCTGCTGCAGCTGCGGTGTCATCACCAGCTGCTGAGACAGACGTAGCTGTTGCTTGATTTCCATGGGACCCGAGTTGGCCGACAGCCAACAGACCGGAGTCTAGACCAGGTAGCAAGAACCGCGCCTCATAAAAAAACTCGAAGAATGCTGTTTTGGGCGCGCCACCGCGCGATCTCGAAACGAATCAGCGATCGATGAGGCAGCCAGCCACAAGCGTGGCAGCGCACCTCGCTTCGATACGTCCAGACGTCGACGTCGTGAGGCCAGACTTCGCGGCGCTAGCGGTAACGCCTCGCGCCGAGTCAGCCCAAGGGGTGAGCGGTCGTCTCAGCGCGAGGGGGCCTGGACCGGAATTGAGCCCTTGACGGCGTCGAGCGTTACGTGCCGCGTCGCGAGGTCGATCTGGGCGGCCTCGGCCGTTACCCAGCCACGACCGCGGCTCACCTTCACGCCGCCCTGCAGGCGGACGCTGCGCCGCGCCACGTCGACCTCGATCGTCGACGCCTTGGCTTCGATGCCATTGAGCCGCACCGTGACGGCATCCGAGCCGCGCGCGTAGCGCACCACGGGCGCCTCGTCGTAGCGCACGTCGATTTTTCCGCACTCGAGCTCCAAGTCGCCCAGCACGGCGCGCACGTTACCCTTGAGTACGGCGGTGCCCTTGGCGATGTCGACGTCGAGATGGTCCGCGCGCACGTCGAGCGACTGACCATCCACGACAATCAGCGGATCCGCCTGCGCGCTCTCGGCGCCGCTCAGCCCGAAGGGCGACAGCAACGTGACGAGCGCCAGCACGCCCCAACGCTTGCGGGCGCCCGAGGGTTGAACGGCGTTCGTCAATCGCTGCATCGAAACACCTCCAGGATAACACCTGAGCGCGCGCTGAGCCACGGCTTTGCCCATGATTTGCGCTGAAACAAGAGTGAAACGCGGGGCGCGCGCTTCTCCTTCCAGATACGCCGGGCGTGCGCGTTTCTCCCCCCAGATGCGCGGCGTGGGGCGCGGCTCGCCCACGAAATGAGCAGCGCCGGCCACGCGGCTTGTCGCGCGGGGCGTCCGCCACTAGGCTTTTGAAAGTGCAAAGGCGATTTGGTGGCGGGCAGACGACCGCGTCGCGGATCAAGAGCCTGCTTGGTTACGTTCAGGCCGAGCATGGCCGGGCGCAGTCGGACGCCTTCTTGCTGAGCACGAAGCTCGATCGTGATTTCCTGGAAGACGAAACGCGACTCGTCCCTGTCGAGCTTTGGCATTCCGCTCTGGTCGCATTCGCGTCTCGCTTCGGGCGCGAGGCCGTGCTCCGGACGACTCCCCACATCGTGGGCGCCGAGAATCTAGGGGCCTGGGCACACGTGCTGCGCGGCACAGCCGATCCTGGCGGCGCTTACCGCCAGCTCGAGCTGCTCGGGGGCGAGCAAGGCCGCACCGAGCGCTGGCGCACTCTAGCGTCGGGCGCCCAATTTTGGCGCGGCTGCATCCGCGTACGGCGGGACTCCGCCGAAGAGAGCGATGGCTTGTGCTCCCTGGCGCGGCAAGCGGAGCTCGCCGCCGTGCCGCTGCTGTTCGGGCTGCCCCAAGGGCAGGTCAAGGTGGTGCCGAACCAAGACAGCACCCAGTCGGAGAGCGAAGAGTTCGTCGTGACGTGGCGGATGCCGGGCGCGTGGGTGATGGGCGCCGGGCTCACGCTAGGCGGCGCGCTCGGTGTGACGGCCGCCTCCACCTCACAGCTGCTCGAGCTGCAGTTCGGCGGCGCCGCGGGCGTGGCGATCGGGCTCGGGCTCGGCTTGCTCGCGCTGCACGAGTGGCGCCGGCGCATCCAAGCGCGCGCGCACCTCGTGCGTATCCACGCGCTGGAGCGCTCGCAGACGCTCCGTGAAACGCGCGATCGCGGCACCGCCGGATTTCAGCAAGGCTTGGTCGTCGCCGGCCAATATCGTCTGACCGAAAAGCTCGGGGTCGGCGCCAACGGCACGATTTGGGAGGCAGAGAGGCTGAGTGACGGCACCCTCGTCGCGGTCAAGCTGCTGCGCGCCGCGGTGGCTCACGACACCGTCGCCGCCGATCGCCTGCGACGCGAAGCCGCGGCGCTCGGCTTGGCCTGGCACCCCAACGTGGTCGAGGTGTTCGAAGACGGCTACTTGCCCGACGGCACCTGTTATCTGGTGATGGAGCGCCTGCATGGCGAGTCGCTGGCGACGCGGCTCCACCGGGCCGGACCCTTGCCGCCGAGCACGCTGCTGCCGCTGGCGCTGCAGATCTGCGACGCCCTAGGCGCGGTGCACGCCGCCGGCATCGTTCATCGCGACTTGAAGCCGAGCAACATCTTCATCGAGCAGCTGCGCGGCGAGCGTGAGCACGCCGATCACGTCAAGCTGCTCGACTTCGGCGTGGCGCGCGTCGAGTGGGCGGAGACGCGGCTCACGAACGCCAACGCGCCGCTCGGCACGCGCGGCTACATGTCCCCCGAGCAAGAGCAGGGCATGGAGATCGATCACCGCGCGGACATCTTCGCGCTCGGGGCCGTGCTCTACGAATGCCTCTCGGGCGAGCCGCCGCCGCTCACGCCCGGCTCGCTCTGGTCCGGTGAGCGCGCCGCCGACAGCGGCGTCCACCGCGCGTCGGTGGCGATCCCCGACGCCTGGCAGCGCTTGATCCAGCGCGCGATGTCGCCGCTGCCGCAGCGTCGATTCGCGGATTCGCGGGCGATGCGCGAGGCGCTCGTCGCGCTCGGCCGCGGCTCCGAGCACAGCGAGAGCGCCTGAATCAGCGGCGCAGCACCGCGTAGCTCTGCCGCCCGCCCGCGAGCGGCAGGCGCCCGACGACGCGAAAGCTCTCCGCGGTGGCCGTGAGCGCTACGCGTCGCTCGACCTCGCGCTCGTAACCTTCGAGCGGCGGGCGCGCCTCGAGCAGCACGAGGGTATCGACGTCACGGCTCCGCAGCAGGGCATCGGAGACGCGCTTCGACGTGTGTCCGCCCGGCAGCACCGCCACGGCTTCGTCGGTGACGCCCGCCAAATCGAGCACCTGAAAGTCGCCCGCCGCCCCGACCCAACCCACATCGAGCGCCGCCACGACGCGCGCGTCACGGAGCAGCGGCCGCGCCCGCTCGATCAGCGCCGCGCGGTCCGGCCCCACGCCGCGCGCCGTAGGGCCGACGGCCCACGCCAAGTACGCGGACATCGCTCCCGCGGCGCCGAGCCGGAGCCAGCTCGACCAGCGCGGCGCGACGCGCCACAGCTCGGCCGCCGCCAGCACGAAGCTCGGCAAGATCGGCACCGCGAGCCGGTACAAGCTCATCCAATCGCCGCCCGCCAGTACGAGCGCAAGAAAATGCGCGACGGCCGCGACGGAGATCGCGCGGGCGATCGGCGCGCCGCGCTTGAGGCTCGCGGGCGCCACGCACAGCAGCGGCAGCCCCGTTTGCACGAACGCGAAGAGCGCGTAGCGCGCGCCGTGCGCCAAATCGGAGGGCTTTGCGAACACCGAAAGCGGCGCCGCTCGCCCGAAGCAAAGAGCACGCACAACCGCTACCAGCAGCACCGCGCCCAGCACCAGGGCCGGGGCCCCCAGCGCGCGACCGAGCGCAGCGCCGTGTGCGAGCCGCAAACCCAACCGCAGCGCGCAGCACCACGGGGCAAGCTCGGGCCGCCAGGCTGCGGCCAGCGCCGCCGCGAGGTCGGCCCCCACCCCTCGCCCGAGCGCCGCCACCGACAGCGCAGTAACGAGGCCCGTCTCCATGCCCGACACCGCCCACGCCGGAACCGGGATGGTGACGGCGAGGCAGGCGAGCAGCGCGACTCCGTAACCGAGCGCAGAGCGCGCCACCAAGCGAGCCCCGAGCCAACCCGCCGCGATGAGCACACCGAGCGCACCGAGCCACTTCGCAGCCACCAGCGCGCTCAACACCCCCGATGCGGCCAGCGGCGCCAGCACATACGCAAAGCCGAGCGGCGTCACGGCGTCGACCGGCGGGCCGCCACTATTGAAGCGATAACCGACCCCCGTCGCCAAGTGATGCGCGAGCCGGCACGTGATCAGAGCGTCGTCGACCGTGAAGCCCCACAGCCAAGCCATCGCCGCGCCGAGCAGCACGACCGCAGCAGCAGCGCCTGCGAGCTGCTGCCCGAGATCGGCTGCCGCTCTCGCCGGCCGAGGGAGCATCGCGCATCAAAGCCCCAGCATTTGCGCGGGCGCAAGCCGCTCGACGGCTGGGGCCCGGCCCGCGGGCGCGCCTACATGCTTTTCACATCGACTGTCCACTCCTCTGCGAAAGCTTCTGAAAAGTGTCGTTCTGCCACCGCCATTCATACGATTCGCAGCACGGAATGACTGCGATAGATGTCGTCGTTCGGCCGCACGCCGGAAGCCCCCTCCCCGAAGCCCTCACCCCGCTTCATGGCCTCTTCGATCTGTTCGTCGATGGCATCAACCTCACGGCTCGACTTACGGAAGCGCCGCACGCCGCGCTGCTCGTCGAGCTCGGCCACGCGCTGTCGCAGCTGAACCGCGGCAAACGCGCCCGCGCCAGCTTTCCGCTCTATTCCGAGGAAGAAGCTTGGGAGATCGGGCTCGAAGCCGACGGCGTCGACGCGCTGCTCAGCGTCTACCGCGTCGGGCCGAGCCCGCGGGTCGCCGTCTTCGACCACCGCATGCCGCTCTCGACGCTCACGGCCGCGGTGGCGCGAGCGCTCGAGCAAACCGAGACGCTCGAGCCGTCGGCTGCCGTCGGCCCCGCGCGCCGCGCGCTCGGCCTGCCGTACCCCACTTACGCGCACCCGCCGCTTCAGCGCCGCAGCGTCAGCGTGACGCACAAGGCCGCTGCCCACGTCACCTTCAGCGCGGAGCTTACGCTGAAGCAGCGTCGCCCCGCGGCCGCCGAGGCCCCCGGCCTCGAGCGCGCCGACCTGCACTCGCTGCTCGCCGCGGGGCGCCTGTCGCTCACCGTGAAGAGCCGTACGCTGGAGCTCGCGTCGGTGCAGCTCTTCTTGATGAGCGAGCGTCTGCTCACCATCGCCGAAGACGTGCTCGACGCCTGGCGCAGCGAGCGCGCCGTGTTTCGCCGCGCGGAGCTCGACGGCTCGCAGCTCTCGGTGCGCCGCGGCCCTGGCAACGGCAACTTGCGCGTCAGCCTCACCGGCGCCAGCACCTCCGCCGACAGCGAGGGCACCACGCTGGCCGACGTCGCGCCGCGTGGCTTCGTGCTGGCGTGCGCTCGCTTCGCGCTGGCGCTGGCCGAGGCGCTGGAGTGCGCCGACCCCTCCCAGGTAAAGAACCTGCGCCTGCGCGCCCTGAGCCGCAGCGCTCGCTCTCTGATCGAGGTCGTGAGCGAGACGAACGCCAACGATTCGCTGCAAAACCCCGAGCCTGACAGCTACCGCAGCTTTGGCTTGCCGCGCGTCGCCAGCGGCCGCGGCACCTGGGAGCACGGCGGCAAGATGCGCTTCGTGCCGAAGTGGGTGGCCACCGTCCCCAACATCGATCTGCGCGCCACCTTTCAGTGTGGCGACAAGATGCTCGTCGGCTCGCAGCGCGAGACGGCCTGCCTGCAGCGCGACACCGGGCGCGTGCTGTGGCGCGTCGCCGCCAGCCGCGCCGCCAGTGTGGTCACGCCCTTCGGCCTCGCCCGCCTCGGCTACGATGGCCGCGTCGAGCTGCACGACCTCGAGACGGGCGCCGTCCGCTTCGCCACCCACATCGCGCCGCGCGCCGCCGGCGGTGCGACGGGCGCCCTCGTCAACGGCCCTGCGCTGCCCAAGCTGCTCGTCGTCGCCGAAGGCGATCGCTCCGTCACGGCCGTCGATCTCGTGAGCGGTGAGGTGCGCTGGCGCTACAGCGGCCGCAGGCCCGCCAGCTACCGCATGCGCCGCGCCGGCAAGCTCTTGATCGTCGCGGGCGGCGACTCGGCGCTGGTAGCGCTCGACGTCTTCACGGGCGAGGTCGTTTGGCGCGTGCGCGATCGCCTGCCCTTTTCCGGCGATATCTGCATCGATCACGACTCGGCGTTCGCGATCGCGGGTGGCCCCGTCGGCCCGTGCAAGCTGCTGCACGTCGATCTGTGGACCGGAGCCCTGCGCTGGGCGCGCGAGCTCGAAGAGCGCCCCTGCACGGGCCAAGCGCCGCTCGTCAGCGGCGGCTCCGTGATCGTCCCCACCCGCGACAAGCGTGGCGTCGGCGCCAGCGCGCTGTCCCGCGACACGGGCGCGCCGCTCTGGGAGCAGCCGCCGGGGCTCGCCTCACCCACCACGTCCTGGCTCGTGGTCGACGACGCGCTCATCGCCAACACCGCGTCCGGCGCGCTCATCTGCCTCGAGGCCGCGAGCGGCTTGCCCCGCTACAGCCACGTCTTCTCGCGCCACGTCGAGGCGGACCAACCGCGACGCCTCGAGCCCGTCCTACGCAACGGCGCCCTGTTCGTGCCGCAACATCAAGTGCACGTCATCCGCCCACGCGACGGCGAGGTGCTCGGCACCCTTCCGAGCGATCTCATCCCCGACCTCTTGCGGGTCGACGAGCGCTGCGGCGCCTACATCGCGGAAGAGAGCGGGCACCTGGCCGCTTTCTCCGTCGCCCCCCGCCTCTCCCTCGTGAAGTAACGCCTCGGTGCCGCTCGAGCCGCTCGCGTCTTTCAAACCGGCGGCTTGAGCGACTCGATGCGCGCCGGCAACGGCCACGGACCGCCGACTTCGTTCGCCTTCGCGCGCAGGAACGCTGCGACGCGGCGCATCGGCACCTGAGCCGGGCAGATCAGCTCTTTCTCGGCCAAGACGTCGTCGCTCACGAAGCTCGCGCTGTACGCGGCGGCGCGAAAGTCCGGCATGCTGCGCGACGCCGAGAGCATCAGCGGCATCACGCCGCGGTAGGCGCCGCCTGACGCGGCGATGCGCTCACTCTCGCCGCGGTCGCAGAGCCCGCAGGCGATGCAGCGACTGAACGCGGGAAACTCGGCGCGCTCGGCGCTCGTGACCGGCGGCAGCCCATCGGCGTCGTAGTTTGCGCGAAACGCGCTGATACCACCTGCGTGCCCGAACAGCCGCCGCACCAGCGACTTCAACAGCGCCGCCGTGAGCAGCAGCCAAGCCTTCAACCGCGGGGGCACCCCCTCAGACTGACACGTCCCCTGCCGCCGCGACGTCGTGAATTCGCGGCCCGACCTAGCGGCCGCCCCTCCGGCAAATCGGTACTGGGATCGGTACTGGGGAGAACCTGCGGGCCGGGAACGTAGGATGGATTGAGGTCAGGCGTATCGTGACGCGTCACCGTCACCTGTTACACCCCGGCGCTCGACACTTAAACCATCGGAATCATTCAAAATAGTCCATGGTACAGCGGCTGCAAAAGAGGACTCCGTGCGCGGCTCAGCCCGCGAAAGGAGCCCTCAGATGTGGTCGCCCGTTGCCCTCCAGTCCGTCCCCTCCGCCCCCGCCACCGTCGCCGTCGCGGCGCTCCCCAGCACCTCGCCCAGCGGTTGGTCGGAGACGGAGCTGCTGGATCGCTTGCTGAGCCGTGACGCCGCAGCTTGGCGCGAGCTGAACCAGCGCTACGCGCGGCTCGTGACGAGCTGCATTCAGCGCGTCGTCGCGCGCTTCGCCAGGCGCGTGAGCGCGGACGCGGTCGAGGAGATCTACGCTACCTTCTCGCTCAAGCTCCTGGCGAACGACATGCACAAGCTGCGCAGCTTCGAGCCGAGCCGCGGGAACAAGCTCGGCACCTGGCTGGGCATGCTGGCCACGCACTCTGCCTACGACTACCTGCGCAGCGTGCGTCGCGAGCCGAGCTCGGTTTGCTTGACCGAGGCCGAGACCCTGACGAGCGACCACCAAGATCCCTGCGAGACGGCGATGCTGAGCGAGCGCGCGCAGCTGGTGCAGAGCCTGCTGGCCGATTTCAGCGACAAGGACCGCCAGTTCGTCACGCTGTACTACCAAGACGGCCTGAGCCCCGAACACGTGGCCGAGCGCTTGGGCATCAGCGTGAAGACGGTGTACTCCAAGAAGCACAAGATCCAGGCGAAGCTGAGCGCGATCGTCGGGGTTCCGGCGGAGGTCGCCTGAGCCGAGGCCGGCGCGAACGGCGGCTGACCGCCTTCCGTTTGCGTCGGCGGCGCGGCGCGGGTTAAACCGGCTTGGTGCTCGGCCTGCTGCGCGATTGGCTCGAGACGGCTCCCGCGAGGCGTCTCACCGCGCTCGGCGTTGCCGCCGCTCTGGCCAGCGCGTGTGGTCCCAGCGCCAGCGCCCCACCTGCGCACGTGATCGCGGCGGGCGGGCCGACGAGCCGCATCGAAGAGCGCTCCCTCGCCGATCGACCACCGCTTTCCATCATCGAGCGCGAGGGGGATCCGGAGACGGCCATCGCGCTGTCCTCGCTGGCCTCTGGCTCAGCGGCGCTGCACGCCACTTGGGGTGAAGTGCTCGCTCAGCGCCTGAAGCGGGCCGGCTACGAGACGCAGCTCGTCGCCCATGGCCTCGGCTTCGAGCTGGTCTTGCTCGCGGCCACGCCGGACCGCGCCCGCACTGCCGTCGCCAGCCTGCTCCAAGCGCTCACGCAACCGGTCAGTGAAAGCGAGCTACCGGGCGCCGGTAAGGTCGTACCCGAGGCCGCGCCTAGCGCCGTCGCCGCCTGCTCCGCGGAGCTCGACAGCCGAGGCCGCGTGGGCGACCTCTCCGAGATCGAGCGCGAACGCATCGCCTCCTTCGCGCGCGACCGCAGCGCGTTCGGCTGCGTAGGCACCGTGCGCGCTACCGCCGCGGTCGCCGATGCGCTCGCGGCCGGGCCAGATTGGCCTGAGCTCGGTCGCGTTCGCTCCACGCTGCCCGAACGCAGCGCCACGCAAGTCGACAAGGCAGAGCGCCCCACCCTCAGCGTCGCGTTCAGCGTGGCGGATCCGAACCGCGCGCTCGGCGCCGCGAGCACGCTCGGCGCGGTGAAGCAAGCGCTGGGCATGCGCCTGGCCGCGCTGGGAAGCGGGCTGCGGCTGCGTCGAGTCGTCGCGACCGCGCACCCCCTCGGGGCATGCTTGCGCATCGACAGTGACGTCGATGCTTCGCCCCTGCCCGACGCACGCCGGCTCGGCTTCGCGATAGCGCTGATGCAAGAAGAAGCGCGGCGGGCGCTGGCCTCGTCGCGCGACGCGCAGCGGCTCGAAAATACCGCCATTTCTGCCGCTGACCCGCGAATCGCCGCGCGGGCGGCCGCGTACCGCGCTCTCACCGCGCCGGCGCCGAACGCACTCGACGCCGAGCTCGTGGCGCTCTCGACCCCCGAGGGCGCGCTCAGCCCGGCCGCCCTCGACGCAGCCACCGAGCAAGCTCGCTCGAGCAGCGCAGAGCTCGAGCTCAAGGCGCGCGTCGAAGCGGGTCAACCCGGCGTGTGGGCGCTCGTCGCCACGCCCTGTGCCAGCGCCACGGAACGCGCCGACAGCGCGGGTCACAGCGCCGTCTTGCTC
>JAEYWK010000005.1 GCA_023431345.1 Pseudomonadota bacterium
GAGTTTCCTGTAGCAAAAAGATAAATAAACGCACATATCAATGAAATAGGAATCGTGAGTATAATGATAAACGTTGAGCGCCAGCGCCCCAGAAAAGCGATCACTACCAGCACCACGAAAATGAATGCCCACATCAGGGTTTCGGAAAGGTTATTTATTGATCCTTTGATAAAGTCGGAAGAATCGAAGATCTCTTCAATCTTTACATCAGGTGGAAGGTCTTTCTTCAGGAGCTCAAGGTTTGCTTTTATATCCTTGGCAACCTTAACCGTGTTGGCGCCGGATTGCTTCATCACGAAAAAGCGTAACCCTGTCCTTCCGTTAATTTTCTCATCCAGTGATACATCCTTGAGTGAATCCTTCACAGAGGCAACGTCTCTCAGGTAAATAGCATTGCCGCCATAATTACCCACAACAAGGTTGCTAATCCTCTCACTATCTTTAAATTCACCCTGTATCCTGAGCTGATAATCCATCAGACCCATCTTCACATTACCCGAAGGCATGTTCATATTCTCAGTGCCTATCACACTGCCGATCTGCTCAATTGTAAGGTTATATGCATCTAATTTATTGGGATCTGCATCTACATAAATCACTCTCTTAGGTGCACCCATCATGGCAACTGATCCAACACCGTCAACACGGTTCAATGGATTTACCATCTTTTCGTCCAGTAATTTCTCCAATCCGGCATAACTTTCATCTGCTGTAACAGCGTAGAAAAGGATTGGCATCATATTGGTACTGAATTTGAAGATCGTTGGGCGGTCAACTCCATCAGGTAGGTAATCTATAGTCTGGTCGATCACATTCCTGATATCATTTGCCGCTTCATCAAGATTTGATTCCCATTCGAACTGAAGCATCACCACCGACAAATTATCGGTAGATGTTGAGGTGATCTGATCAAGGTTATCAATTGAATTGAGTGCATCTTCCAGCTTCTTGGTGATATTGGTCTCAACATCAGCAGCATTGGCACCCGGGTAGGTAGTCATTACGGATATTATGGGAGGTTCTATCTCAGGATAGAGGTCCACCGGCATCTTCATCAGCGAATAAATCCCTATTACCATAACACCCACGAAGAGCATCAAGACGGTAATGGGCTTATTGACTGAACTTTTATATATACTCATGTGTCAAAAATTCTTTTCAGTTAATGAATTTATTTAGCTGTTACGGTGGTTACTTGACTACCTGGACTTTCATGCCATCCAGCAAACGTGCCTGTCCGCTGATGATAACATTATCACCTTTCTGTATTTTATCAGATATCACTTCCACATTATCATTATAGCGTTGACCCATTTTCACAGAAACACGCTTTGCAATACCTCCTTTTTCTACAAAGAGGTATCTTTCGTTCGATCCCTGCATTTTGAGCACAGCAAGTGCGGGAAGCAAGTTAGCCTCAGTTTCACCGGGACTCAATGTAACCCTGCCAAACATACCCGGACGAAGCATTCCGGCCTGGTTATCTATGGTAATCTCAACCTGGAAAGTGCGGCTTGTTGGATTAATGGTTGGATATACAAGAGTTACGCGACCGTTGAACACCTTACCGGGATAAATATCTGAAGTCACTGTTGCAGGCATCCCATTCTTAATAAGCGGGAAGAAGTTCTCAGTTATCGAAACCATCGCTTTCAGTTTATCGATTTGAACTAATGAGAGGATGGCAGCCTTGCCAGCAGCGGTGTTTGGCATGGATGCATACATTTCACCTGCCTCAAAATACTTTCCAGAAACGATACCATTGAAAGGTGCCACTAAGCGTGTGTTTTCTCTTAGGAATTCCACATTCGACTTGGCAATCTCATATTGGGTCATAAACTGGTCGTATTGTTGCTGAGCCATACTGCCAACTTTTTGAAGTGTATCAAAACGCTTGAAGTCAGTGGCAAGGTTCTTTAACTGAATCTCAGCCTGATGCAGTTGTGTACGGTCCATCTGAACGAGTAATTGACCTTTTGAAATACGGTCACCGGCTTCTACGCTAATCATATCTATTCTGCCCGGGGTGGCAGGAGCAAGGTGGATTTCCTCAAATGGCTGAAGTGTAGATTGATATTCAACGGTATGTGAAACTGTTTGGGTATTCAATTGTACTACTTTTACCATTTCTACCTTCTCTTCTGTGGCAGCTGTGGTAGTTTTCTTTTCATCCTTATTACAGGAGGCAACCGTAATAGCCAATACTATAACGGTATAAAAAAGTTTTTTCATTGTTTAATAATGGTTTTATTGTGATTAATTGGCTGTTGCATAAATTTTCTCTAATTGCAATCTTGCATCCAATAGCTGGAGGGCAGCACTGATATAGTCAGTTTCAGCCTTTACATAGTTGTTATCCGCTGTTATCAGGTCAAGTCCCGAAATGACACCCTGCTCATATTTAAATTTAAGACTGCTGTATACCCTTCGCGAAACTTCAATATTCGATTTCTGGTTATTGAATGTTTCCATCGCATTGATGAGGTTAAACCTAAGCTGTTTTTCCTGAAGCCTAAGCTGATCGCTTACCAGTTCCCGCTGGTTCTGCATGGTTTTCAGGTCAATGAAAGCCTGTTTGGTCTGTGCACTCCTGAGTCCGCTTGAGAACACGGGGATGTTCATCTGCAACCCAACAACATTAGCGGGCGACATATCAAAATTGGGCTTCATGATCTTATAGGTATAAGAATAATATCCTGCTATACTTGGCAATGCAGCTGATTTCCTGAGGTCAACCATCTTCTTGCTGATCCCGACCTGCTGGTCCATCATCCGGAAATCCAGATTGTTCTCCAGTTTCAATGACTGCGACAAGGCACTTTCTGCATTAGTCTGATTGAGAACTTTTTCAAGATCTTCACTTAAAACCAGTTCAGTGTTAATGTCGGTTCCCATTTGAAGCCTCAGCATATTTGTTGCCAGTTCCAGTTGTCTTTGAGAAGCGTTTACCGCATTCTGCACAGTATTAACCTGAATA
>JAEYWK010000021.1 GCA_023431345.1 Pseudomonadota bacterium
TACCAGGCTCGCACCTTTTACGCTCCCCGTTACGATATTCCTTCACCAGAAAATTCCAGACCCGATTTCAGATCCACCATTTTTTGGGAACCCAACCTGATTACTGACAGTGAGGGCAATGCCTCCTGTTCCTTTTTTAATGCTGATAATATAAGTACAATAAGAGTATCGGCAGAGGGAATTACCGAGGACGGAAATCCATTGGTGGGAAAAACGGTTTTTGAAGTAAAATAAGTTTTAACTTTAAATACCACATCCGGAAGCTCGGCAGAGGGTCCCGCTATGTCGAATTATTGGCTGATTTTATCATTGTTCTGATTTTCCGGCTGGAAGCCAACAAGAACAATCGTAGCGGGACGCTCATAACCGTCAAGCTAAGGTATATAAGCTATTAATATGAAGAAGGTAATTAAGTAAAGTTCCGTAGGAACGATATTATGGTAGAAATAATTGTGGGCGGTTAGCCTTAGAACAGTGTTGGCAACTGGCATTTTTCATTTTAACAATCTGCAGAATAATAAGTAATTCTTATCAGCTTTTTATCAATAAAATATAACTCAAAATAAGATTCATCTTGGCAGTCTATACAGGCAGAGATTTTCATGACAACTTCATTATCTTTTACAATTCGATTTTTAAAACTGTTCGGGTAAATCTTAGCAATTTTATCGATTTTAGTTTTATCGGTTAATTCAATCTTCCCGACATTTACAATTAGTCCTTTTCTTAAATAGATATTATTAAACCATATATAATCAGATAGACTGGTTTTTATATTTCGTTTATTCCAATTTAAATAATAAAATGTAATTCCATTATAGTAAAAAACAGTATCAAAACCATCTCCACACATTTCATAATCTGGAACATACTTTGAAATTGGTGATCCAAAGATCTTATATAAATCTTGTAATTGAGATTTTGAATTATGAAATCCATTAACATATACTGAATCAAAGTAGTCATAAGTTTTAAAATCTTGACAGTGAATTTTTGAAATTAAAGATATCAAGATAATATTTGTTATTATTAAAGTCTTCATTTTTTTGCTTGCTTGTTGCTAACGTTGGCGGTATGGCCAGTAAGGGATTGCGGAGCGACGTTCCAATCAACCGAGACTAGACATTGATGCGGGTGATGAGCTTCGCATACCACTGAAACCCTTATTGGCTATACCGCGTGTTAGCAATTGTTATTCTTTATTTCTTTTTAACCATTCTAATCTTTTCATGTCCGGTAAATGTTTGATATTAAACTCTTCAAAGATAGCTTTGAAACCATCTCCATCAGGACTTGCAGCCATCATTCCAACCTTTACTGGAACATTGCTTTCAAGATAGCTCAAATTGCTCATTGTATAATTCTTTCCATCTAAAGAATAAAATATTTCAACTGCATCTAATCGTCTGATAACTTTAATCCATACCGACTTTGGTTGTTCGGATAATTGAATAACACTCCAACTACTTTTGTTGTCGGTAACAACTGTACTGTAGTTGTATTTACCATCAACATATTCTATTCCGGTTTTTATCCAATGCTTTTCGTCAATGCGTAGCATCATTCCCATTTGGTCATAGCGTGTCTTATATTCTCCTGTTATTTTTAGGATTGCTTCAAACTCTCCACCTCTTATAGTATAATAAAATGGACCATCATCTACTGTAAATCCATAGTGTGTTTCACGCCAATAGTCAGATTTCGGGGTTACAAACATTTCTAATTTATTCTCCGACACCTTCCACGAGGCAGGTTCATTAAACCAATTCATGGAATTTAAGTTTTGTGAAAATCCTGTCGATGTCATTATGTGTAGCATCGTTAAAATAATAATCTTTCTCATCTTGTATTGTTTATTAATAATTGCTAACGTTTCGCATATGTTTTGTTGGGGGATTTCGAAGCAATTCATTATCCCACGTTACAAAGCTAATTTAGTGTAATTACTTTGAAATTAGCGACTCAACCCCCAAAATATATGCACTGTGTGTGCACTGTTATTCTTTTATAAATGTTAATTCATCCGGTGAATTCTCAAGTTGCAAAAACTTTAAATCTATCCATTTTATTCTATGGTAAAGAAATGCATCTTGTCTTAAATTTAATTTAATCGTAATTGAGTGGGATTTGAACAGCTCCTTTTTAATAACCAAATTCTTGCCAAAAATCTGCGTTAAATCCACCAATAAAACTGAACCACTTTCAGATCCTTTTAATTTTGCCAATCCTTTATCGTCAGTTTCAATCGATTTTAATGTAATATCTTTCTTATTCTTCTCAACAAAAGTATATTCTCCAGGATCATTAATCAGTTTATACTCGATAGTCGATGGCACATATATCACATCAAATCCTTTGATTGGTTGATCATTTATATCAATCACTCTTAAAATTATGGAATCCTTGTAAATATTCGTATCCTGTGTGATAGACATCAAACAATTAAAGTTCAGTGTGTCTATTGGTTTAAGTTGAATTGTATCATTAAAAATAGTCCATCTACCAATATTGATATAAGAACGTTCTTCACAGCCAGTCTCGTAGAAATATGTTGAATCCATATACAATTTCAGAGATTCTGAACAGAGTCCATTATTAATATAATATTTTTTCCAAATGCCTTCCTGAGCATTGGTCATTAATGATATTAATAAAAAAATTGAAGTGAGTATTTTCATTTTTCTATTGTGCACAACGTTTCGCATATGTTTTGTTGGGGGAATTCGGAGCAAGTCATTATCCCACGTTACGAAGCTAATTTAGTGTAATTACTTTAAAATTAGCGATTCAACCCCAATAAAATATATGCATTGTGCTTGTTGCACAACTCCGCTATGTAAATATAGCTAATTTTGATTTGCATGTTTATAAGTTGCTTAATTAGTTAATTACTATTTACTTGAATGCTTTACAAGG
>JAEYWK010000227.1 GCA_023431345.1 Pseudomonadota bacterium
ACCCCGGCGCGGCCGATGTCAGCATCTTCGCCGTGCATCCGGCGACCAACTTCGTGCCGGCCGGCGTGCGCGCCTTCATCGACCATCTGCGCGCGATCTACGGCGACGCGCCCAGCTGGGACCGCGCCCTCAAGATCTAGCGTCGCGTCTCCAGGCCGTGCGGACTGGCGCGATAGCCGGTCAGTGTCTTGTCGGCATGGGCCAGCCGCCAGTTCAGCATCTTCTGGGCATATTCCATGATCTTCGGCGCATGGGCCGGATCGTTGGCCAGATTGTTGAGCTGGCCCGGATCGGCTTTCAGGTCGAAGAACAGCGGCGGCAGCGCGGCGAAATGGACATATTTATAGTCGTCGTCCTGCACCACGGCCAGCGAGCTCTCGTCCATCGCCGTACCCAGCACGCCCTCCGGCTTGGAATAGAAGATGTCGCGGAAGTCGAATTCGTAATGCACCTCGGTGCGCCAGTTCGGCGGCGTGGCGCCATAGGTGAAATCCAGCAGCGAGCGGCCGTCGCACTGCCGCGGAATCTCGGCGCCGATCCATTCGAGGATCGTCGGCATGGTATCGACCGTCTCGGTATAGCGGTCGACGATCTGGCCACGGGTCGATTCGGCGGCGCGATCCGGATTGCGGATCACCATCGGGATGCGGAAGCTGCCGTCGAAATAGGCCAGCTTGCCGAGCAGGTAATGGTCGCCGAGCTGTTCGCCATGGTCGCAGGTGAAGACGATCAGCGTGTCGTCCCACTGCCCGCTATCTTTCAGGAACTGGAAGACACGGCCAAGATGGTCGTCGATCTCGGTGATCAGGCCGAAATAGGTAGCGCGCATCTGGCGCACCTCGTCGTCGCTCATCGCCGACCCGAGCGCATCGGCGCCCTGGAAGAAGCCGCGCTGGTTGATATGATCGATGTAGAATTTATGCAGCGGATGCGACGCTGCGGCCTCCGCCACCGTGGCATGCCGCACCGGCGGCGCCATCTCGGCCGGATCGTACATCGAGTTGTAGGGTTCGGGCGCGATGAAGGGCGGATGCGGCCGGTAGTAGCCCAGATGCAGGAACCAGTTGCGGTTGCTGGCACCGTTCAGATAGGTCAGCGCGCGCTCGGTGAACCAGGCGGTGTCCGACAGTTCCTTCGGCAGCGAGGCCGCCGCGGCCGTCGCACCCGGCTTCCCTTCGACGGGACGCCAGACATCCTCGGGATTGGCCGGCAGATTGTGGCCCTTCGAGGCCATCCAGGCGAAATAGGCTTCCTTGTAGGGCTCAAAGGCGCCGACCGGACGGAAGCCGTCCATGATATCGCCCAGCACGAAGAAGCGCGGATCGTTCGGCCCTGTCGTGCGCGGATCCGGCGTGGTGGTCGTATAGCCGATCAGGGCCGGGTCGTAGCCGTTACGGCGCAGTTCATGGCCCAGATTGGTGAAGCGGGAATCGAGCGGAATCGTGTTCTGCACCGCACGATGCGTCATCTGATACAGGCCGGTGAGCAGCGAGGCGCGCGCCGGACCGCAGGGCACCGCGGTGGTGAAGTGGTTGCGGAAGGTGACGCCCTCGCGGCAGAGCATGTCGAGATTGGGCGTCTTCAGGCCCGGCGTGCCGAGATGCGATAGGATATCGCCGCGCCACTGGTCGACGACGATGAGCAGGATGTTCTTGCGGGCCTTGTCGGACATTTTTCTTCTCTCTTAACGCAGGGTCGGGTCTAGACGGTCGCGCAGCCAGTCGCCCAGCATGCTGATCGAGAGGGTGGTGAGCACGATCACGGCGCTGGGCGCCAGCATGATCCAGGGCGCACGGGTGATATATTCGCGGCCATAACCGACCATGTTGCCGAGCGAGGTCAGCGGCGGCTGCACGCCCAGCCCGAGGAAGGACAGCCCGCTTTCGAGCAGGATGATCTCGGGGAAGGTCAGCGTCATCGACACGATCAGCGTGGAGGCGATATTGGGCAGCACATGCCGGCCATAGATGCGACCGGAACCGGCACCGAGCTGGCGCACGGCGGAGGCATAGCCCTGTTCGTTGGCCGACAATGCCAGGCCGCGCGAAATGCGGGCATAGCGCTCCCAGCTGTGGAAGCCCATCAGCACCACGAAGAGCACAATCGAATTGCCGAAGAAGGCGAGCACCGACAGCGCGATGATCATGAAGGGCATGCTGGCCTGGAAATCGATCATCACCAGGATGACGGCTTCGACCTTGCCGCGGAAATGCGCCGCCATCAGACCGAGCAGCGTACCCATGGTCGCTGCGATCAGCGTGCCGAAGAAGGCAATCAGGATACTCATGCGGATCGACATGATCAGTCGCGACAGCACATCGCGGCCGAGTTCGTCGGTGCCCAGTGCATGGTTGAAGGCGCCGCCCATGGCGATCGGCGGCTGCAGCCGTGCCTTGAGATCGAAAGCCGTGAAGCTGTAGGGCGCCAGCTGGTCGGCGCCGAGCGCCAGCACCAGCATCAGCGCGATCCAGGCCAGCGCCAGCAGCACGCCCGGCGGCCAGGACGCCAGGAAACGTCTCACCCCGGCCAGGCGATCGGCGCGCGCGGTATCGGCAGGCAGCTGGCTGGCGATATCGGTCATGTCCCCGCCCTCAATTCTGTGCGCGGCCGCGGCGCAGGCGCGGATCGAGCCAGCCATAGGCGATATCGACGGCGAGATTGGCCGCCACCATCGAGAGCGCGATGGCGAGCAGCACGGCCTGCACCACGGCGAGATCGCGGTTCGACACCGCAGACACCAGCAGACGGCCGACGCCGGGCCAGGCGAAGACGCTCTCCACAACGACCGCACCGGCGATCAGGCTGCCGATCATGAAGCCGACGATGGTGACGGTGGGGATCGCGGCATTGGGCAGGGCATGGCCGCGCACCACGCGGTGCCACGGCACGCCTTTCGCGGATGCCGTGCGGATATAGGGCTGACCGAGCACTTCGAGCATCGCCGAGCGGGTAAAGCGCGCCAGGATCGCCGCGCCCGAAAGGCCGAGCGTGACGATCGGCAGGATGGCCGACTGCCAGTGGTCGTTGCCGCTGGAGGGCAACCAGCCGAGCTGCACCGAAAACACCAGCACCAGGATCAGGGCCAGCACGAAGCTCGGCACGGTGAAGCCGGCCACCGAGATCATCATGGTCAGGCGATCGAGCGCCGAGTTGCGATAGAGGGCGGCAAAAATGCCGGCGGGAATCCCCAGGCATAATTTGATCATGAAGGCTGGCAGCGTGATCGCGAGCGTCATCGGTACGCGTTCCAGCACCAGGTCGATGGCCGGGCGACCGTCGCGCATCGAATTGCCGAAATCGCCGGTCAGTGCCTTGGCGGCATAGGCGAGATACTGCTGCCAGATCGGTTCATCCAGACCCCAGGCCTTGCGGAAGGCGGCGATCGCCTCGGGCGGCGCGTCGACCGACATGATCAGCAGCGCAGGGTCGCCCGACAGCCGCAACACCACGAAAGCGAAGGTGACGACGAAGACGATGGTGAGAGCGGCGCGGGCCAGACGGGAAGCGATGAAGGACAGCATGGCGGTCTCAGGCGGCGCGGGGCGTTTCTGGGCGAACGGTATCGGGCGTGACGAAGTGGCAGGCGACCTGCCGGCCATCGGGCAGGACTTGCAGAGCCGGTGCGGCTTCGGCGCACAAAGCCGTGGCGCGCGGGCAGCGCGTGCGGAAAGCACAGCCGCTCGGCGGATTGGCCGGATCCGGCGGATCGCCCTGGATCGGCGCCGTCTGCGCCCCGCCATGACGCGCGACCGAGGGGATCGCCGCCAGCAGCGCCTGCGTATAGGGATGCTGCGGAGCGCGGAACAGGCTCTCGGCCTCGCCGTATTCGACGATGCGGCCGAGATACATCACCGCCACCTCGTGGCTGATCTGGCGCACCACTTTCAGATCGTGGCTGATGAAGACATAGGCGAGGTTGAGATTCTGCTGCAGGTCCAGCAGAAGATTGACCACCTGGGCCTGGATCGAGACATCGAGCGCCGAGATCGGTTCGTCGCAGACCAGTAATTTGGGCTGCAGGATCAGCGCACGCGCCAGCACCACGCGCTGGCGCTGACCGCCGGAGAGTTCGTGCGGATAGCGCTCGGCATGATGCGGCTGCAGACCGACGGCAGCCATTTCAGCCGTGACCCTTTCGCTGCGCTGCGCGGTCGTCAGCTCCGGATGATGGATCTCCAGCGGCTCGCCGATCTGGCGACCGACGGTGAGCCGGCGATCCAGCGCCCCGAGCGGGTCCTGATAGACCATCTGCATCATCTGGCGCTGCTGGCGCCACTCATTCGTTCCGGCCCTGGCCAGCGGCTGGCCATCGAACTGCACCTCGCCGGCGCTCGGCGCCATCAGGCCGAGCAGCAGCCGGCCGGTGGTGGACTTGCCGCAGCCCGACTCGCCGACCAGGCCGAGCGTGCGGCCGGGCATGACACTAAGCGTGACGCCATCGACCGCCTTGAGCAGGCCCTTGCGGCCAAAGGGACCGACACCGCCCAGGAAA
Organism: Pseudomonadota bacterium; assembly: GCA_023431345.1. Classification (GTDB taxonomy): domain Bacteria; phylum Myxococcota_A; class Polyangia; order Polyangiales; family Polyangiaceae; genus PMG-095. The sequence continues at coordinate 4,493 of JAEYWK010000227.1, forward strand.
TTACTGGCCTGGCGCACCGTGAAATGCCGCGCGATGTTGCGCGCTTCCAGCAAAGGGCGGCTCATCGCGCGATCACCGCAACGGCATGGCCACTGGCGGCGACATGCGCGACCGGTGCCGGGTCAGCCGGTGCCGGATGCACCGGATCGACATGGTAGCGCGCATGGAAACACAGCACGCGTTCGTCGCGGTCGACCGAGACATTCGGCGGCATCGTGCGGTGGCAGCTTTCCTCCGCTTCGCCGCAGCGCGGTGCGAAGGCGCAGCCGCGCGGCAGGTTCCAGGGCTCGGGCACGGTGCCGGGAATGGCGACGAGCCGCCGGCGCGGACCTTCCAGC
>JAEYWK010000068.1 GCA_023431345.1 Pseudomonadota bacterium
CCCGAGACCCAACCCGCCGCCTGACCCAGCCCCCGTACTCGTCGCTTCGCTCCGATTCCTGATCGGATGCGCGGAATCCTGATCGGATGCGCCCGGAACGGCTGATCGAATGCAGCGGAATACGCATTTTTTTTCAGTTGAGCAGCGGCTGGAGGCGGCAGCCCGGAGGCAAGCGCAGTGTCCACTGCCTGCCAGAGCTTCAGCGGCGCCCTAACAGTGATCCATTCCCCGGCGCTGATGAGACCGCCGTCATTGGCGCCTAGCGCGATGGGTGCGGCGCGATCGTGACCCAGCGGTCCCGCGGTGCGCCCGCACGTCGCCTCATCGGCGCTACCTCAGAAGGGCAAGTCGTCGTCAGGGTCGCAGCTGCGCGCGGGGGCCACGGCATCACGTACGGCTAGCCGGTAGCGGCGTAGGGCTTGCTCGAGGGCGGCGGCGCGGCGACAGATGGTGTGGGCCAGCGTGAGGACCGGGCCGTCGTCGCGCGCCCTAGCGAAGTCGTCGGCGAGGGTTGGGTGCTCCAGAGTTGTATCCGGAGCGCCGACCCCGTTCTTGAAGGGACGGTCACCTGACGCGATAGTCGCGGGGTGACGCAGTCTGCTGGTTCAGCTCGCCGTCGCTTGCTCGGCCGTGTCCGCAAGGATCGGCGGGACGGTGACGTGGCCCAGCTCAGCTTCGAGCTCTTTCGGGTCGAGTCGGGCGCGAGTCTGAGCCCAGTAAGCGGGGGCGAGCTCGAGGAAGCGATCGCGCGGCCAGTAGGGCATGATGCGGATCACGTCGGCGAGGTAGTGCTCGGGATCGAGGCCGTGGAGCTTGCAGCTCGCGATGAGGGAGTAGAGGTTGGCGGCAGCCTCGGCAGTGTCGTCGGAGCCGAAGAAAAGGAAGGCTTTTCGGCCTGTGGCGATGGTCCTGAGCGCATTTTCGCTCAAATTGTTGTCCATGCGCAGGCGCCCGTCGTCGAGGAAACGGCGCAGAGCGCGCTCTTGCCGGTCCGCGTAGCCGAGTGCCTTTTTGACGAGGCTGCGCACTTGGCTCGAGGGGTCGTCTTGAGCACGGACCCACTCGAAGAATTCGTCGACGAGGGGAGCAAGGACGGTCTTGCGCTTTTGGAGTCGCGTGGCGGGCGGCAGGTCAACCCAGTCTTGGTCGAGCTGATAGAGGTGGCGAATTCGGAGCAGGCCTTCGCGACCGATAGCGAAGCCGGAGACGGCTGCCTCCCAGAAGCGCCGCCTGACGTGGCTCCAGCAAGCGACCTCGGTGGGCGCGTCGCTCGTCTCGTCGACCGCGTCGCCGCGGAACAGCGCGTCGTAGATGGCGTGAGCGTCGGCTTGGATGTAGCCGGAGAAGCCGCGGAACATTTCGCAGACGACGGCGCTGGTGTGCTTGGCCTGGAACTCGAAGAAGACGTGCTTTTTGTCGGCAAGAACGACAAAAAAGTGTCCCCTGCGACACGGTTGCCGCCTGCCATCTGGAAGTGGCTCCGGGCGGATCGCGATTCCGGTGGCATCGGTCGAGAGGCAGAAGGCATGCTTTCTGGCGTCGTCCGCGCAGGCGAGCACGATCGCGCCGAGGCACGCGCCAATCTCCTCACTCGAACGGCTCATCGTGCCGCGGTCGAGCGCGATGCCGTCGGACTCGAGCAGCTCCTCCTGGCGGAAGAACGGAAGCCCGAAGCGGAACTTCTAATAATGACGCGCGCGAGCATGCTGGGGGCGAGCGCCCGCGGCGGATGAGCAGACGCGGCAGAGGCGCCGTCACGATCGTGAAGCGCGAGCCGTCCTGCTCGATCACGGTTGCGTCGTCCGGCAGCGGCTCGGCCTTGGCGACCTTGTACTTGGCGCGGGCGATCACGACGCGCACCTCGGAGGGCCGTTGATAGCCGAGCTTGTAGGAGAGCTCCCAATCGACGAACGTGGCGCCACTGGCCTCGAGCTCGGGGTCACGAATCTCGATGCGACGCTGGGGCAGATGGTCCGCGTGAGCCAGGTTTCTGCGGCCTTTGGGCGTGGAATTCGCTTTCTTTGGCGGCTTGCCCGACGGTCGCGACCCCACCGGGTCATTGGCCTTCGCAGCGTCGGCCGTTGCGTCGCTGGTGTCGCCCGCCGCGGCGTCGCTGGCCAGCCTCTTGGCGAGGGCGTCGAGCTTCTGCTTGGTCTTCTCGAACTGCAGCTCGAGCTGCGTGGCATCGACGCGCTCGGCCTTGGCGATGAAGATGCGGCGGCGCAGCAGCTCGAACTGCTCCATCAACTGGCGGTACGCGCGCCGCAAGTTGTCACGCTCGCCGACGACCCCAGCCAGCCGCTCGTTGCTGGCAGCAAGCTCGTCGCGCATCCTGGCGACGAGAGCTTCAAGCTCTTGGACGCGCGTGTGAGATGAGTCAGGCTCCGCGACGCTCACGTAGCAACGCTCTACCTGAGCACGACCCAGGTTGTCGAGCGAGAAGGTAGGTTACAGGCGTCAGTGCACGCGCCGCGAACGACGCTGGGACTTCGGCGCTTCGCCGAGATCGACACCGTCAAGCAGCGCGTCGAGCAAGCTCTCGTCGAACTCAACATGCCGCGCGCCGGGCGTCGGCGGCTCGGGCACACGAAAAGTCCCAGAATCGAGCCTTTTGTAGAACAAACACATCCCTGAGCCGTCGAAGAACAGAATCTTTACGGCGTCACGCCGCTTGCCAAAGTAGATGAACAGGGCGCCGCTGCGCGCATCGTAGCCGACGCGCTCGAGTGCCGCACCTGCCAACCGATCAAAAGACCAGCGCATGTCGACGGGCTCGAGCGCCACGAACACCTGAACGCCGCTCGGAATCATCGCAGCGGCTCCAGTGCACGAACGACCTCAACCAGCAGCGCAGCATCGAAGCCCCGCGATAGAGCGATCCGGGCGCCAGACACCTCGATCGTGACGCCGCTGCTCGGCACCGCTGCCTTGTCGCGTGACCGCGTCACGGGCATGACTCGCGTCAAGCGGAGCGGTCCGTCGACAGCGACCCCCTTGCCATACCGCGTGCCGCCCTCGGCGGTGCGCCGTAGCTCCGCCGCGCGCCACTTCAACGTGGAAGCCTTGAACGGCTGCCCGATGGTGAACTCTTCGGCCGTCTTGCCGCTCTCCTTCCACTGCCGAATCCGCTCAAGCCACTTCGTGTCGGTCTTGGTCATTACGCCGAGTTTGCCGACTCGCGATCAGGCACGGAAGAACGGGGTCCGCGCTGCGGATACCCAGAGTTCATAGCGGCGGAGCTGGAGCGGCGTGATTCCCGGCAATTTCGAGGATGACCACAGCTCCATCGCGGAGTGAATTTTTTCCGGTCGCCCGCCGTCGTACAGCCATGGCGCAGATGGCTTTTGCAGTCACGGAAGCGGCAGGCGCTGAAAAGTATCACTACTTTTCAGCCCAGGGTTGTGTGCTTGTCGATGGTCCCCGACGCTGTGTGTTCGTGGGAGGCTTGCTGGTCAGTTCGTACGACGTCACGGACAAGTCCACTCGCAACGCGATCCTGCTCAAGCTGAGCGAAGACCCGACGGTTCACTTGGGCCGTCTGGTCGAAGCCTTCGAGCTGAGCCGGGAGCAGTTGCGCAAGCTGCAGAAGAAGTACGAAGCCGGCGGACTCGCCGCTGCGATGGAGATCAAGAAGGGCGGTCGCGAGCGGGTGGTGACACCTGCGCTGCGGCGTAAGCTGTACGAGCTGTTCGACGTCGGAGCCACGATCGACGTCGCGCATGCCAAGATCAAGGCCAAGATCAGTCGGACCATGGTGGGTCGGACGCGCAAAGCATGGGGGCTGACGCGCGCTCGACCAGGAGACTCGGAAAGTGTCAGCGCCGCGCTCGCCGCCGAGATGCCTGTAGCGGCCCCAGCGGCACAGCCTGAGCTTGAGCTCACGCTCGTTCTTGCATCGAGCCCGACCGAGAACTTTGAGCCAGAGTCGCCGGTCGCCCCAGGCAACGACGCAGCGGTTGATGCCGCCGACGAGTTGTTGACATCGCCAAGTCAAGGCCTCGTCAGTGGCCCATCGCTGCATGATACCAAGGAAGCATCGACCGATCTCATCATCGGTGCGTCGAAGCAATACGTCCAGCATGCCGCCACGTTCATCGTACTCGCGCTGCTCCAAGCCTTCGGTCTGTACCGCTGCGCCGAAACGTTCAGGAAGGACGCCGTCGACCAAGGTGAAGTGGATCGCCGTTACCTGGGCAAGACAGCGCTGCGGGTCGCGCTCGACGCTGCCGTGATCGCTCTGGTCATCGGCCAGAAATGCATCGAGGGCGTGCGCCGAGTGGCCACGCCGAGCGCCAAGACCTTGCTGCGGCTGCTTTCTTCGGTGCCTTCCGAGTCCTGGGTGCGCGGTGTTCTCGGTCGCTTCGCCGCCGTGCGAGGGCAACCACTGCACTTGGCCACTTCCTTCGGCCTCATCGAGCAAGCGCAGCGAGAGCAGGATGCTCGGGCCTGGTTCTACGTCGACAATCACATGCGGCCGTACACCGGCAAACAGGTCGTGCGCAAAGGCTGGCGTATGCAGGACAAGCGCGTGCTGCCAGGGACCAGCGACTACTGGGTCCACGATCAGGATGGGCGCCCGTTGCTCCGCTTCCCCAGTCCCTCGCATGAGCCGATGACCGAGCGACTGCGTCCCATCGCGCGTTTGCTGCGCGAGGCGCTCGACCACGCGGGCGCTGCAGCAACGAAAGTCGCGCTCGCGTTCGATCGCGCTGGCGCGTTCCCGAGCGAGATGGCGGCGCTGCGCAACGCCGGCATCGAGTTCGTCACGTATGAGCGAGGCCCCTACGCTCGACTCCTCACGAGGGAGTTCGACCGCGAGCTGATAATCGCTGGTGAGGTCTTTCGCTACTGCGAAAAGCACGACAAGAATCTCGGTCGCGCTCGTGGTCGTGTGCGGCGCATCTGCCTGCTCACCCAAGAAGGCGAGCAAGTCAACATCGTCGGCATCTCGGAGGCCGCCGCCGAAGACATGATCAAGGCCCTCTTGGCGCGTTGGGCCATGCAAGAAAATCAGTTCAAGTACGGCGTCGAGCGCCTCGGTATCAACCAACTCGACGGACGCGGCGTCAAGCCGGTGCCAAATGACGAGATCATTCCCAACCCAGCCCTGCGCCGATTGCTCAACGCTCGTAGTGTCGCGCGCAAGCTCGAAGGTGAAGCCTTGCGACAGCTCGCCCATCTGCCCGGGGGCGACACGAAGCGCGAGCGGTGGCAGCAGGGTAGCCCATCCGCGAACGGCGTGCGCTTGACGTCGGGCCCGCCACCTAGACTGGCGGCGAGGAGCGATGTCAGATCAAAGCGAGAAGTCGGGGAGCGCGCGAGCGAAACGTTGGACGGAGGCGGAAGCGCGCGAGGCGCTGCGTGAGTTTCGAGAGTCGGGGCTGAGCGCCACGGCTTTCGCGACCAAGAAAGGCATTTCACCGACGCGGTTGCCGTACTGGGCGGACCGGCTTGAAAAGCGCCCGACCGATGGCGTCGACTTCGTTGGGGTGCCGTTGCCGAGCCAGCACGGAGTGGAGGTGGAGCATCAGGGTGTGACGATCCGCGTCGGCTTGCTTGGCGTGGAGGAGCTGGCGCAGCTTGTGGTGGCGATTGCGCGCCGAGCGCGCGCATGTTGACACTCCCGCCTGGGGCGCGGCTGCTGCTGGCGACGAGCCGGGTGGATGGGCGCAAGGGGATCAACGGGCTGAGCGCGCTGGTGCGTTCGCAGTTTTTGATGGACCCGCTGTCGGGGACTTTGTTTGTCTTTTTCACGAAGCGCGCGGACATTGTGCGCGTCCTGTATTGGGATCGCGACGGGTACGTGCTCACGACAAAACGTTTAGAGCAAGGCCATTTTCGCGTACCTTGGCAGAGTGAGACGGGCCACGTGGCGCTGGAAGCCGCGGAGTTGCTGCTCGTGCTCGAGGGCCTGGATCTGCGGGGGGCGACGCGGCGAGCGCGTTGGCGACCGAAGTCGCCGCGCCCGGGGGCAGAGAAAAAAGATCACGAGCTGGGAATTTAAGTTTACCGAGCGGGGTTGAGACCCGCGATGGCGATGAAGTCGAGCACCGCGGCGAAGCTGATCGCGAGCGACTTCGTGACGCCCGATCTGAAGCGGATTCGCCACTTCATCGTGCAGGCGGTGACGGAGGGCGCGCTGGCGGTGCTGGTCTCGACGATCATCGCGCTGTTGACGCGAATGCGCGACCTGAACCAAGACCTGTCGCGACAGCTGGCGTGGAAAAATCGCAAGCACCCGGTGAGCGAGCGGATGCATCGGCTGCAGCTCGAACTGCCTTTCGTGGTGGGCGCGGCGCCGGAGCCGAGCGCCAACGACACGTCGAACAAGGACGAGGACGAGGAGAAGCCGAAAAGGAAGCGCAAGAAGCCTGACCAAACGAACCGCCACGCGCACGGTCGCCCGAAGTTTCCCGAACACCTGCCGCGCGTCGAAGGCGACGTGGCGCTGGTGATGGGCGCGGCTCGCATCTGTCCGCATTGCGACAGCGAGTGCGCACACGTGACTTTCAAGGTTTGCCAGAAGCTCGACGTGGAGCCGGCGCGCTACGTGGTGCGCGAGGACAAGCGCGAGGTCGTAGCCTGCCAGAACTGCCACGGGCACATCGCGGCGGCTCCGAAGCCTGACGAGGTAGTGGACCGCGGCGTGCTCGGCGACGAGCTCTTGGTGCAGGCGCTGGTCGATCACTACCAGGACGCCGTCCCGTGGGAGCGCATGGAACGCAAGGCGCGGCAGGAAGACGTCCCGCTGGCCGCGAACACACTGGCGGCCAGCTGCGGTCGCGTGATCGACCTCTTCGATCCGATCGTGCGCCACATCTTCAAGAAGTGCATGGCGTCCGAGTACGTGGCGCTCGACGCGACCAGCGCCCGCGTGCTGGACATCGAGCATCCGCTCGGCATCCGCAGCGGCGCAATGTGGCTGCTGCAGGGCGCGCACTGCTACTCCTACTTCATGTACGCGAAGAGTGGGCACGCCAAGCACCTGGAGGTGCTGCTCGAGGGGTACCAGCTCACCAGCGCCATGTGCGACGGCTCGCCCACCAACAACTGCGTCGAACGCGCCGGAGCCGAGCGCGGCGGCTGCAACGCTCACGCCCGGCGCGGGCTCGTTGCCGCTGTGCGGAGCGGCGACCATCGCGCGGTCGAGGGTCTGCGAATTTACGCGCAGCTATTTCACATCGACGCGGAGTCCAAGCGCGCCGGCGAAAGCGTCACCCAGCGGCTCGTGCGACGACAGCGCTCCGCTCGTAGATGCGCTCAAAGCTTGGGTGGACGGCATGATGGGACAGGCCGAGCCCAAGTCAGATCTCGGCAAGGCGCTGCGCTACATGCAGCGCCAGTGGCGACGGCTGACGCGCTTTCTGAAAAATCCGCTGATGGATCTGACCAACAACGAGGTTTATGCCGCGCGCGGCATAAACCTCGCTATGCCGTGTCCCGGGTTATGCCGCATCGGCGCGGACGTGGCCGCGAAGCGACGGCGGCCAAGCTTGTAGGTGCGGCGGAGGGGTTTACCGACGCGGCATAGTCCTGTCGGCTTTCCGTA
>JAEYWK010000069.1 GCA_023431345.1 Pseudomonadota bacterium
GCGACGTAAGTGTGGTTCTTGCCGCGGGAAACCGGCCGTGCTCGGCGGCGTGATTGCGAGCAGGCGCGACGCGTGCGACGCCAAGGCGTGTCCAGCGAGCGACCGCCGCCCACGTTCACGGAAGCCGGAACGCCTGCACCCAGTCGAGCGGCGGCAGTCAGCTCCTGCTGGATGGGGACGCCAGCTTGACCAGCAGCGGCGCCGTAGGTCTCAAGGGCTCCAAGGTGACCGGCAAAGGCGACACGGAGGCCGGGCTCGACGGCGGCGGTTCGGTCGTCACGCTCACGCCGGCCAGCGCCGATCTCTCGGGCGCTCAGGTCAACGTCAGCGGCAAGGGCGTCGTGTCCATCGGCGGCCCCATGGTCAAAATCGGCTGAGCCTCCAGGAGCAACGCATGCAAAACAGGACGCCGGACGGCAAGACGTTCCAAGAGGTCATCGAGGCCGCGCTCGAAGGTCGCGTCGCAGAGGCCGCGAGCGAAGGGGTGGAGGCCGCCGGCTGCATCGTGGGGGAGGTGTTGGACACGCACCACCCCCACCTGCCCGGTCGAGTGTTCGTGCGCTTCCTCAAGGCGGACCAGCAAGCGGTGGAGCTGTGGGTCCAAGCCGAGCGACACCTGCGGTTGCGCAAAGGGGACCGCGTCATTTTGATGATGCCCACCGGCTGGAAGCAATGGGTCGTCACCGGCGCGCTCGGGCGGGAGCTGGAGCCACCTCCCGAGCCGACCGCAGACGTGCCGGACCTCCAGCTCGAGCCGGGCCAAGCCGTGCGCATCTTGAGCCACGACGGCACCGCGCTCATCACCGTGCGCCAGGGCGCAGATGGACCTGAGCTGCAGCTGGGCACCGGCAACGTCGAGCTCAAGGCCGCTCGCACGCTGCGCCTCACGGCGGACACCATCGAGCTACACGCCCAGCACGGCGGGGTGGATTTGCGGACCGAAGGCGACGCGGTGCTCCGCGCGAGAACGATTCGACTGAACTGATTCGTGGGCAAGAGCGAGGGTTAGGAAAGTATGCAGCGCGCAGCCGATGCCCTGGTGGGCACGCTCCGGGAGTTCATCAACCAGCCGGACTATCCGACGCTCGTCTTGGGCAGCACGGACGCGGCCATCGCCCTGCCCAACCGCACGCTGTACAGCTTCGCTCAGGAAGACGAGGACCACTACTACCTCCTCTTCACCTCCCCGTGCCCGAGCGCGCCCGCCTACATGGACGCGCTCGCTGAGTCCTTGGTCACGCAACGCGAAGCGCTGAACGCGGAGCTGGTCGCGCGGCAGCACCCTCCCCTTCCCCCCTTTCCGCTGGAAGTAGAGGACACCCGCGTCCCGCCCGCGAAGCGCTTGCAAGCCGCCGTGCAGTGGTGTGGCGAGCACCTGATCGGTCCGGACGACATCGTCTGGGCCCTGCTGCCGAGCGAGCTCGGCGACGTGGAAGGCTACAAGGCCCTCGTCGCGCCCCTGCTCGCGCCACAAAAAGTCGAGCCGTGGATGGACCGCCACCGCTTCATCCTGCGCGACCGCGATCCGCAGCCCGCGATCATTCCGGACCTGCTCCAGGCTCAGAACGACCGCGTGCTCGTGATGGAGCTGGACTTCAGCAACGAGTCGGTCGAGCGCGACTTGCACGCCACCGCCCTGAACCAAACCCTGCCCCCTGACGACCGGGTGATGGCCTTCTTCCAGCTCGGCGCCATCGACTTCGCCTTCAAGCGCTACCCGCAAGCCCTAGAAAAATACGGCGCCTGCTTCAACTACTGGGACGCCAAGGGGGAGCCCGCGTTGGCCTCGCTCTGCCTCAAGGGCGCGGGCGACGCGATGCTGCTCGCCGGGCAACCGCTGGAGGCGCTCAAATTCTTCCAGCAAGCGGTCGCGCTCTCCCTCAAGTCGGGTAACCTCACCGCCCTGCAACAAGCGCTGTTCAGCGCCGGCAGCCTCTCTTTGGACCTCGGCAAAACCGAGGACGCGGAAGGCTACTTCAAGCACGCAAGTGACGCCTCCGGCAAGCTGTGTAACCCGTACACCAAGTGCGACGCCCTAGAAAAGCAGGGCGAAGCGCAGTGGAAGCTCGGCCGCTACCGCGAAGCGCAAGAGAGCTGGCTCGCCGGCAAAAACCTCGCCCGACAGTTCGGCTACACCGACCGCGCGCTCACCATCCTGGACCGCCTCATCGCCATGTACCGCGTCTCCGGCATGATGAACGACGCCGCAGCTTGCGAACAAGAAAGAGCGCAAATCAGCGCCGGAGCGCCGCATGTCCCAGCCTAGTGGCGGAAGCGGAGGCGGAGCCAGCGGCGGAGGCGGAGCCAGCGGCGGAGGCGGAAGCTTCGGCGGAGGCGGAGCCAGCGGCGGCTGGGGCGACGACGACAACAACCCCAGCGGAGGCAACCCCAGCGGAGGCAACCCCAGCGGAGGCAGCGGCGGTGCGACGGGCCCGAGAGCAACCGGAGGCGGCAACGCTACGGCGCCGAGCGGCGGCGGTGGTTCTGGAGCTGGAGGAGCACGAGGCAGAGCCGGCGGAAGCAGCGGCGGCGGAAGCAGCGGCGGCGGAAGCGGCGGCGGCGGTCGTCCCGCCCCACCCCCTCCGAGCGGCGGAGGTGCGAGGCCGATCGCAATGGGCCCGCCCGTCAAAGGCAAGGCGCGCCTCGCGTCCCAACCCGCTCCCGTCGAGATCCCGAACTCGGGCAACGCCCGCCTCGACGCGATGGGCGACGTCTTCAACAACGCCCTCGCGCCATTTCAGAACGCGCCCCCCGCCGAGCAAGGCGCCCTCGGCGTCGTAAACCAAGCCATCGGCGCCGTGATGGGCCTGCAGGGCCTCGGCATGGAGCTGATGAACACCGGCTTCGCGATGGCCACCGCCGGCATCGCCGCCGCCATGCCCGCGTTCCCCGCCGCCTTCTTGACCGTGCCGCACATCGGCATGCCGCACGCGCACGCCCACCCGCCGAGCCTCATCCCTCCCGCGCCGCCGGTGCCGCTGCCCAGCATCGGCACCGTGCTCATGGCCGGCAGCGTCGGCGTCCTCGTCTGCGGCATGCCCGCCGCACGCTGCGGCGACCTCGGCCTCGCCGTCACCTGCGGCAGCTTCTCCCCCGCCTTCGACATCTTCCTCGGCTCCAGCAACACCTTCATCGCCGGCAACCGCGCCGCCCGCATGACGGACATGACGCGGCATTGCAACCCCGCCAGCGCCGCCCTCGCCGTCAGCCGCGGCGCCGCGCTCTTCAGCGCCGCCGTCGGAGCCGTCGGCGTCGCTGCCGACGCAGCCGGTGGCGGCGCCGTCACCGGATCGATAGCTCAAATCGCAGCCGACCTTGCGGCAGCGGCCATGAGCGCCTTGCTCGGAAAAGACCCGGGCATTCCGCCCGCCATGGGCGCCCTCATGATGGGCGCGCCCACCGTCCTCATCGGCGGCTTTCCGTGTCCGAATCTCCCGGATCCGCTCAGCGCCATGATGAAGGGCCTGAAGTGCCTGGCGAAGAAGGTCGCGAAGAGCAAGGGCTTTGGCAAGGTGCTGAACAAGGTCGGCCTTTGCAATTCGCCCGGCGAGCCCATCGAGCCGGCGACTGGCGTCGTCTTCAATGAATTCCCGGAGTGGGAAGATCCGGAGAGCGGCTTCGAGTGGGGTCGTCACTACCGCAGCGACTGGAACGAAACTGACGGGCCGCTCGGATACGGGCATCGCCACCGTTACCAGCAGCGCCTCACGCTGCTCCGCAAGCGCGCCGTCTACGAAGCGCACGATGGCGAGATGGTTGCCATCGAAAAGCGCGACGATGGCACTTACGCCGACATCGCCGGTCACAGCCTGAAGTGCACTAGCGAAGAGCAGTTCGAGCTGCGCACCGATCGGGACGAAGTGATCGACTTCGAGATCATCTCCGGCAGCATGCCAGAGATGGCCCGCCCTGTGCGCTACTCGAAGGGAGCGCTTACCCTCTACTTCTACTACGACGGTTCAGGTCGCCTTTACGCCCTCGCACAGCAGATTGGCGCTCAAACGCTCGATACTCGCCTCAGCTACGATCCAGAGGGGCACATCGTCGAGGTCCAGCGAGGTCTCCGCGCCGGCGCTCCACTCACCATCGCTCGCTACGCCTACCAAGACGGCTGCATCGCAGCCTGGCAAGACGTCCTCGGTGCGACCGCGCAGTTCGCCTACGGCGCCGACCGCCGGATGACCAGGCTCACTGATCGGCGCGGCTACAGCTTCCACTGGCAATACGACGCAGCGAGCGGCCGCTGCATCAAGACTGGCGGCGACGACGGGCTCTGGGGCGTCGAGGCGCGCTACCAAGCCAGCCAGGCCGTCTTTCGAGAACCGGACGGCGGCGAGTGGACCTACAAGTTCTATCCGGACGGGACCGTCTCGCACATCCTCGATCCGGACGGAGGCGTGAAGCACTACATTTGGGACGAGGAAAAGGGCCGAATTAAGGCTCAAGTCTCACCGGGAGGCATTACCTACGGCTGGCGGTACGACGAGCGCGGCGTTCACATAGGCCGGAGCGACCCGTTTCGGAACTTGCTTCCGCCTGAGGACGTCAACCCCACTGCGCGCAGCCCGCTGCGCGATCGCGGACCGGTGACTCAGGCTGAGTGGCTTTGTGGTCGGCCTACTTGGAGCCAGCCAGCTCGGCTTGCCGCGTTGCCGCGCGCAGTCAACCAAGTCCTGACGAGCATCGAGCCAGTCGCCGTTCGCGGTTCCGTGCTTCCGCCTCCGCTCCGTGACGCTGCGAATCGCATCGTCGAAGAACCGCAGCCCGACGGCTCCAGGGTCTGGCGTCAACTCGATCCCGAAGGCAACGAGATAGCCCGGACCGACGCGAACGGGAACGTCTGGCGGAAGACCTTCGTGTCCTGGAATTTGGTCGGCGCAGAGTATACTCCGCTCGGCTACAAGTCTGAGTATGGCTACGACCATCGCGAAGCGCTGAAGTACCTCGTCGACGGCAACGGGAACCGAACCGACTTCGTTCGCAACAAGAGGGGCGCTCTTGTCGAAGTCGCGGAGAACGGGGCCGTTCGCGCCAAGTACCGCAGAAACGCGGACGACCACGTCCTCGAGCTACGCGATGGCGCGGGCAACGTTCTCGTCGAATACAAAACCGACGCCCGCGGGCTCGACGCAGCGGCGACGCTAGCGAGCGGCGAAAAGTATAGCTTCGGCTACGATCATCACGGGTATTGCACCGAGGCTTCGTCCACGCAGCACGAAGTCAAGCTCGCCTACCATCGCAGCGATCGTTGTCGGAAAGAAGACGTCCGCGACGGCCAAGGCGTCGCGAACCAGTACTACACGGACAAGCTCGAGCGCAGCTTCGTGCTCGGCAAGTTCCTCATCCTCTACGGCTTCAAGGACGGGGCGCAGCTCGTTCGAACGCCCGATGGCTCCAACCATCGATTCTACCGAACCGACGACTCGACGCTCGTCCGAGTCAACGGCAACGGTACGCGCGAGGCGCTCGAGTTCGACGTCGAAGATCGGCTCTGCTCGCGCGTCTGCTGGACCGAGCAGGACGGCCAGTCCGGCCCGAGCTGGACCACACGCTACCGATACGGGGCAGTCGGTGAGCTCCTCGCCGCCATCGACAACGAGCACGGTCCAACCAGCTACGCCTACGACGCCGACAATCGGCTCGTACTGCAGCGGGACGCCGACGGGAACGAACGACAGTACCAATACGACCCCGGCGGCAACGTCGCCCACACCCCGACCCATCGCTTCATCGAGCACACGCGTGGCAACCGCATGGTCGTCAGCCACGCAGAGAGCTTCTCGTACGACGCACTAGGAAGACTCCACAAGCGACGAGCCGCTAGCGGCGTCGAGACGACGCACACCTACGATTCGCGCGGCCAGCTCCTCGAAGTATCTTGGAGCGATCGACCAGAACGCTGGACCGCGGCCTACGACGGCCTGGGTCGCCGAGTCTGGCGGCAATACGGTGACGAGCGCACCGAGTTCTATTGGGATGGGGATCGACTAGCCGCCGAGATCGATCCGAAAGGCCGTGTTCGCGTTTACGCATACGCCAACCAGGACGCGCTCACGCCGTTCATGTGGCTCGACTACGACGGCGTCGACGCCGAGCCGGCCAGCGGCAAGGCGTACTACCTCTTCGCGGCCCCGACGGGCATGCCGCTCCGAGTGGAGGACGCCGGACGCAACATCGTTTGGCGCGCGCAAGCGGTCGACGCTTACGGCGCCGTAACCGTCGCCGAAGGCGCTGAGGTGAGCCTACGCCTGCGCTTCGCGGGTCACTTCTTGGATGAGCACACGGGGCTCTTCTACAACCGATTCCGCGACTACGACCCGGGCGTCGCCAGGTACATACAGCCCGACCCGATCGGCCACGAAGGCGGGCTCAATCTCTACGCCTACCTGAGCAATCCCAACGTCGACGTCGACTTGCGCGGCCTTATCCACCCGAAGAAGACGGGGACCGGTGAAGCGGGGAAGAAAGATCCGTTCCCGCCGCGAACGAAAGAAGCCAGAGAAGAGGCGAAGAAGGTCGTGAAGGCACTGAATGAGCTAAAAGCCAAGGAGCCAAGGAGGACCCGCGACAAGAACAAAGTGGTCCAAGTATTCACGCACGAAGACGGAACGGTGTCCGTCGGTATCTCCGGCAAGCCCCACGACGCGAAAAATCGCGAGCTCGGCGATCGCTTGGCGAACAAGCTGAACGAAGGACACGATCCACCTAAGTACCGTGTTGCGCCCAGCACGGATTCGAAGCACATTGACGAAGATAAGCTAAACGATCACACTGCCGACAGGGGCAACGAGCGAGGCGTGTGCGGTGAGCCGAACGGCTCCGCCGCTGCACATGGCCATGATAGCCCGATCACCGGGCACGACACCCGATGGCGCGGGGATCCAGAAACGAACCCCCACAAGTTCGAGGGGCCCAATGACGACGGCACGCCAGCGGAGCCGGGCCAGATGAAGCCCTGCAACACGTGCGCTGATCCAGAGAATCGCGACACCTACATGGACCATGCTAATTCTTAGTCGCTTGCAGTGGAGCTGAGATGTTCGAACCGCCCGATGGTCCCCCCGAGCAACTTGCAGAGCGCATCCGTGCGTTGCTCGCGCCAATTGATCCTGCGTTCGTAGCAGCCTGGAAAGGCGTTCCAGAAATGCTGATCGACGAGTATGCGAGGTGGGCGGGCTTTGGGCGCTTGGCAGAGCTGCCACCAGCTTATGCAAGCTACCTCCGAGGTCTCGGCGCGCAGGACGCCTATCTGCTGCGTCCTGTGGGGGTGCTCGACACGAGCTTGCCTAGGATCTTGGACTCGCGCTACCGGCCGAGCGGGCCCGACGACCAAGAGGAAGATGATGCCGAGGGCCAGCTCGTGCCCGTCTGCGCCATCTTTTTCATGGTCGGCGGCTATCTGTCCTTCGACCGCCGGCAGACAACGACGCTTCCGCTCTCAATCGTCGACGAGGAAAACTTCGCACTCTACGCTGCAAGTTGGGAAAGCCTAGTGATCGAGGCCGCCGTATGGCGGGCAGCGTGGCGCAAGTGCCGAAGAGGGATCACGTTGTCATCGAACCCTCACGACTTGAAGACGGCGCTCGGCGCTGCCACCCCGGACGCCGCGCGCCGAGCCCTCGAAGAATTTGGCGCACGCCACGGCCTAGCGGTGGCGCGGTCCAGCGGTATGCGTCATCACATCATGGTGGGGGAGCGGCGCGCACTGTGGACGCGCATTTCGTTGAGGAATGCCGATGCCGCGGATGCGCTCGTGTATGGCTTTGCAGACGATGAGGCATTCATGGACGCCGTGGAGAGTGAGCTCGGTCCAAGCCTTGGTAGAGGATTGACCTCGGGGAATCCCATCGAGGAATCCTCACGATGGGATCTTCCAAAGTAAGCTCGACAGGTCCGAGCCCCGGAAGGCTCTAGGGTCCATTCGCCCCGATCGGGCAATGGTTCCCGATCGCCACTGGCGTCGCGCGCCAGCCCGAAGCCCACCCTCGTGCATCCTTGTGGCTAGGGTGATATGCCTGGCGTCGATGGCGCACTACGAAGCATGGCGGCGGACACGAGAGGCGGCACGAGCCTTCTGGGCATTGCTCGTCACCGCCGCCACGGTTGGCGGCGCGAGCTGCGGCGAAGCTCGATCTTTCGGTGACGGAGCGGGCGAAGCCGGTCACGGCGGTCAAATCACCGATGAAGTAGGCGGCAGCACTGGAGGCGAGGATGCCGATTCCGGCGGCACGCAGGGTGGCGAAGGGCAAGACCCCGGCCGTGGTGGGGCAGGACCTGATAGCGCGGGCGATGCCGGCGGCGGCGCACTCTCGATCGGAGGAGCTGAGGCGGCCGCGGGTGCTGGGGGTGAAGGTAGCGAATGCGCGGCGACGTCACGTCAATGCGCTGGAGCGTGCCTACCGTACTCGCAGCAGTGCAGCTGCAGTGGTTTGGGCCGCATCTGTGGCGCGGCGCTCAACGAAAATTGCTGTGAGCGTCCGTCCGTGCCAGGCGGCACGTTCAACCGTGCAAACGACTCGGCCTACCCGGCAACCGTCTCCGCGTTTCTTCTGGACCGCTTCGAAGTGACCGTGGGGCGCTTCAGGGCCTTCGTGAACGCCGGCTTTTCGACACGAGATGCTCCGCCTTCGCCGGGCGCCGGCGCGAACGCCGGAAATTCTGCCGACGTTGGCTGGGACAGCGGTTGGAACCAGTTTCTTCCCGTTAGCAAGGCGGAGCTCGAATCGTCGCTGGAAAACTGCCCTTGGTCTGGCTGGACCGCCGGTGGCGGCGACAGCTTGCCAATGACCTGCGTGAATTGGTACCTCGCGCAAGCCTTCTGCATCTGGGACGGTGGGCGTTTACCCACAGAGGCCGAATGGAACTTCGCCGCTGCGGGAGGAGGCGGCGCTGATGGCCAGCGCTACTACCCGTGGTCATCACCGCCCAGCGACGAGACGCTGAACAATACCTATGCGGTGTACCAGACGAGCGCCGCTGCCGCCGTAGGATCTCGCTCACCAAAGGGCGACGCGAAATGGGGTCATGCTGATATGGCAGGCAACGCCGGTGAGATAGTGATTGACGCTTTCACGGACCTTCCCTCCTGTACGGGTGCCAAGCGGGACTGCGCCAATCTCGCTGACACTCCGGCGCACGAAGCCGTGATGCGCGGAGGCTACTTCACCAACTTCACGAGCTACACCACGATGGCGCGCTCGTACCAAGACAAGCAAGTCGGATGGTTCGCGCAGGGATTTCGATGCGCCTACAACTCCAAGTAGCCGCCGCACCTGAGTAGCCTCAGCGGCACGCTTTCAGTGCCGCCTTGACGCGACAGCTACGGACGTTCCGCGAGCGCCCCGAGCACCAGCGCCCGCACGACCTCCGGCTGCTTGAGCACCTGCTGAGCCGTGAGCCGCAGCACGCGGTACCCCGCCTTGCTCAGCCGCTGATCGCGGCGCTCATCTGCCCGACGCCGCGCCGGTACGGCGTGATACGGCCCATCCACTTCGACGATGAGCCGAGCTCCCGGGGCGAGAAAATCAACGATGCACCGGCCGAGCAGCGGCACTTGCCGCCGAAACACCACGCCGAGCTGGCCGTCACGTAGCAGCTGCCAAAGCGCGCTCCGACGCGGTAGCCGTGGCCGACGCCCGCATCGCAGCGGCGCGACCGCGAAGCTCTAGCGTGCGTTTCAAGGTTTGCGATTCGTGTGACTTCATGAGCATGGCCTCCGCCTGACGCGCGGTCAGACGAAGCCCTCCGGCGCAGGCGGCGTGACGCGCGCAGACACTCATCTTCGTCTCCAACTCGCACCAACAACTGCGCGGCGCGCCGCGTGCGCCTCTCGCGAGGCTGACCGCGTGTCAGGCGGAGGCTCGTCGAGCATCACGACCACACCGACCACGCCCAGCTCACCGATGCGAGTGCTGTCATGTCTGCAGAGGCGAGCGCGCACACATTGACTACCTCCCCCTCGTGCGCGCAGGCGCAGCCGAGCACACGTTTGGGGGAGGTCGGCGGCCCGCAGGCGAAGCCGAGGACCGACGGGTGGGGGCAGCCCAGCCGGCAACCGCGCCGCGCGAATGATGGACATGACCAGACACTGCAACCCCGCCTCCGCGGCGCTCGCAGTCAGCCGCGGCGCGGCGCTCTTCAGCGCCGCCGTCGGCGCCGTCGGCGTCGCAGCAGAAGCCGCAGGCGGCGGCGCCGTCGTCGGCTCCATCGCGCAGATCGCCGCCGATCTCGCCGCAGCCGCCATGAGCGCCTTGCTCGGCAAAGATCCGGGCATCCCGCCCGCCATGGGCGCCCTCATGATGGGCGCGCCCACCGTCCTCATCGGCGGCTTTCCGTGTCCGAATCTCCCGGACCCGCTCAGCGCCATGATGAAGGGCCTGAAGTGCCTCGGAAAGGCCTTCGCCAAGAGCAAGAGCTTCGGCAAGATCTTGAAAAAGGTCGGCCTCTGCAACTCGCCGGGTGAGCCGATCAACCCGTTCACGGGCGAGGTTTACAACGACTTCGAGGACTACCGCGATGACGAGACCGGCTTCGTCTGGGAGCGGCACTACCGGAGCGGCTGGAATGAGCAAGATGGGCCTCTCGGCTTCGGCTTTCGGCACTTCTACGACCGGCGTCTCACCCTCCTTCGCAAGCGCGCCGTCTACGAAACGCACGACAACGAAAGCGTCGCTCTCGCCACGCGCGAAGATGGCACCTTCGTCCCCACTGACGGCTTCGCTCTGCAACGTCTCGACGCCAAATATCTCCGACTTACCACCGACCGCGACGAGACCCTCGACTTCGAGCTCCTACCCACGACGCCAGCCGCCGCCCGGCTCATACGCTTCCGTCAAGGCAAGCTCGACGTTTATGCGTTCTACGAAAAAGATGGTCGCCTCCGAGCATTGAGCGAGAACGCCGCCGCAACGACCGACACGCACTTCACCTATGACCCGCAAGGCCGCATCCAGCAGGTGAGCAGGGGCCTGCGGGGCTCGCAACCGCTCGCCATCTCTCGCTACGTCTACGCCGATGCGTGCCTGGTCGAATGGCACGACGTACTCGGCAGCGTCACGCGCTTCCGCTACGACCCCGCCCGACGCATGGTCAGAGGGACGGACCGCCGCGGCTATAGCTTCCACTGGCAATACGACCCTGTCAGCGGGCGTTGCATCAAGAGTCAAGGCGACGATGCGTATTCCGCTGCATTCGATCAGCCGTTCCGGGCGCATCCGATCAGGATTCCGCGCATCCGATCAGGAATCGGAGCGAAGCGACGAGTACGGGGGCTGGGTCAGGCGGCGGGTTGGGTCTCGGG
>JAEYWK010000071.1 GCA_023431345.1 Pseudomonadota bacterium
CCCGAGACCCAACCCGCCGCCTGACCCAGCCCCCGTACTCGTCGCTTCGCTCCGATTCCTGATCGGATGCGCGGAATCCTGATCGGATGCGCCCGGAACGGCTGATCGAATGCAGCGGAATACGCACGCTGCTCACGGATGCGGTCGCGTTTGCGCTTGTAAACGGCCGCTGACACGTCTTGCAGGAGAAACGCCGCTTGTGCACCCACAGGATGGCCTCACCGCTGCGTAGAGGGTCATCCTTCAGCTTCACCCATCGCCGGTCGTACATGCTCGTCGATGGGGTCGCACACCGTGGACACACCTCCGTGGAGCGGCGGCGTCCGGGGCCTCGATCTCATACGTCGGCTACGGAGCTTCCGGCTCGTTCCCGACCGTCGTGGTCACGGAATCCAACGCTCGGCAGGCTTGTTTCATCCCTCCGTGGCACGCGATTTCGAGAGAGCGCTTGGCCGCCGCGTCTTGCCCTCGCGCCTTAAATTGCGCGGCGTCCGTCAAGACGCCGTCGCAAGCCCATCCAAACTGGATATCGCCTTTCGAGCACCAGTCCTCGTTGATCTGGCGACCGCGCTTTGCGTGCTCCGCCACCTGCGACTGCGTAGCGTAACCCGAAAGCGCTCGGCGGCACGAGTCCGCGTCGCCTGCGTCGCAAGGCGGCATGAGAATGACGACGGCGGCCTCTCGTGAAAGCGGCTCGCTCCAGTAGCCGTTCCACATGATGTGAGCAAGGCGAACGCACTCGGGCCCTTCACCGGCATCGCACCGCTCACGCAGCAAGCGGCGGATCGCTGGACCATAGTGGAGCAAGTCCTCTGGCTCTTGGCTGACGCTCGCGTAGGCGTAGCAGCCTGCAAGCTCACCCGACGCGCAGGAAGAGCGAAGGAGCGAGAGAGCGAACGCTCTGTTCGGCTCGACTCGGCATCCGTAGGCGTAGGCCTTGGCCACCGTGACGCAGGCCTCCGGCTCGTGCCGCTCGTCGCACGCGACCCTTGAGGGCGAGAGCCAGGCGCCGAGGGCGGGACCCCGTGGGGGCTCCCCGAACTCATGGTAGCAAGCGCGCGACCAGCCCTCCCTGGCCCAAGCAGCATCCTGCCGCTCCGCTTGCGCGTTCGCCTGGCAGTTCGCGGGACCGATGCCGGTGCAGGGATTGCGACTACCGCCTCCCGTATAGCAACCACCCGGCGCTGCTAGCAAAAGCAGGAGTAAGCGCTGCCAGGTGCGACGCCATGCCTTGAACCTCGAGCGGGAAAAGGCACGCTTCGCGGACGCGCGCTCACGTTCCCCCAAGATGTTCAGGCGGCGCGCCGGGCGCAGGCAGTTTGAGAACGCACTCGGCTTTCCGTCTTCCTCGGAATCGCCCTTGGCGAGCGGCAGTGGATCCCCACCGTGACGCAAGTGGCAGAAATCGTGCTCACCCGTCACGCAGCATCGGTGAGCGCAGTTCTAAATTCCCCTACCCGGGTGCGCAAAAGGACGAGAAAGCCGACGCGAGTCGGCTTCTTTGCTTTGGGGCGCCGCAGACCCGGTTCGAAACGGTCAGCCCACGCGCTTAGCGATCAGCGAGTTGACGCTGGTCTTCTTCGCAGCTGCTTCTGCTTCTAAGCGCTGCCAGGTCTCTTCAGGTAGGCGAACGCTCCGCACCGATGTGGGCTTGCCACGAGGACGGCCACGTCCGCGACGCACGAGCTTTCCAACGAGGAAGGACGGCATCTCCCACAACGACCAGAGCGCTATGCCATCCGCGGGATCGTAGTCAGCGAACGGATTGCCCGGCAGCCGCTTCCACACCCTTCGATCGATTCGTTCTTCACTCCAGTTCTTCATCGTAGATTCTCCTCTGCGAGGGGCTGGCTTTACGGGCGCTGATGATGCGGATGGCGTCACGGCCCACCTCGGCGTGCACGACGAAAAGCAGCCGGCGACCGGACGAGTAGGCGATCAGTATCATGCGGTCTTCGTACGACGGGGCTTCATTGCGCAGGTAGCAAGCTCTCGGGTCGTCGAAGCACGTCACGGCCTCCTCGAAGCTCACGCCGTGCTTGCGAGCGTTCGCTGCGGCCTTCTTTCGATCCCACTCGAACTTGAGCACCCATTTTCTGTAACACAAATATGAATCGGTTCAAAGCCAAACGCTGTCCGTCGCACCAACGACCGAAGTTCTAAATTCTCCTGCCCGGGTGCGCCAAAGCTGAAAGCCCATCGTTGGATGGGTTTTCGATGGGTGGGTGGAAGCGAGGCGGGGCCCGTTCGATCGGTTGACATCGTCCAACGTGGCAGAGGAGCGGCAGCAGGGCTTGGTCCTTGGGACGGCCCATTCGCTGCTTGATCTGATCAGTCGCTCCGGCTCTGCCCAATCAACGCGGCAAGAATGGCAACATTGGCGATGGCTTCGGCGGCAGGTCCGCGCCAGGGCACGAAAGGTGAGCCGCTCGACACTCCTTGTACGTCGGCCACGAAGGCGAGGCTCGCCGGCCATCGCATTGGCACGCGGGGTCCGGCGAGCAGGTCGTCCCGTCCCAGTAGTAGCCTTGAACGCCACCCCCACAGCACGAGGCGATTTGCCCGCGTCGCGGTGGGGTAGAGGGTTCGCACACCGACCTGCATCCCGACGCTGTCGTTGATAGCGCGATCGCCACCACGATGACATTGCGCAAGCTCCTGCCAGCCAATGCAGTTCTAAATTCCCCGACCCGGGTGCGCAAAAGGACCTAAAAATCGACGAAAATCGGCTTTTTTGCTTTGGGGCAGAAGTGATGAGGCGGCTCGATGCTCGCTATGCGGCGCATTGCTCCCAAGGCTCTTCAGGCTTCGACGGCTGCGAAGGCGCAGCGCTGCTTCGGTGCGCTCCCTCCGACGCCGTCCTGGCGTTGTTGTGAACGAGTCGCAATGCTGCCAGCGCCAGAAATGCGCCCAGCGTCGGTGAGGTTCCGAATCCCAGCAGGGGCACCGGATACTCGCCCACGCAGACGACCAAGGTGGCCGCCACCAAGTAGGCGCTCAGCGCGATTGCGGCGGGCCGCGAGCGTGGAGTCTGCTCGGCTAGCAGCGGCGACGTCACGAGCAACAGCAGCGAGACGAGTGCGACGACGCCCAACGCCGGAGCGAGCGCGAACGATCGGACCACGATGTCTTCGACGAAAGCGGCGGGCGGCAACGGGTCGAACCGAGCCCACGTTGCCGCCGCCGAGATCAAGTAGGTGAGCACGAGCAGCGTCCGCTGCCGGTGCTGCCGGTCTACCAGCACGAAGGCTATTGCGCCGCAAGCTAGCGCGGTTGCCTGGCCCGCGTCGGGCTGGAGGAAATGCACCCCTTGTAGGCCGAGCAATGACACATGCGCAGCAACGCGCCCGCGAAGCACCCTGCCCGCCCCAACCACGAGGACGAGCGGCGCCAGCAATGTCGAGGGATGCACTCGCAGCGGACCAAGCTGGTGCCAGCGCTGCACGCCATCGATGCCGGTCGAGAGCAACGTCGAAGCCACGGCTGCGAAAGCGAACAGCGTGACCCCCACCCCTAGGCTCGACACGCCTCGGCGCACCGAAGTCAGTGCTGCGTATGCCGCCAGCCCGAGCACAGCTGCGGCCAGGTGCGTACCCCAGCGCGCCAGCGGAGCGCCGCCAAAGACCATGACCGTTACGCCGACGAGTATCGGCAGGCATAGACAAGCCCAAGACGGAAAGTTGAAGCGCCGCACGTCGCGAGCGTACGACTGAGCTCGTCCAACGGTCTAGTGTATGAAGCGGAGGCGCCCGTCGTCCGACCTTCGCGGGCTGGCCACCGCAGTTCTAAATTCTTCTGCCCGGGTGCGCCAAAGCCGAAAGCCCATCGTTGGATGGGTTTTCGATGGGCGGGTGGAAGTGAAGCACGGCGCTTGAGGCTTCTTCGCCGGGC
The DNA here is from genome assembly GCA_023431345.1 of Pseudomonadota bacterium. Taxonomy (GTDB): domain Bacteria; phylum Myxococcota_A; class Polyangia; order Polyangiales; family Polyangiaceae; genus PMG-095. Next base: position 3,892 of record JAEYWK010000071.1, read on the forward strand.
TAAGAATTTTAGCAACTGTTCCTGCGCAGCGACCGACCGGGGGCATGCTCAAGATGTTCGCGCGAGGGATTCTGTCGTTGGGAGGGGCGGCCTTCCTACTGGTGGCTTGCGGCAGCGCCTCCGAGGGGGGCGGTGGTCCCGGCGAGCTGAACGGCGCGCGTGCCCAATCGTACACCTTCAGTTGTGCCGAGAGCTCGTGCGAATCCTGTCGCGACGAAGCCAGTGACCGTTACTCGGAATGTCTGCGCCTGTGCAGCAGTCCCTACGCTCCGTCCAACTGTTACTCCCAGTGCGACTCTATTGGGGATTCTTCGTGTCCATACGATTGTGGGGCCAACGAGCGGTGCGCGAAGTGGGAGGCAGTGCTGCCCAAGCCGGATCGTGACGAAGCGTACTTTGAGGCATGCAAAAACTTCGACTCGATGTGCGCGCCGGACGTCGGTGAAAAGTTCAGCGAAGCCTACTGCGACGCCCAGGCCAGGCTCGAACAGCCACGCTTTGCGGACGGGTACAAGTGCATCACCGACCAGGCCTGTCATCCCACCGTCGCGTGCCTTACGCCGTCCGAGTCGGGGACATTGGGCACTGAGACCTGCCGACGCGCCGCCAGCTGCGGCAAGCCTTGTCGCCCCGCCCAAGCGGACTACAGCAGTGATGAGGACTACCTCAACGAGATGGAAAGCAGGCTGAGGCCCAGTATCGTAGCGGTGGCGCGGCAGTGTATCGCCGAAGCGACTTGCGAGAAGTTCATCGCGTGCAATGACGCACTCGGCTACCTATGGCAGCTGATCTGGCACAACTATTCGGGAACCTAGCGGCACGGCTGACGGACGGTCTTTCGCGACCTGCGATACGCCATGCTTCTCGAGATTCGAGCGGGCCTTCCTCGGCCGATTCGAAATCGCCGAAGCCAACCGTAGCCATTTCGCGAGCTTACGCCGACCCAGGGGCGACTACGCGCGCGCCTTAGCCGCAGTTCTAAATTCTTCTCCCCGGGTGCGCAAAGGACTGAAAAGCCGACGAGAGTCGCCTTTTTTGCTTTTGGGTGGAAGTAGTCAGGGCCCGGCTAGCGCACGAGCCTGCGCTTGAACGCTCGCGTCGACGGCGCCGGCCCTGGAGTAACCGTTCAGGGGTGTGGACCACGCACGGATCACGCTCAGGCCGCTTCGACGGCTGCCGTGTAGCGACGTGAGAAGTAGGTCCAAAAGCTGGGCAGCCGACCGCTTTGAAGCGTGGCTCGCAGCATGAGGACATTG
>JAEYWK010000142.1 GCA_023431345.1 Pseudomonadota bacterium
AAATTCCTCCTCCGCCCACGCCTGTGCACCTGCCATGGCGAACCAACCGAGGCCACCAAAGCCAAATTCCCGAAAAAGATACGATCAGTGCTCAGCAGCTCGCGCCGCCCCCCTCGCCTGAAGTGAATTCAGGCGAGCCTCCCCCCACGCGGCGGCTCTGCTCGGTGCTAGCTCGTGAACTTCGTTGCCCCAGCAAACCGTTTGTCGCTCTAACCCCAGCTCAGCCCTCGCGGCGCGCGATCAGCTCACGGATTCGCGCGATCAGCGCGCTCGGCATGTACGGCTTCTGCAAGAACGCGTCGTCCTGCGACAAGCCGTGCTCGTGCAGCGCCTCTCCGGCGTAACCGGACACGTACAGCGCGGCCAAGTCCGGACGAGCGCGGCGCATCGCCCGCACCAGCTCGGGCCCGCTCTGCTCCGGCATGATCACGTCGGTGACGACGAGATCGAGGTGACCGCAGGTGGCGAGCGCAGCCAGCGCGGCCGCGCCGTCTTCGGCGGAGGAGACGCTGAAGCCGGCCCGAAGCAGCAGGCGCACCGTCGTCTCGCGCACGGCGCGATCGTCCTCGACGATCAGGATCTTGGCCGAGGGCATCGCCGCGAGCCCGGCGGCGGGCGACAGCTTTCGCTCGGGCTTGGCCTCGGGCAGCAGGACCGCGATCGTGGTGCCGCAGCCGGGCTCACTCTCGATTTGCAGCGTACCCGAGAAGCGCGTGACGATGCCGAGCGACGTCGCGAGGCCGAGGCCCACGCCGTGCGGCTTCGTCGTGAAAAACGGCTCGAACGCGCGCTCGCGCTGCTCCTCGGACATGCCGGTGCCGGGGTCGGTGACGCAGAGCACGAAGTAGCGACCTGCCGGCAGCTTGTCGTGTCCCTGGGGCACCAGCTCCGCGCGGGTCGAAATCTCGACGGTGCCGCCACTCGGCATCGCCTCCGCCGCGTTGACCACCAAGTTGACCAGCACCTGCTCGAGCTGCGCCAAGTCGGCCCGCACCGCCAAGCGCTGGGGCGCGAGCACGACGCGCAAGCGGATATCGTCGCGCAGCACCCGCGCGAGCATCTTCTGAGAGCTCTCGACGACCTCGTTCAGCTCCAGTAGGCGCACGTCGCTGGCGCGCTGCTTCGAAAATGCCAGCAGGCGCTGGGTCAGGCCGGTGGCGCGCTCCGCCGCGTCGAGCGCGGTCTGGAGGTCGTCCTGAACGGCGGGCGACGCTTGCGTCTTGGCCAAGCTGATACCGCCGATGATGGCGGTCAGCAGGTTGTTGAAATCGTGGGCGACGCCACCAGCGAGGCGACCCACCGTCTCCAGCCGCTGCGACTGCGCCAGCTGGTACTCGAGCTCTTTGCGACGCGTGATGTCTTGCACGACGCCGATGATCGCCAGCGGCTCGCCCGTCGCCTCGCGCAGCACTTGACCCCGCCCCTCCACCCACACGGTACTGCCGTCCGCGAGCAACGAGCGGTGCTCGATGCGGAACTCGGCGGCGCCACGATCGCGCAGCGCTCGTTCGACGGTATCTTTGGCGAGCTCGACGTCGGCGGGGTGCACCGTCTTCACCCACGACTGATAGTCACCGCCGAACTCGCCGACGCCGAAGATGCTCATGGCCTCGCGCGACCAGATCACGCGGCCCGATTTGAGGTCCCACTCCCAGGTGCCGAGCCGCGCCGCCGACAGCGCGCGCCGGAGCCATTCACTGCTCTCACGCGGGTCACGACCAGAAGACGCAGGGGGCTCCGCCATGTTGCGCGGTGGGAGCCTGTCCCACCGCGCATCAAGCTAGCTCAGTTCAGGGCGGACAGGCGCGCTTTCGAGATCGCCTCCGGCACCGACTCGCCGGGCGGGACACGCTTGAAGCTCAAGCCCGTCGGGCCCTGGTCGACGAAGATGGTGTCGCCTGGGCTGAGCTCGCCGCCCAACACCCGACGCGCCAGCTCGTCTTCGAGGTGCTTGCGGATGGCTCGGCCCAGCGGACGCGCGCCGAACTGCGGATCCCAGCCCAGCTCACCGAGCTGGTCCTTCGCTTCTTCACTGATGGCCAGCGATAGCTCGCGCTGCTCGAGGCGACCGCGCAGCCGCTCGAGCTGAATGTCGACGATGCGCCGGATCTGGTCGCGGGCCAGACGGTGGTACACGACAATTTCATCCAGACGGTTGATGAACTCGGGCCGGAACACCCGGCGCAGTGACTCGAGAGCGACGAGCCGCGCCGCCTCTTCGCGCGCCGCCGCGTCCAGGTCACGGCGCTCTTCCAGCTGCGCGAGCTCCGCGCTGCCTACGTTGCTGGTCAAGATCACGACCGTGTTCTTGAAGTCGACCGTCCGACCTTGACCGTCGGTGAGGCGGCCGTCATCGAGCACCTGCAGCAGCACGTTGAACACGTCCGGGTGCGCCTTCTCGATCTCATCGAACAAGATGACGCTGTACGGACGGCGTCGTACGGGCTCCGTCAGCTGGCCACCCTCGTCGTAACCGACGTACCCGGGCGGCGCGCCGATCAGCCGAGAAACCGCGTGCTTTTCCATGTATTCGCTCATGTCGATGCGAATCATGGCGCGCTCGTCGTCGAACAGGAATTCGGCCAGCGCCCGCGCGGTCTCGGTCTTGCCGACCCCGGTCGGGCCCATGAATAGGAAGGAGCCGATGGGGCGTTTCTCATCGCCCAAGCCCGCCCGTGAGCGGCGCACGGCGTTGGCGACCGCGGACAAGGCCGCGCTCTGCCCGACCACGCGCTTCTCCAGGTTCTGCTCCATCGTCACGAGCTTCTGCAGCTCGCCTTCGAGCATCTTGGACACAGGCACGCCCGTCCACTTCGAGACGATGGCCGCGATCTCCTCCTCGCCCACCTCCTCTTTCAGGTAGGAGCCGCCCGCTTGCAGCTGGTTCAGCTCGGCGCGGTGCTGCTCGAGGCGGCGCTCGACGTCGGGGACGCGGCCGTACTGAATCTCTGCGGCGCGGCCCAAATCGCCGACGCGGCGAGCCTGCTCTTCTTGCGTGCGCAGCTCCTCGAGCTCGCGCTGCTCCTCACGTAGCTTCTCGATGAAGTCTTTCTCGCGCAGCCACTGCGCGCGCATGCGGTCGCGCTCCGAGCTGAGCTCCGCGACCTCGCGCGAGAGCTCTTCGAGGCGCGTCTTGCTGCCCTTGTCGCGCTCTTTGGCCAGCGCTTGCTGCTCGATTTGCAGCTGCAGCAGCTTGCGCTCGATCTGGTCGATCGGCAGCGGCAGGCTGTCGATCTCCATCTTGATCTTGCTGGCCGCCTCGTCGACCAAGTCGATGGCCTTGTCGGGCAAGAAGCGCTCGGTGATGTAGCGATTGCTGAGCACGGCCGCCGCGACCAGCGCGGAGTCCTTGATGTGGATGCCGTGGTGCACTTCGTAGCGCTCCTTCAGACCGCGCAGGATGGCGATGGTGTCGACGACCGACGGCTGGTCGACCACGACGGGCTGGAAGCGGCGCTCGAGCGCGGCGTCTTTCTCGATGTGCTTGCGATATTCGTCGAGGGTGGTCGCGCCGATCGCGCGCAGCTCGCCCCGCGCGAGCGCAGGCTTGAGCATGTTCGCGGCATCCATCGCGCCTTCCGCGGCGCCCGCGCCGACCAGCGTGTGCAGCTCGTCGATGAACAAGATCACGCCGCCCGCCGAGGCTTCGACCTCTTTCAGGACAGCCTTGAGGCGATCCTCGAACTCACCGCGAAATTTCGCGCCCGCCACCATCGACGACAGATCGAGGGCCAGGATGCGCTTGTCCTTCAGCGACTCGGGCACGTCACCGCTGGCAATACGGCGCGCGATACCTTCGGCGATGGCGGTCTTACCGACGCCGGGCTCGCCGATCAGCACGGGGTTGTTCTTCGTGCGGCGCGCCAGCACCTGCATCACGCGGCGAATCTCTTCGTCGCGCCCGATCACCGGGTCGATCTTGCCGCGCCGAGCCGCCGCCGTCAGGTCCCGCGTGTACTTCTCGAGGGCTTGGAACTTACCTTCCGGGTCTTGGTCGGTGACGCGCTGGCTGCCGCGAATCTCGGCGAGCGCGTGCAGCAGCTTGTCGTAGGCGAGGCCGTGGCGATCGAAGACGGCTTGCACGTCCTTGTCGGAGCGACCCGCGAGCAAGAAGTGCTCCACGGAGACGTAGTCGTCTTTCAGTTTCTTCGCTTCGTCTTCGGCTGCGTTCAAGAACGGGACGGTGCGCCGACCGAAGCCGGGTTCTTGCCCGCCCGACACTCGCGGCAGCTTCTCGACGCGCTCGGCCAGAGCCTTCGCCAGCGCTTTCGGATCCGCGCCCGCGCGCTGGACGAGGGCGCTGCCCACTCCGCCTTCTTGCTCGAGCACGGCGACGAGCACGTGCTCCGGGATAATCTCCGGGTTGCCGCGTCGGGTTGCCGCGTCGACGGCGGCGCGCAGGCTCTCTTGGCTCTTGTTGGTGAGGCGATCCATCCGCATCGGCTGCTTGCTCCTCGTTGTCGCGACGGACTCGGCGACAGCACGCAAGCTAAGTCGGCGACCACCGCACGCAAGGGGCGAGCCCAGACGCGCAAAACCCCCTGGAAGCCGGCGCTTCCAAGGGGCTGTCATTGCGCGAGGTGCCCGGAAGGCGCCTCTCCCTCTCGGCGGCTATTTACTCAGCGCCACCCGCTCCGCCAGCGGTCGGCGACCCGCCGGCGGTCGGCGATCCGCCGGCGGTCGGCGATCCGCCGGCGCCCATGCCGCCAGCTCCGCCACTTCCGCCACCGCCCGCGCCGCATTCGGTGACCTCGCCGTCGAAGAACGGCGCGGCGTCGACGCAGCCCAGGCCAAACTCACCAATCGCGCCAACGCTGCTCGCGACCTCGTTCAACACGACGCCACAAGTACCGTTGGGCCGGCAACAGCCCACGAGCGGCTCGATGTTCACCGACAAGATTTGACCCTGCACCGGCACGTTGGCCTTGAGGCCTTCCGCGGCAGGGCAGGCCTCGTCGACGTCACCCGGTTGGTCCTTCGGAGAGCAAACGTTCGGGAAACCCGGGAGGATGAGCCCCAAGAACCCGGTGCTCACGCCGCAGGCGTCGGTCCCAGTGCAGCAGGGGTCGACGTGGAACGCGCCCATCGCGACCGACACCGACTCACAGGTGTTCAGGCCGCACTCCTTCTCACTCGCTTCCTCGCTGAGGCCGGGAGGAAGCCCGGGGAGGTCGCCGCCGGCGCCCGGCGCGCCGCCGTTTTCGGAGGGGCCGCCCGCGTCCGTCGCTCCGGCGCCGCCGTTGGCCGAGCCACCCGAGGGCTTGTTGGGCCGGTCGTCATCGTCGTCGCCGCAAGCGATGGGCAACGAGAGCGCGAGCAAGCAACCCAGAGTCAAAGTTTTCGCTAAAGAAGATGATTTCATGCTGTTCTCGGAGAATACACGAAGCCGCAGAACGGCCAAGGAGCCGTCTGCAGCGCCGTGTGTACGATCGCTGTAACTCGGTATCAGGCGCGGCCGCGCTTACGCGGACGCGACGAGCGCGGAGCGGACGTGCCGAGTAGACCGAGCACGTCATCCCACTGATCGGGGCTCTTCATGAGCGCGCCCAAGAGACCCGGCGGTAAGTGTCCGGCGGCGGCCAGCCAGCGGTAGCGGTCAACGCCGTGAACGTCGAGAAATGAGGCAATTTCCTCGAGCCTGCCCACGCCCACGCCCTTACAGAGGCCGGACTCGAGCATGCCGACATAGCTTCCCGACCGGACCCCGAGCTTCCTCGCGAGATCCTTCTGCGTGAGACCTCGCTCCATCCGAGCGGAGCGGATCAAGCGACCAACTTTTTTCGTGGACCCTTTTGCATTTGCGGTCATCAAATCCCGTCGCCGTGAACCGTCAGCCCAGCAAGTCGTGATTGCCAGTGCCCGCTCACAGCTCCTCCTCTCTGACGCTGAGGTAGGTTAGTAATGCGTGGTTCGAGTGGTGAGACGCCTTCTGCCGCCGCCTTGAGGCATGCGTCGGTCGAAGTCCCCTCGCTCAACTTAGAGAATAGTCCGCACCGCGGGTCCATTGCAACCCTGAAGGCTGGACATTTTCATTTCTGCAATGCTCGGTCTCGCAACGTTCCAAGCCGAGACAACTTTGAGTCCAGCGCCTTAAGTGGAGCGCGGCTGCCGGCTTCAGACCAAAAGTGTCGCATAACCCGTGCGATATAGCTTCATTGCCACACTCGACAGGCACCTTCGTGGGAGGCCGACGCCGCAATTCGAGCCACCCCAGCCGGATCTGGCGCGGGCGGGCGCGAGCGCGACGCCCCTGGCCGCTTTCGCCACTCGATACCAACTTCGGCTAAACGGACAACACACATTCACCCTCATCCCGAGAGGTGAGCGTCCGTTCGACACGTGCTGGTGGCCGTCGAGCGCACGCGACGCCCGCCTCGGGTCGCCGCGCGCGACCCTGCTGGATCAGATGTCCAGGTTCCGAACGTTGAGCGCGTTCTCTTCGATGAACTGACGCCGCGGCTCGACCTGGTCACCCATCAGCACGCTGAACAGCTCGTCAGCTCGAACCGGGTCGCTCACCTTCACCTTGAGGAGAGACCGAGCGTCGGGGTTCATGGTCGTTTCCCACAGCTGGTCCGCGTTCATTTCGCCTAGGCCCTTGTAGCGGGTGATGTGCAGGCCCTTGCGGCCCCGCTCGGCGATGAAGGCCTCGAGCTCCTCGGAGCCCGAAATCGAGATCGGCTCGCCGTTCCCGACGCGTGCCACGTAGGGCGCTGGCCCAATCGAGCGGATGTCCTCATCGATGGAGAGCAGCTCTTGGTACTCGGCTGACTCCGCCAGCTCCCAATCCAGCGACGCGGTACGGCCGGATGCCCCGGGGCGAAACTTCACGTCGATGTGACCGGCGCCGTGCTCCTTCTCCCACTCGACCGTCACCGTGAGGGGGGTAAGGTCGGGGTAGCGACGCTCGAGCTCGACGCGCAGGCGCTCCGCGGCGGCGTTCACCTTGGCCTCGTCTCGGAAATCAGCCAGCGAGAGCGCGCCGATACGCAGGAGGGCCGCCACCACGCGCCCGTCACAGCGGCGATCGATCTTGGTCAGGATGGCGCGCAGCGACTTGAGGCGCGTCGCGAAGTTGAAGAGCGGCATGCCGCTCAGCGCGGGGCCCTTGCTCGACTGCACCGAGAGGTCCTCGATGCCCGACTCGGTGAGGAAGCGGTCGAGCGCCGGTTGATCCTTCACGTAAAGGACCTTCTTGCCCTTCTTGATGCCGAAGAGCGGCGGTTGGGCGATGTACAGGTAACCGTTGTCGATCAAGTCGCGCATCTGCCGGTAGAAGAACGTGAGCAGCAGCGTGCGGATGTGGCTGCCGTCGACGTCAGCGTCGGTCATCAGGATGACGCGGTGATACCGGAGCTTGCTCAGGTCGAAGCCACCGTTGTCCCCGATGCCGCAGCCCAGCGCCGAAATCAGCGTGGCCACTTCTTGGGAGCTGAGCATGCGATCCAGCCGAGCGCGCTCGACGTTCAGGATCTTGCCCTTGAGCGGCAAGATGGCTTGAAAGTGTCGATCACGGCCCTGCTTGGCGCTGCCGCCGGCCGACTCACCCTCGACGATGTAGATTTCGCTGATCGTCGGGTCTTTGCTCTGGCAATCCGCCAGCTTGCCCGAGAGGGCGGTACCGTCGAGCACGCCCTTGCGCACGACTTCACGCGCCTTGCGGGCCGCTTCACGCGCCTTGGCCGCCAGCACGGCCTTCTCCAAGATCTTGCGCGCCGTCTGCGGGTGCTCTTCGAAATAGCGCCCGAGGTGCTCACCCACGGCGTTCTCGACGATGCCCTTCACGTCGCTCGAGACGAGCTTGCTCTTCGTCTGAGAGTCGAAGCTGGCGTCGGGGTGCTTGACGTGGATCACGCAAATCACGCCTTCGCGGGTGTCGTCGCCCGAGAGCCCGTTCTTGGCGTCTTTGAACAGGTTCTGCGCCGTGCCGTAGTTGTTCAGGGTACGGGTGAGCGCGGTGCGGAGGCCGGTGAGGTGGGTGCCGCCGTCTTTGTTGTGGACGTTGTTCGTGTAGCAGAGGATCTGCTCGGCGTACGCGTTCGTCCATTGAATCGCGATGTCGAGCGCGACGGGAGCTTTGCCCTCCGTCGACGGGAACTCACCGCTGAACGCGACCACGTCGTCGTGCACCGGCTCCTTAGACTGGCTGAGCAGCGACACGAACTCTTTGATGCCACCCTTGTACTCGTACGACTCGCTGCGACCGTCACCGCGCTCGTCTTTCAAGTGGACGATCAAGCCCGAGTTCAGGAACGCCAGCTCACGCAGGCGATTGGCCAAGATGTCGAAGCTGTACTCGAGGTTCGAGAAGATCTCGTGGTCGGGCTTGAAGGTGATCTTCGTGCCCGTGCCGTCCGTCTCGCCGATCGCGGCCATGGGCGCGACGGGAGCGCCGCGGTGGTACTCCTGAAACCACAGCTTGCCCTCGCGCTTGATCTCGAGCCGCAGCGTTTCGCTCACGGCGTTCACGGCGCTGACGCCGACGCCGTGCAGACCCGCGCTGACCTTGTAGCTCGAGTGGTCGAACTTGCCGCCAGCGTGCAGCACCGTCATCACCACTTCCGCCGCGCTCACTCCGCGATCGGGCATGATGCCGACCGGGATACCGCGCCCGTCGTCTTCGACGGTGATGGAGCCGTCGAAATGAACGACGATCTTCACGGCCTTGCAGTGACCGGCCAGGTGCTCGTCGACCGCGTTATCGACGGCCTCCCACACCAAATGGTGCAGCGCGGAGCCATCGTGCACGTCACCGATGTACATGCCGGGGCGCTTGCGGACGGCCTCGAGACCTTCCAGCACGGTGATGCTTTTCGCATCGTAAGAATCGGCGGGCGGAGTGGGTTCTGAAGTAGTCAAAAGGGCGGATGAAAATGTACTTGGTGAGGGCCGGCGAAGCAAGCACGAAACGGCTATTTTTCCGCTGGATAGACGCCTGAGCGGCGCTCCGAATCGGGCTCGAGATATCGAGCGTTCGGACTCGATTTCGAGGTCGCCGAAGGCGCTCGTTGCGCGCTCGTTTTGGGCGCCGGTTTCGGGCTGATGTGGGGCGCGGCTCAGAGCCGCGAAACGCGACCTTCGGCGACGCGGAACTCGGCCCGCTCGGACGACGCAAACGCCGCGCTCGCGAACAGCTCCGGCCGCGTCGTTGTCACGAAGATCTGACCTTGCGAGGCCTCGAGCAACGAAAGCACGCTCTCGGTGCGATCGGCGTCGAGCTCACTCGAGACGTCGTCGAGCAGCAGCACGGGGTGCGCGCGGCGCGTTTCTTCGATACAGCGGAGCTCGGACAGCTTCAGCGACAACGACAGCAGGCGCTGCTGCCCCTGGGAGGCGTCGCTCCGCGCCGGGCGCCCGTCGATGTCGAGCGCGAGCGCGTCGCGCTGCGGCCCAAAGCTGGGCCGACCGCGGCGGCTGTCTTCGGGCCGCCGAGCGCGCAGGGCCGCCGCGAACTCGGCGACGTCTTGGCTTCCGCCCGCGACGTAGCGCGCGTCGAGCCGCAAGTCTTTTGGGGAAATGCGGCGAAAGGCCCGCCCGAGCTCGGGCAGCAGCCGCGCGGCCGCTTCGCTCCTGGCCCGCGCAAAGCGCGCGCCGTGCTCTGCGGCCACCTGCTCGAAATCGGAGAGCTCCGCCGCTCCGACTCCGCGCGCCTCGAGCAGCTGCTGCCGGTCCTTGATCGCCTCTGCGAAGCGACGCGCTGCCTCCGCCCCGGTGGGATCGGCGTAGAGGATCAGGCGGTCGAGCAGCCGCCGTCGCTCGCTCTCGGCCCCCGTCACGAGCGCCAAGTCTCGCGGGTGGAACACGACCACCGGCGTGCGTACGGCGTAGCTGGCGAGCGTCTTGGGGCGCTTGCCGTCGAGCTCCACCGAGCGGCCGCGCAGGCCCTGCCGCAGCACCAGCTCGCGCGTGAAGCCAGCCTCGCGCACGCTGGCGCTCACCAGCGCCTGCTGGGCCCCCGTCTTCACGGCTTGAGCCAGCTTGTCGGTGCGGAAGCTGCGCGTCGTCGCGACCGCGTACAGCGCCTCCAGCAGGCTCGTCTTGCCTTGGCCGTTGTCGCCCCAAATCAGGTTGAGGCGGGAGCTGGGCTCGATGACGGCCTGTTCGATGTTGCGAAAGCTCGCGAGGCGCGCCTTCTCGAAGCGGATCGCGGCGGGCGGCGGGCGGTCGCCTTCGCTCGTCGCGTCGCCCGCGATCATCAAATCCGCATCGGCATGATCACGGCCTGGTAGCTGCGGTTGACGCTGTCCGAGGCCGGCTTGATGACGGCCGGATCGAGCTCACCCGAGATGCCCAGCGTGATCTCTTCGTCGGTGATGGCACCGAGCACGTCCAGGAAGTAACGCGCGTTGAAGCCGACCGTCACTTCGGGGCCGTCGTAGTCCGCCGGCACTTCGTCGAAGCCCTCACCGCTGTCGGGGCTCTCGCTCTCGAAGCGGATCTTGCCGCCGCCCAGCGTGAGCTTCACGCCGCCGGTACGGTCGCTCGCCGCCACCGAGACGGCGCGCAGGGCGTCGGACAAGGCGGCGCGCTGCGCGCGCACCACGCGCTCGCTGACCTCGGGGATGACCTGCTGGTACGGCGGGAACTGCGCGTCGACGAGCTTCACGCTGAACGAGAAGCCCGCCAGCTCGAAGAAGGCGTTGGGGCCGCTCTGGACCATCTTGATCTCGGAGGCGTCGGCGGCGTCTTTGCCCTCGGTGAGCGCCTCTTCGCACAGGCGACGCAGCTCCTGCACGCCCTTGAGCGGGATCAGCATCGTGGCGCTCTCGTGCTTACCCTTGACCACGACCTCGAGCTTGCTCAGGCGGTGACCGTCGGTGGTGACCATGCGCACGCGATCGTTGTCCCACTCGAACAGCGCGCTGTTCAGGTGCAGCCGCGTCTCGTCGGTCGAAATCGAGAAGTGCGTCGCCGCGATCAGCGACGCGAGCGTGACGACGTCGAGCGTCGCCGCTTGGGCGCTCGCGTCGGGCGCCGGCAGCGACGGGAACTCGTCGCCGGGCACGCCGTGCAGCGTGAAGCGTCGCGCGGAGCCGACGGCGCGGATGACGGCTTGCGTGCCGTTCACCTGCAGCGCGACCTGGCCCTCCGGCATCATGCGCACACGCTCGAACAGCTCACGAGCGCCGAGGGCGATGGTGCCGCCGGTCTCGACCTTCGCCGCGATCTTGCCGCTGACGGCGACGAACAGATCGGTCGCGGCGAGCCGGAGCTCGGTCGGCGACGCGACCTCGAGCAGCACGTTGCCCAGGACGGGCATGGTGCTTTTCTTGTCGGCTACGCCTTGGCAGCGTCCGAGGACTCGGAGCAGGTCCTTCTTGCTCACGACAACGTGCATGGGGGCCGACGTGTAACCGGGCGGGCGCCGAAGCGCTAGTGCCTCAGCGTGCGCTCGGGAGCGATGCGCGCTGACCCGTTGGTCACAGGTCTGCGGGGCTCTGCTCTCTCTCTGATCTCTTAAATTTAAATTTGATCGAAGTAGTGATAGGGCCTGTGGAAACTGGGGAAAACGGCCTATCTAACTGAAATGAATTAGGTATTCATCCAAGCCGCTGTGGATCTGACGGATGGGTCGATCTCCGATAACTTGCCAGACTCCGTGGCCGGCTCCCTTTATCCCACCCTGGCCCCAAGGGGCCCCCAGGGGTTCTCCCTAAGTTATCCAGAGGCTGTGGAGTGCCGGGCGATGAGCCGAAATCACTCGGCGGGGCTCGCCTTTTTGGCCTTCTTGGCGCCGCCGGCCTTGCGCGCGCGCTTACCCAGCCCGGGGTTCTGCGAAACGATGCGTGACAGCGCCTCGACCAGCACGCGCCGGGCATTTTCGTAGGTGGTGGGTCCGATGCGGTCAGCGGCGCGCGCGCGCTCCAGCTCGACGAGCTCCGCCAGCAGCATGTCGTGCGCGCGCACGGCGTCGCGGTCCTGGAGGTCGGCTTGCGTCTCGAGCCCGACGCGACCGCGAAAGGCGGCGAAGCCAACGGCGGCTAGCGCGCTCGCGATCAGCACCGCGATCCAGCGGCCAGAGCCGGGCGTCGGGATGCCCGAGAGCGACGCGGAGAAGCTCGTGATGGCGCCTTCACCACGCCGGGCCTGGCGCCGCGTCACCACCACGCGCTGGCCGTTTTGGTTCACGTCGGAGACCGGCTTCTCCCAACCTTCGACGTCGAGCTCCATGCTCGGCGCGGCCTCCGCGATGAAGCGCACCTCCGCCACCTGCGGGGGCAAGCCGAAGTTGAACGACGCCGCGCTCTCTTCGTTACGCGGCACCTGAAAACGGAACGAGACGCTGTGCTGACCGGGAGAAAAGCTGCCGAGCAGCTTCACGCCGCGCCCGGGATCTTCCTCGAAGCGCGTGTCGCCCATCGACTCGCCGGCTTTGACGGCCTTGAAGCCAGTCGGAAGAGTCATGCGCGCATCCTGAGGCACCCACGTCACGCGGCTGCGGTTTTGATAGCGAAACAGCACCTCGAACTGGAAGACGTCGTCGCGGGTTTCGACGTAGACGTAGCCGATCGAGCCGATGCTCAGCTGCTGCACGTCGTGGGTCACCGGGTAGACGTGCAAGAGCGCGATCACGCCCGCGTCGCCCTTGAGCTGAATCGGCTCGGAAGCGTATTCGGCGGGCCCCGAGCGCGCGGAGACGCGGTAGCTGAAGTCGCTGGTTTGGGCGAGACCGGAGAAGCGCGCCAAGCCTTGCTCGTTCGTGGTTTGACGCTGCTCGCTGCGCTGCTCGCCCTCGGCGATCTTCTGGAACAAGATCCCGAGCTTCACCTCGGTGTTGGCGAGCGGCGCCCCGTGCTCGTTCACCAGCCGCACCACGATCGTGCCAGCCGGCACCTCGGGAGCCGGGACCACGGCGTCCTGGGCCGGGGCGGCAGGCCCTTCGCTGCCGGGGTGCCCCGCGACGGGCGGGTGGGCCGCAGGCAGCGGCGCTTGGGCCGGCGCGGGCGCGACTGCTTGCGCGAAGCTCGCGCCAGGAGCGACGAGCGCGGCGGCGATCAAGAAGGCAGGTAGGCGCCTCACGGCTTCTCCTCCGGGGGTGCCGGCGCGGCGTCGGGGCTGGGCGGGGCGTCCGCCGGCGCCGCGCTCTTGCTCGGAGCCAGGCCGGCGCGGCCCAGGCGCTCGGCGATTTGCTGCTCGACCTGCGCGCGCGCCGGTCCCAGCTTCTCGTCGACGCTCTGCATCAAGCGCTTGGCGTCTACGCGGTACTTGGCCACGAGCTCCGCATAATCTTCAGGGGTGATTTTTCCGACGCTCCGCTCGTACTCCAAGTCTTTGAGCGCGCGCAGCACGGAGCGCTTCTCTTCTTCGACCTTCGAAGGCGCGCCCAAGCCCAGCGCCTCCTCGAAGCCGAGCGACGAGCTCCCGGTCAAGCTCTGCACGCTCGACCACATTAGCGTGATGGCCAGCGCGAGCACGCCCGCTGCCAGCACCAAGACGGCCAGCTCGATCCCCCAAATCACGCCCGTTGCGATGGCGGCGACGAACCAGACGGCAGGAATCGCTTTGCGCAGCAGCGCTACGTGCTCGGGCGACAGGGCAGGCCCAACCTCACGCCGCCGAGCTGCCTCAGGGGCGTCAGCGGCGGAGGTGATGGGCTCGGCGTCGTCGAGCGGCTCGGCTTTGACTTCGTCAGACACGCGGCTCGCTGTCTCTAACACCATCGGGGCGTCGGCGAACGGCGAATACGGCACCTACCCCGAGACCGAACAAGGTGGCCAGCGCGGGGGGCAGCGTACGCGAGAGCGGTAGGTCCGGTGGTGCCTCTGCGCGAGGCGCGGCGCTCGGAGGCTTGACGCTGGCGTAGGCGTAGCTGGGCGACATGGCCAGCCACAGCGAGAACGCTGCGCCCGCCGCCGCGCCTGCGCCCGCGCGGACGTAGGCCCAGGCTCCCAGCTCACCCAGCGCGAAATCGGGCCAGAGCGAGATGCTCGCCCCGAGCACCAACACGATGCCGCCGAGCCAGATCCACATCACGAGCGGGTTGACGTGGAAGCGGAAGGTGCCGCGCTTGCTCTGCGGGTCGATGGTGCCGATGACCGTATAGAGATCCTGTTTCATGCTCTGCAGCAGGCTCACCTCCGTCGTCGGGCCGTCGGGGCTCTTGGCGAAGAAGAACTTGGCGGGGTGGATTTGGCCGAGCGACTTGCCGCCCTGTCGCACCTCGAAGTCGGCGAACAGCATGCGCTTGTTCAGATCGGCCTGCTCCTCCGCGCTGCACTTGGGGCTGCCGGGGCACATGCGGGTGCCGAGGTATTCGATGTCGAAGCTGCCGATTTGGTGCGTCTGCCCCGGCACCAGCGACACCTCCTTCTCGAGGTTCCAGGCGGCGCCACAGAAGCCGATGAACATGGCGACGATGCCGAGGTGGACGATGTAGCCGCCGTAGCGGCGGCGGTTCTTGCCCACGAGGTTCAGGAGCGCGACCAGCACTCCCTCCGGCTCGCCGCGCTTCTCGGACGAGCGCCGACGAGCGCTCACGCCGCGCTGAAATTCCTGGACGATCACGGCCACGTTGAAGGCCGAGAGCGAGATGGTGATGAGCGGGGCGAGCGAGCCGACCCACTGCAGCACGAGCCCGACGGCGCCGGGATAGAACGGATCGCGCGGGACGATCGCCGGATAGCCGATGCTCTTGCCAACCGCCAAATGCAGGATGCCGACGCCGAAGAAGGCAGCCGCTGGCCACTTGAAGGCCTGCTTCAACGAGCCGCCGCTCGTCTTACGCCAACCGAACAGCGGCGCGAGCCCCATCAAGGCAAAGATGACCAAGCCGATCGGGGCGAGCCAGCGGTTGAAGAAAGGCGGGCCGACCGTGACCGTCTCGTTCCACAGCTCCGAGAGCTTGGGGAACATGGTCGCGATCAAGATGAAGGTCATCGCTCCGAGGAGGGCCCAGTTGTTGACCACGAACATGGCTTCGCGGCTGGCCACCGCTTCGATCTCCGCCTTGGCGCGCAGCTGCGGCAAGCGCCACACGATCAGGCCCGCGGACACCGCCGCGATCAGCCCCATGAAGTAGAGGAAGTACGTGCCGATGTCGCTCTGGGCGAAGCTGTGCACGCTCGCGATGATCCCGGAGCGCGTGAGGAACGTGCCGAAGATGGTCAGGAAGAACGTGAGCGAGATTAGGAACACGTTCCAGACCTTGAGCATGTTGCGGCGCTCTTGGATCATCGTGGAGTGCACGTAGGCGGCCGCCGTAAACCACGGTAAACAGGCGGCATTTTCCACTGGGTCCCACGCCCAGTACCCGCCCCAGCCGAGCTCTTCGTAGGCCCAGCGCATGCCGAGCACGTTGCCGACCGACAGGAACAAGAACGCGAACAGCATCCATTTGCGCGTCGCGACGATCCACTCGTTGTCGAGCCGGCCCGTCACGAGCGCGGCGACGCAGAACGCGAAGGGGACCGCGCAGCCGACGAAGCCCATGTAGAGCGCCGGCGGGTGGATGATCATCCAGTAGTTCTGCAGTAGCGGGTTCAGCCCCTCACCGTCGGGCCGCGCCCCCGCGATGTTCGACTCGAATGGGTTCGCGCTGAACAGCATCAAGACCGCGAAGAAGCCGATGATCACCATCAAGGTCGCGATCACGAACGGCTGCAGCTCGCGGTAGCGACCCTTGAGCCAAGCCACCGCCGCCGACGTGTAGAGCGCGAGCAGCAGAGACCACCAGAGCAGCGAGCCGTCTTGGCCACCCCACAGCGAGGTGATCAAGTAGGTCGTGCTCATCGAGCGGTCGCTGTAGCGCGACACGTAGCGGATGCGAAAGTCGTGGGTGAGGAAGGCGTAGGCGAGCAGCAGTACGCCGAGCAGCACGATGCCGCTCGTGGCGTAAGCGCCCAGCCGCGCGGCGGTGAGCAACCGTGGCCGCCCGCGACCGGCCGCGAGCGAGACCGCGAACGTGTACGCGGCCGAAACCAGGATGGCGTAGATCACACCTGTGCCGAACTCGGGGAGCGACTGCCACATGACGCGCGCAGCTTAGCCTGATTCAGGGCCGCGGCAGCCCGAGGCTCGCAAACCAGTCCAAGAAACGCCCCGAGCGACGCTCGCCGCGCCAATCGCTGGGCCCCGCCTGCCCGCGGGAATCTTCCACCCCCGCCGCCGGTTCGAGCGACTGACTCGAGCTCGGACCTTGGCTCCAGGGGCGGGCGCGCGAGCGGCTTCGCGCGCCCGGGCCCGCTCACGTCGAGACGGTGGTGCCGCCCGGCTCGCCCAGGCACACGCGGCGGATGTTACCCCGCGCCATCTTGAACACGCGGATATTCAGGCTGTGCTCGCGGCAGAGCGCGACCGCGGTCGAGTCCATCACGCCGAGGTGATCGGCGAGGAAGCGATCGTACGTCACCTTCTCGAGCATCTTCGCGTCGGGGTGGCGGCGCGGATCGCGGTCGTAGATGCCGTCGACCTTGGTGGCCTTGAGCAGGGCGTCGGCGCGCACTTCCATGGCGCGCAGCGCGGCGGCGGTGTCGGTCGAAAAGTACGGATTGCCGGTACCGGCGGCGAAGATCACGGCGTACCCGCGGTCCATGTGGCGAATGGCGCGGCGGCGGATGTACGGCTCGGCCAGCTGCTTGATCTCGATCGCCGTCATCACGCGGGTGGGCACGCCCGAGCGCTCGAGCGCGTCTTGCAGCGCGAGCGAGTTGATCACGGTGGCCAGCATGCCCATGTAGTCGCTCTGCGCGCGATCCATGCCCTCGCTGGCGCCGCGCAAGCCCCGGAAAATGTTGCCGCCGCCCACCACGAGCCCCAACTGGACGCCCGTCGCGTGCACCTCCGCGAGCTCCATCGCGGTTTCCTTCAGCATGTGCGTGTCGATGCCGGAGCCGCCTTCTTTACCGCTCAGGGCTTCACCCGAGAGCTTCAAGATGATGCGCTTGTAACGCAAAGTACCGACGCTGCTTGCGGGGCCAGATTGGTTTTCCACGAAGCGGACACGTAGCCCCGGCGCCCTGATTAAGCAACCGCTTCTGGCGCGAGGCGGGGCCACGTAGTAATTCGGGTCGCTATGGCCGTTTTTGCCCCGCGTCACGCCCTGTTGGCGCTCGCCGTGCTGGCTTGCGGCTGCGACACGAAGCCGAAAACGGCCAGCGCTCCGAGCGCTTCTGCTAGCGCGGCGCCGAGCGGGCTCACTCCCGAGCTTGCGGCTCGCGTCTTGGCGAAGGTGGGTCAGCGACAAATCACGCTCGGGGAGTTCGCGGCCACGCTCGAGCGCATGGATCCGTTCGAGCGCTTGCGTTACCAGTCCGCAGATCGGCGCAAGCAGCTGCTCGACGAGCTGATTGATCTGGAGCTCTTGGCGGAGGAAGCGCGCCGGCGCGGCCTCGACAAGCAGCCCGAAACAGAGGAGCGAGTGCGCCAAATGCTGCGTGACGAGCTGCTCGCGCAGGTGAGGACGAGCGGCCTCTCACCCAGCGACGTCTCCGAGGCGGACGCCCGCCGCTACTACGAGGAGCATCGCGACGACTTCCGCGAGCCCGAGCGCCGGCGCGTCGCGCACTTGGTGGTGCCGAGCGAGGCCGAAGCCAAGGCGCTCCTCGAGAAGGCGAGCCAGGCGTCGCCGGCCGAATGGGGCAAGCTCGTGGCCGAGAAGTCGCGCGACACGCGCAGCAAGGTCGCGGCCTTGCCCCCGGAGCTAGCCGGCGATCTCGGCATCGTGGGCCCGCCGGGGCACGCTCGCGGCGAAAATCCGAATGTTCCCGAAGCTTTGCGAGCGGCGGTGTTCGAAATCGACCGCGTGGGAGGCGTGCTGCCGCGTCTGGTTCGGGGACCGAGCGGCTTCCACGTCGTGCGCATGACGGGCAAGACCGACGCGCGCGATCGCAGCTTCGCCGACGCCGAGCGCTCGATCCGCGTCGCCCTCGTGCAAGCGCGCATCCGCGCGCGCGAGGCCGAGCTGGAGGCGGAGCTGAAGAAGAAATACCCGGTGAGCATCGACGAAGCGCAGCTCGCCAAGATTCCGCTGCCGGCGCCGTCGGCCAAGCCGCAGGCGCCGAAGTGACCGCGCTCCCCGTCGTCGGCAGCGCCGAGCCCGGCTGGCAACAGGAGCTGCGGGGGGCTCTGCGATCGCTCTCCGATTTGGAGGCGCATTTCGAGCTCACCGAGGGCGAGCGCGAAGGCGCGCGGCGAGCCGAAGACCAAGGCTTCCCGATCTCCGTCACTCCCTACTACGCGCGCCTGGCCGATCGGCGCGATCCGTCGTGCCCCATCCGCCGCCAAATCGTGCCGCGCGCGGAGGAAGCGCTGGAGGCGCGCGGAGATCTGCGCGACCCGCTGGGGGAAGAAGCGCACGAGGTCGCGCCGGAGCTGATCCAGCGCTACCCGGACCGCGCGCTGTTGCTGGCCACCGATCGCTGCGCCGTCTATTGCCGCTTTTGCACGCGCAGCCGCCTCGTCGGCAACGGCGGAGGCCCGCGTTCGCTCGAGCGACTCGCGCCCGCCTTCGCGTATTTGCGCGCAAACCCGCAAGTGCGAGACCTGATCATCAGCGGCGGCGATCCGCTCGCCATGGCGACGTCTCGGCTCGCGGCGCTGCTCAGCGAGCTGCGCAGCATTCCCAGCATCGAGACGATCCGGCTCGCGACGCGCGTGCCGGTCGTGCTGCCGTCGCGCATCACGAGCGAGCTCACGGAGGCGCTCCGCCCTTTCCACCCGCTGTGGGTGATGACGCACTTCAATCATCCGAAGGAGCTGACCGAGACGTCACGGGCCGCGCTGCGCCGCCTGGCGGACGCCGGCTTTCCGGTCATGAACCAGTGCGTGCTCTTGCGCGGCGTCAACGACGACGCGGACACGTTGAAAGAGCTATTCCGCGGCCTGGTCCGCGAGCGCGTTCGTCCTTATTACCTCTTGCAGATGGACCCGGTGCGCGGCACCTCCCACCTGCGCACCCCGCTCGCGCGCGGCGTGGAGATCATGGAGCAGCTGCAAGGTCGCCTGAGCGGCATCGCGCTGCCGAAGCTGATCGTCGACACGCCGGGCGGCTTCGGCAAAGTGCCGCACGGTCCCAGCTACGTCCTCTCGAGCGACGCGGCGACGGGCGTCACGCGCTTCCGTACTCCGCGCGGCGTCGACGTCGACTACGTCGATCCCCAGGGCTGAGTGAGCGGCGCCCCGCCCGCGAGCCCGGGCGTAAGTCTGCGCGCTATTTGCCGAATTTGGCCCGCAGCGCGGCGCAGACCGCCTCGGGCGCGTAGCGGCTGACGTCGCCGCCGTGGCTAGCAATCTCGCGGACAAGCGAGGCGCTGATGAAGCCGTAGTTGGTGCGGGTCGGCAAGAACACGGTGTCGATCTCTGGCCGCAGGTCGGCGTTGGCGTGCGCTATCTGCAGCTCGTACTCGAAGTCGGTGCCCGCGCGCAGCCCGCGCACGACCACGCGCGCCCCGACGCGCTTGCCGTAGTCGACGAGCAGGCCCTCGAACGACTCGACGGTGACGTTGGAAAACGGCGTCGAAATTTGGCGCATCAGCTCCAAGCGCTGCTCGATGGAGAACAGCGGCTGGCGCGTGCGGTTGATGCCGATGGCCACGATGACGTGCGGGAACAGCTTCGACGCACGCTCGACGAGATCCAGATGACCGAAGGTCGGCGGATCGAAGCTGCCGGCGTAGATCGCGAGCTGCGTTTCGCTCAAGGCTTGGCTCCCGCGGGAGCCGCAGGCGCCTGGGGAGCGGCGGGCGCGGCGGCGGGTTGAGGCGGAGCGCCGGCCTTGTTCGAGCTGGCGGGCTGGGGCGGAGCGCCGGCCTTGTTCGAGCTGGCGGGCGCCCCCGGGGCGGCTGGCGCCTTGCCTTTGCCGGTCTTGGCCGCGTCCTCCGCGGCCTTCCTGTCCAGCTCCTCGTACACCGAGTCGTCGATCGGGGGCTCGTCGGAGCTCCAGTCGATGGGCTGCTGGTTGAGCGCCTCGCGCGGCAGATCTTCCAGCCACATCGTGCGCCCGCCGTCCACGAGCGTGACCCGGAAGCTCACGAACAGGCCCGAGCCCACCAGGCCGTCGAGCTCGATGCCGAGGCCCTCTTCGCGTTCCTTCACGGGCTGGTTGTCGGCCAAGCCCGGCACGCTCGGCACGTCGAAGGCGCCGAGCCGCAGCAGCGGGAGCACGCCTTGGCGCATGGTGGCTTGGTTCGGGATCGCGCGCAGGCTCGTCAGCGGCACGCCCGCTTTCGTCCAGCCGCCGTCGTCGAGCGCTATCGGATAAGAAATGGACGTGTCGATCAAGAACGACGCCGGCTGCTGCGCGGCTGCGGTGCCGACGGCGCCGCGCATCAGCATGCCGCCGCCGCGAACGTAGTTCAGCTTCACCGCCGTCGCTTCGGGGGGCGCCGGTGCCTCGAAGTTGCGCACCACGAATTGTCCGCCCATGAAATCGAAGGTCGGGTGCAGGTGGCGCAGCAAGTTCACGCCGAGCAGCGCGCGGATCGGCGCGTTCACCTGCCGCGAAATGCCGGACAGGTCCTTGGAGAGCGCTGGTACGTCGCGCACCTCGATCTTTTCGCCGAAGCGCATCGAGACCCAGGTCGGCTCCGCGCCCTTGCTGGCGTCGAGCACGACCTC
Source organism: Pseudomonadota bacterium (assembly GCA_023431345.1). Taxonomy (GTDB): domain Bacteria; phylum Myxococcota_A; class Polyangia; order Polyangiales; family Polyangiaceae; genus PMG-095. The sequence continues at coordinate 20,554 of JAEYWK010000142.1, forward strand.
GGCGGTGCCGGTCGCGATCAGCCCCAGCGCCGGCTCGCCCGAAATCTCGAGCGGCACGATCAACGCAGACGTGCCGACCCGCGGCATCTCCGTCACCGCCACCATGCCGCCGCTCATCGAGAACGGCTTGCGCCCGATACCGCGGCGCGAGAGCTTGGCGATGTCGGCCGCCCACCCGTCGTGCACGTCCGGATCGGCCACGAGCCGCTCGAGCTCGTCGGCGGCGCTCTCGATGTCACCGGAGTACCACAGCGCGCGGCCGCGGATCGACGCCGCGTCGGTGCCCTCCACGCCCTTCAGCAGCTCGAGCACCTTCTGGTACTCGAGCTGGGCAAGCGCGATGCGCGCGGCGAGCAGGCGGATCTCCGGCCGCTGCTTGTCGGCGTTGAGCGCGTTGCCGACGGACGTCTCCGCGTCCTCCATGTCGCCGGTCTTGAAGCTGCGCTCCGCGCGCTCGAACCACTTCTTGGCGATCGGCGGCCATTCTGCCTCACCCGAGCCGGCTGCGGCGCAGCCTCCGGCGAGGGCGGAGGCGACGGCCAACGCGAGAGTGGAAGCGCGCAAACAGGAAGAGAGAAGGGTCATCAGGAGCCGTAGAGCGAGAGACGAGGGTGTGAGGGACGACGCGAAGACGACGCACGGAGGCGACGCGGCCGGGACTCTGGCCCAGGATCCGAGTCGACGCGAAGAGATTGTTTCGAAAGCGCGAGGGCGCGCACCCGCACCCAGGAATTTGCGCGGAAATGGCCCACTTTTTCCCAACAGGCCGCGGGTAAGCTAGATTGACCTTTCGTGGAGCCCACGGGCAGCGAGGCGAGAGCAGGAAGCGCTGAGCGCGAGGTGCTCGACCTGCCCGTTTTGCTGCTCAACCGGCACTTCGCGCCCGTCACCGTGGCCACCGCCAAGCGCGCGTTTTGCTTGCTCTACGGCGGCGCGGCCCACGGCGTCGACGAAGACGGCGACACGCACGCCTTCGACGATTGGCTCGAGCTGCCGGTGCGCGAGGCCGACGACGGCTTGCCGATCGTCGGCCGGCAGATCCGCGTGCCGCGCGTGCTGCACCTGCTGCGCTACGAGCGCACGCCGCGCGCGATCGTGCGGCTCACGCGCAAGAACCTGATGCTGCGCGACCAGTTTCAGTGCCAGTACTGCGGCAAGCGGCCGAGCCAGCGCGACCTCAACGTCGACCACGTGATGCCGCGCTCGCGAGGCGGCCAAGATTCGTGGGAGAACTTGGTCGTGTCGTGCCGCTTCTGCAATCTGAAGAAGGGTCGGCGCACCCCGCTCGAAGCGGGCATGGCGTTGTTGCGCGCGCCGCATCGCCCGCGCTGGTCCACCGCGACGCAAATCTTGCTCGTGGCGCGCACGCCTTACGAAGAGTGGCATCCGTTCTTGAAAGCTGGCTAGCGCGGCCAGCTTGAAAGCCGCGGTGAGGCGGTGTTTAGTCATGACCCATGAAGCGCGCACTCGGTTGGGTCCTCGTCACTTGGTCGGTGGGTTGTGGCGGCGGCGCGGGCAGCGATGCGCCGGCGCAGACGCCGGCGGACGCCGCGTCCGCCGCCGCCGAGGCGCCCGCGGACGCCGCGCCCACCGACGCGCCCGCGGACAACGGCCCGACCGACGACGGCGAAGCCTGGGCGGGCGAAGCGGAGGCCAAGTCGGAGAAGGCGCCTGCCGAAGGCGGCAAGGGCGCTGACACGCGCACGATGGAGGTCATCGCGCAGGTCGTGAAAGAGAACCGCCAGCCGGTGCGAGACTGCGTCGACAAGGCCAAGAAAGAGCTGCCTGACTTGAAGGGCGACATGGTCATCCACTTCGTCATCGACCCCGAGGGCAAGGTGAAGAAGGCGGAGCTGAATCAGGAGCGCTCGAACCTCAAGTCACCGTCCGTCGTCGAGTGCGCGATTGGCGTGATCAAGGGCATCAAATTCCCGGCGTCGTCGCGCGGCATGGATACGACGGTCAACTACCCCTACAACTTCAAGTGAGCACGCCCTCCGTCGCGCCGCGCCGAAGCCTGTTCCCGGTCGCGGATGGCGTCGACCCCTACCAAACGCTGCTCAGCGAGACGCGCGCGCTGCAGCTCGAGCAGCGCGCCCAGCGCGAAGCCTGGCTCGCGGCCCTCCCGCTCGAAAGCCGCGATGAGGCCCTGTTCGAGTTCGAGGTGCTGCTCAAGGCGGCCGCCTGCTTCTCGAATCCGCGTAACCACCCGGGGCCGCCGCGCCGCAGCTCCATCGTCGCGCTCGATCTGCGCTCGGCGCTCTCCGCTTTTCACGACGGCCTCGGGCGCGCCATCTCGCTCGCGCGGCTGCTGCTCGGCCCCGCTGATCGCGCCTTCGTCTTCCATCGCTACCTCGAGACGGTCCTGCCCGAAGACAACGCGCGCACGCGGCTGCTGCAGGGCTCGAACCAAGCCAGCCCCGAAGAGAGCCTCGTCACGCTGCGCCACGGCCTGACCGCGGGCGCGGAGGTGATCGAAGGCCTGCTGCGCTCCCCGCGCGTGCCGTTTCGGCTGTTTCACGCCGCGCTGTCCGGCATTTATCGCGAGATCGACCACAGCGCGTACTTCAACCCGCTGAGCGCGCTCGAGTTCCGTCCCGAGTTCGACCGCATCAAGAGCGCGCAGGTGCTCGACCTGATCCGGAGCGTGCCCGGACCCGAGGCGCACCGCTTGGTCGCGCTGACGTTCTTGTCGCTGTTCCGGATGCTGCGTTACCTCACGCTGATCACGCGCATCTTGAGCGATCCTGGCAAGCGCCGTGAGCAGGTCGGCAGCACCTACTTGGTGCTCAGCGTGCTTCGCTCCGACGCTCGCGCGCTGAGCGACTACTTGCGTCAACGCTCGGGACAGCTGCTGGCCGACAGCTTCGAGCGCGACTTGATGAGCGTGCCCGCCTCGCAGCTCCGCGAGCGAACCTTCACCCTGCGCGCCTCAGGCCACCGGCTGATTGGCATCAAGAGCGCGCTCGAGGGCATCGCCGGTAGCCTGCGCCTCGAAATGCGCCGCGCCTTCCAGCACGACATCCCCGCCCCCGACGTCGAGCTGCCGCTGCGCGAATTCAAGCAGCGCGTCGGCGAAAGCGTCGGGAACCTGCGCCCCGCCCTACAAAACGCCGTGCTTTTCCTCGGCAAAGCACTGGGCGTCACCCTCGAAGAGGGCGGCATCTTCGACGACGAAGCGGCCCGGCGTGAGACCAGCGAGCGGCTGCGCCGTGACGTCTGGATGTTCGCGCAGATCGTGCGCGCGTTCTCGAGCAAAGCCCAGCACTCACCCACCGAAGACCGCTGGGCCGCGCTCTACAACTTCCAGTACGTGCGCGAGTTCTTGTCGTACTTCCGCGCCATGGGCTACCCGCTGCTGCGCTCGAGCGACTACCCGCGCTTCGACGCCTTCATGGCCGCGCTCGTCGGCCTCGAAGACACCGATCTCGTCGACCCCGCCCGCCTCGAATCGGCCATCGACGAGTGCATGGCCTTCCACGGCTTCTTGATCAAGCTCTTCGAAGACATCTCCCGGCGCGACGAGCTCTCCGGCGTGCCCTTCGACCGGCGCGCCGCCGCGGCGTCGTTGAAGCTGTATCTCGGCGATTGAAGGCCGCCGCGCGGAGCCTCCCCTCACCTGCCAGCGAGCTGTCCGGCGAGGGCTGCCTCAGCCGCAGCGCGATCGGCAGCGCTTTCGTGGCGACAGCGGGCCTAGCCGCGCGGCGGCTCTGACGCGCCGGAATGTCCTCGTGCGGAGATGCCAGTCTCGAGATTGAGATAGCAGGGAGACAGGAGGGCGAGGAGATTCGGACCCGAGCTTTTGGGCTCGCGCGCTACGCCATCACGGCGGCGAATGTCCGGCTCGAGATCGCAGCACGCACGGACGCGCTGACAACCCTCTCGGGCGCAAGACCCGCACGCTCGCTCCCGAGGACTAGAACGAAATTGCACGCCTCCACCTCCCCGTCATCCTCGAGCCGCGCATTTGAGCCATCGAGATCGAATCCGGGGAGTGACAATCGTGTCGACGCGTGTACCCTCGCCGGGAGCGGTCGTGGGGCCGTGGAAGGTGAAATCATATGCGAGCAAAAAGCGCGGTAATTTTGGCAAGCTCGGGGCTTGCGCTGTTAGGGGGGCTCGGATCTGCCTGTTCGTCGGACAAGCGGAATTTTTCCGACGCGATGGTCGCCGGCCAGGGCAGCAGCGGGGAGGGGCCCGGCACGTCCGGCGTGGGGGCCTCGACGTCCGGAGGTTCGACGTCCGGAGGTTCGACGTCCGGAGGTTCGATGTCCGGAGGGATGACGTCGGGGGGTTCGGCGGCGGGCACCGGCGCGGCCGCGGGCGCGGGCACCGGCGGCGTCCCTGAGGTCGGCGGCTGCGACGGCGTCACGTGCGCGCGTGAGGCCAGCTGTGAAACGTCGCCAGCGCCGCACTGCGTGTGCCCAGCCGGCTACACCGACCCGCAGGGTGACGGTACGGTCTGCGAAGACGTCGACGAGTGCGCGACGGACAATGGGGGCTGTGACACGCTCGCCGAATGCAAGAACACGCCCGGCAGCTTCAGCTGCGGCGGCTGCCCGACGGGCTACGAAGAACAGGGCGGCCAATGCGTCGACATCGACGAGTGCGCGACGGACAACGGGGGCTGTGACGCGCTCACCACATGCAAGAACACGCCCGGCGGCCGCTCGTGCGGCGCTTGCCCCGGTCTGAGCTGCGGCGGAAGCTGCTGCGCTGCCCCGCCCGCGAACGCCGTATCGGTGTGCGATGAGAGCGACGCCTGCGCCGTGGAGTGCAGGTCGGGCTACCACTCTTGCTCCGGCAGTCCGCGGACTTGCTACCCCAACGCGGACGTCTTGCACTGCGGCAGCAGCTGCGCCGTCTGCAGTCAGCCCAACGCGACGGCCAGCTGCACGAACGGCGCTTGCACCTACAGTTGTCCCGCCGGTCTCGCGCTGGGCTGCCTTCACCCCGACGGCCGCCCTGTGTGCAGCAAGTGGGATTTCGAATCGAACACGGTCGAAGGCTTTGCCATCAACGCGGCGAACACGACCGGCTCGGACGGCCGCTTCGCGACGTCCACGAAGCACGCGACCTCGGGCAGTCGGTCGCTGGCCGTCGGTTACGTGGGCACCGACTCCAACGAATTGGTGGAGGTGAAGCTGAAGCTGTGCCCCGGCGGGCAGGGGCTCGACTTGTCGAAGCGAACGCTCTCGCTCGATCTGTTCGCCGAAACCGCGAGCGGATCGACGCCTTTCGGCTCTAACAGCGGCAACTACATCAGCGTCACCGGCAAGGGCGGCGAGTACTTCGGCGGCTGCGACAGCGTGACGCCCACCTCCGACACCGCCTTCAAATGGACCTGCCCGGCCTCGGCGTGGCCGACCGACACCGCCGAGATCACCTTCGTGCTGCGCGTGTTCGCGAAATGGAGCGGCACGTTCTACCTCGACAACATCAAGCTGCAGTGAGCTCGGCTCGTCAGGGCGCCCAACTCGACGCGCGGCTGAGCACGGCTTCGAGCTCGGCTCGTCAGGGCGCCCAACTCGACGCGCGGCTTGGTTGCCGTTGCACGGTTGCTGGCTCGGGACCGTACGACTTTCGGACGCTGGGTCCGGATACGGTGAGCTGATATTCGGTCCCCGAGCACGCGGACGAAGAGGGATCTCGCGTCCGCGTGCTCGGTGCCGGGCTCTGAGGCGAGCCCCAGGGGCGCTCACGGAGACACCGGCAACCCGAGTCTGAGCCGCGCGCCGTCACCCGAAGGAGTGGCTGCGGCTCAGGACCCGCTCACGCCTTCTTGGCGGTCTTCTTGGTGGCCTTGCGGCGCTTGGCGACCTTCTTGGCCGTCTTCTTGGCGGCGCCGCGCTTCTTGGCGACCTTCGGCGCCTTCTTGGCAGCGGGTTTACGAGCGGACTTGGTCTTGGTCTTCTTTGCAGCCATTTTCGTTTGCCTCCCAGGCATTCGGGAAGGCGGCAAGATTGCCGACAACCCGAGGGTATGTTGCACGACGTATATTGCCACCTAGTGTGATGTGTCAACGAAAAAAATTCATTTGCGTTTGAGATCGCCCAGTAGATCCCGCCCAGTTGAGTACGCAATCTTTGCGATCCGCGCACTTGTGCAGTGAACGGACGGCTCGTCCAAGAAGCTCGGATCTTTGGAGATCAAGGCAAAAATTCCCCAGCAAAATCGCCATGTTATCGGTGTGGGTGCGGGCGGATGCCGGGGCCGGCCGAGAGGCCTGAGTGACTCCGCAAATTGGGCCGGGAAGCCAAGCTCGCTTCGCGCTTCCAGCGCTCGGGCGAAGCCACTAGCTTTCGACTCGCTCGACGCTGCGCTGGCTCGATGGAGCGACGCTGCGCAAGCGCGATCGAGTCTGACCCATCCGTCGGAGCAAGAAGCAACTCATGCAACTTTCACGTCTAGCCCGTTTGAGCTCGCTGCCGTTCGTCCTGATGACGTCCCTCTCGCTGTCCGCCTGCGGCTACTCGCAGGAGGAGTGGGACCAGAAGGTGCGCGAGAACGAGAAGCTCGCCGCCGAGCTCAAGGCGCAGCGCGAGGCGCACCAGAAGGCGCAGGCCGACAACGCCGAGGCGATCAAAGAGATCGAAGATCTGAAGCGACAGCTGACCGAGCGCGGCATCAACCTCGAGAACGCCAACGCCAGCATCGCCGAGCAGCGCAAGGCGCTCGAGGAGTACGCTCGCCGCACCGAGCAGCTCGACGCCATCCGCAAGCGCTTCGAGCTCTTGCAGAGCAAGCTGCAGAAGCTCACGCAGCTGGGTCTCAAGGTCGAGGTGCGCAACAACCGCATGCTGATCCAGCTGCCGGGCGACGTGCTGTTCGACTCCGGAAAAGACACCTTGAAGGACGAGGGCAAGAAGATCCTGCTGCAGATCGGCGAGATCGTTCGCGGCGACGCGGATCTGTCGAAGCGCCAGTTCCAGGTCGCCGGCTACACCGACTCGAAGCCGCTCGCGGGCGGCCCCTTCAAGGACAACTGGGGTCTTTCAGCGATGCGCGCGCGCAGCGTGCTCGTGCTGCTCACGACCCCGCAAGACAAGGGCGGCGCCGGCCTGCCCACCTCGAACTGGAGCGCGGCCGGCTTCGGTGACACCGGTCCCGTGGCGTCGAACGACACCGACGAAGGTCGCGGCAAGAACCGCCGCGTCGAGCTGGTGGTGCAGCCCGACGTCGAAGAGATGCTCAACCTGAAGAGCCTGGCGAAGTAGTGAGCGGAAGCTCCGCGCGTGCGGCGGCAGCGGCAATCGACATCGGCACCAACTCGGTGCTGCTCTCGATCGCCGCGCGCGGCCCGGGCGGCCCCGTGGCCCTGCTCGAGCGCTGCACGATCACTCGCATGGGAGAGGGCGTCGACAAGACGCGGCGGCTCGCGCCCGCCGCCGTCGAGCGCAACCTCGAGTGTCTGCGTGCCTACGCGGCGGAGCTCCGCGCCCATGGAAACCCGCCGCTCGACGTCGTGGGTACGAGCGCGCTGCGCGACGCTGCCGGCGCGGGCGAGTTCTTGGATGAAGCCGAGCGCATCCTGGGCAAGCGCCCGCGCGTGATCGCTGGCGAGGAAGAGGCGGCGCTCACCTTCAGCGGCGCGCTCTCCGGTCTCTCATTGACGGGCCCCCTGCTCGTCTACGACATCGGTGGCGGCAGCACGGAGCTGATCCTCGGCGACGCGGCCGCCCCGCGCGCGCCGGAGAGCCGCGTCAGCCTCGACCTCGGCAGCGTTCGGCTGTTCGAGCGCCACATCAAGAGCGACCCTCCGAGCGCTCAGGAGCTCGCCGCCGTGCGCGCCGACGTCGCCGAGCAGCTCGCGTCGGCGCCGCCTCTGGCCGGTCGCCGCTCCGCGCCCATCACCCTCGTGGGTGTGGCCGGCACCGTGACGACCCTCAAGGCGCTCGAGCTGCGCCTGCCCGCCTATGACGGCGCGCGCGTGCACGGGGCGGTGTTGACCCTCGAAGCCGTCGAAACCCTGTGTGACAGCCTGGCAGGGCTGACCCTGGCCCAGCGCCAGCAGCTGCCCGGCCTCGAGCCGAAGCGCGCGGACGTGATCGTGGCCGGGGCGATCATCGTGCGAGAAGTCTTGCGCGCGGCCGGGGCTACCGAGAGCCTGGTCTCGGATCGCGGCGTCCGCTTCGGATTGCTCGAGAATCTTCTCGAGGGCTGAGCGACGCCCGAACATCCGAGCGACGCTGGCGCGAAACGCATCGCTGGGTAGAATTACATTCCGGCCCCGATAGAATCATCGCGTAGGCGTGTGTAGGGCCCGCGGGTGGGACCGGTGCCAGGTTTCCCAAAAGACGGGGAAAGCGAAAGGGCGAGAGCGGTTTCGGCTCCGAACAATAACCCCCTGAAATAGCGGCATTTTTGGCCAATTTCTTGACACATTCACCTTCAGGAACTACAGTGCCGCGCCTGGCGAATCCTGACCAAAAATTAGGGTGCCAGGTGAGCGAGCATCGTTTCTGCGGTGTTTCGCCTCCCGCAGTTGGAATGAAGCTCATGCCCCAGTCGTTCAGCTCGCGCCAATCACTTACGCCGAGAAAAGGGAACACCGGGACGTAGCGCGTTCAGCTCGGAACAAATCATCGCTTCGAGTGCCTCTCTAGCACCCTGAAGCGGGCGAAGGTCTACGAAGGCCTCCGCGTCACAAGGAGTCGTCATGCAGTCTAGCCAGGAAGTTGAGTTCAAGGTCGGCGATAAGGCGGTTTACCCGGCGCAAGGCGTCGCGGAAGTCGTCAGCATCGATGAGAAGGACATCGCCGGAACTCGTCAACGCTTCTACGTGCTTCGCATCTTGGATACGGATCGTCGCATCATGGTCCCGGTGTCGAACGCCAACGCGGTCGGCCTGCGCCAAGTGATCAGCGAGCAAGAAATCCGCGAGATTTTCGACATCTTGAAGGAGCGCACGATCGGCTTCGACACGCAGACGTGGAACCGCCGCTACCGCGGGTTCATGGACAAGATCAAGACGGGCAGCATCTACGACGTGGCCGAGGTGCTGCGTGATCTGTACCGCCTGAAGGCTAACAAGCAGCTCTCGTTCGGCGAGCGTCGCATGCTCGACACCGCGCGCACGCTGATCGTCAAAGAGATCGCAATTGCCCGCAAGCAAACCGAAGACGACGTGAAGAACGAGATCGAAGCGATCTTTTTCTCGAACTGACTCGTCGCGAAGCGGCAGGAAGAGGCGCGGTGCCATTCGGCACGGCGCCTTTTCTTTTGGCGCGCGGCGCGAGGGCCAGAAGCTATTTGAGCGCGTTGTAACCGAGCACGAACGGCAGCGCGAGCCACGCGCCGTCGATGCGCGCGCCGAGCCACAGCGCCGAAGGCGTGCCCGCGGCGAACGAGCGCTCGGCCGTGATGACCACGCCGCTCGCCATCTGGTAGCTTCCGTAGTGGTTGAAGCTGCGTAAGCCGAAGAACAGGCTGCCGTAGATGCCCGGCTGATCGAGGTTTCGCAGGTGCGGGCCGACCTCGACCACGAGCGGGAACGAGTCGAGCACCGGGAGCAGCACGGCCAGCCCGAGGTCGATGCGCAAGTCGTCGAAGGCGGCGCTGCCGAGCCGCAGCGAAGGCCCCAGCGCGAGGTCTCCGCCGCGCTCCGCCAGCAGGAGCAAGTCGCCGTGGACGGCGCCGCAGAAGGCAGGATCGGCGAGGCCGAGGCGCTCACCGCGGCCGCAGACGCTGGCCTCGAGCCCGGTGTTCCATTGCGGTTTTGCATGCGCGGGTGCGGTGAAAACCAATAGCCCGAGGCTTGCGAGCGCGACCCCGAGGCGACGACTCAAGGCTGCGTCTGGTACGAAGGATTATCGCTCGGCCGCAGGCATTCGTCGTAAACGCCGGAGCAAGCCGTGCAGGGCACGGGCAAGTCGATGCCGAACTCGCAGGGCAGGTCGACGGCCGCCGAGCTCGCCGACTCCATGCCGTCCTCGGCCACCTTGCACTGGTAGTCGGGACCCTCCGCCAAATCGCGGGCCTCCGCCGGATAGGACACCAGGCACCCGTCGCAAACTTCGATCGGGAACGCCAGCTCCGACGACTCGACCTCTTGGCCGCCGAGCGTATCGCCGAACACGCGCACCTTGGCCACCAGCGTTCCGGGCGACAGCGTGGTCGCGACGGAGCCGGGGATGAGGCTCGCGTACATGATCGTCAGCGACGGATCCGTGCCGGTGGAGGCATCGACGAAACCGGTCGCTGTCGACGAAAAGGCGTCACCGATCGGCTCGCCTCGCAGGGTCTCTAGCTGCACCTCGGCGCCCTTGAGCGCGATGCGCGACGTCTCGGTTCGCAGCTGCTCGCGCGAACCGCGCTGGGTGACTTGATTGCCGACGAGCAGGGCCGCTCGGTATTCGTCGGCGAACAGGCGATCGAGCACGCCCTTGGCCCAGATCGGTGATTCGTTCTCCGGCTTGGGCGTGCAAGTGCCCTGCTTGCGGGCGTAGACGCCGATGATGAACATCATGCTGTCGTTCGTGGCGCAGCTGGGCAGCGCGGTGGCGCCGAGCAGGGCGGTTCCGACGGCGAGCAGGGATTTGAGAGAGAAGCGACGCATGGCTACCTCGCGGCGCGCGACGGCCGCGCACCAACACGCAAAGCTTAGAGGTCCGCGCACGGTTGCGCCAAACAATGTGCGATTCGCTTAGATAAGCGAGTCAGCGCCTCGCGAGCCAGCGCCTCGCTCGTCAGCGCTCAGCGGTCACGGCGAGCGGAGGCGGGGCGTGCGGCGCGATCGGAAAGGTCGCGTGCACCGCGGCACGGTGCGGTCGTGAGCGCTCGTGCGCGGTCATGCGCGGTCATGGGCGGCGGTGAGACGACAGCGGGGTGGGACGCACTTGCACGCACGAATCTGCGCCTCATCAGAGCCGTGATCGCCGCCATTCGTGCCGTGCGCCCTGCCCGAGCTGACGACGAGGGCTGAAGCGGCCGCCCATTCGGCCGTACCCCTCCCTAGCCAGGAATCGCCGGAAAATATGCGCATTTTGTCTCGCTCGTCGCCCCGCCTTCGACCCCTGACCGCGATCTGCCTTCTGACGTTAGCCACGCCGCTCGCTTGCGGTAGCGGTGACCCGAGCGTGGGCGGTGGCGGCTCGCCCGTTTCGCAGGGCGGTAGCGACTCCGGCGCTGGTGCCTCTTCGTCGGGGGCGAAGCCGAGCACGGGCGCGGCGGGGCCGATCATCGACGTGGGCGACGGCGGTGAGTGCGCGAGCGGCTGCAGTGACGAGGTGACGGTCTGCGGCGATGGCGTGCTGCAAGACAGCAGCGAGGAGTGTGACGACCGCAACCGAGACGACGGCGACGGCTGCACCGCGGACTGCACCGTGGAGCCAGGCTACGTGTGTCCGGTGCCGGGCATCGCTTGCCGCGCCGCGGAGTGCGGCGATGGCCTGCTCGCCGGCGCCGAGCTGTGCGACGACGGCAACACCGAGAGCGGGGACGGCTGCAGCGACACCTGCACCTTCGAGGCCAACCACCAGTGCGACGTGCCCGGTGAGCCGTGCACGCCCACCGACTGCGGCGACGGCGTCGTGCAAGGCAGCGAGGCCTGCGACGACGGCAACAATTACCTGGGAGATGGCTGCGGCATCGCCTGCAACCGCGAGCCGACGTGCGTCCCGCCCGCGCCCTGCACCAGCGAGTGCGGAGACGGCATGAAGCTCGGCGATGAAGCGTGCGACGACGGCAACACGCGCTCCGGTGACGGCTGCTCGGAGACGTGCGAGGTCGAGCCCGGCTGGAGGTGCTCCGAGAAGCAGATGGGCGACCTGGTCATCCCGATCGTGTACCGCGACTTCAAGGCGTTCCGAGACGGCGGGCACGTCGCGTTCCAATGGTCGGAGAACGACCCGATCGATCGCACACCCAAACAGGACATTTGGGTGCGGACGACCCTCGGCACCGCCGCCGACACTACCACCGACGGCGAAAGCCTGCTCGGTCGGCCCGTGTTCAAGTGGTACGCGAGCTGCAACGGCTCGGGGTGTCAGGACATCGAGCCCGGGGCAGGCATCACGGCGCCGGTTGGCACGTTGCCCGCTTCCCAGTGCAACGGCGTCAAGGGCAACGGCAGCGGGCCTCGCCTGATCACCACCGATGGTCGCGACGTGTACTTCTGCGGCTACGGCGCGCGCGACTTCAACAGCTTCAGCCAGTGGTACACGGACGTGCCCGGCGTCAACCAGACCGTGGTCTCGTCGCTCACGCTCAAGAAAGACACGGACGGCGTCTACCGCTTCGACGACACCGCGTTCTTCCCGCTCGATGGCTTGGGCTTCGGCGACTACGGCACGACCGGCCACAATTTCCACTTCACGAGCGAGGTGCGGTACTGGTTCGAGTACCGCGCGGCGAGCAACGCCACGCTCACGTTCAACGGCGACGACGACGTGTGGGTGTTCGCCAACGGCAAGCTGGTGGTCGACATCAGCGGCACCCACGCCCGCACCGAAGACAGCGTGACCGTGAACGCGGACACCTTGGACATCGACGGCAACCCGCTCGACCTGGTCGAGGGAAAAATCTACGAAATCGTGGTGTTTCAGGCCGAACGTAACACCAACAACTCGACCTACGGCCTGTCGCTCGACGACTTCGAGCTCGCCAAATCGACCTGCACGAGCCGCTGCGGCGACGGCGTGGTGACGCTCGACGAAGCCTGCGACGACGGCGTGAACGACGGCAGCTACGGCACCTGCAACGAAGACTGCTCGCGCGCGGCCTTCTGCGGCGACGGCCACGTCGACCCCGGACGCGAGTCGTGCGACGACGGTAACTTCAAGAACCTCGACGGCTGCAGCGCGGCCTGCCAAGTCGAACAAATCAAGTAAGGCCGCCGGCGCTCACGGCAAAGTCGGCGGCTAGCGCCGCGCGGCGCTCACGTCGACGCTAGTTGCCGCGTGAGCTCGCGCAGGTCCGTGAGCTCGAGCGGGGCGATGTGCACGTCACCGAGGCCGTGGGCGAAGATGAACGAAATCTTGCTGCCGGCGCGCTTCTTGTCGTGGCCGATCAGCTGCGCGGCGCTGTCGAGCGGCTCGCCCTCGACGTTCGTCGAGAGCGCGAGCTGGTCGAGCAGGCGGCGGGTGCGGTCGACCAGCTCCGCCGGGGTGTGCCCGAGGCGCTGGCCGATGCGCAGCGCCGCCACCAGGCCCAGGCCCACGGCCTCCCCGTGCGTGAGTCGCTCGAAGCCCGCCTGCGCTTCCAAGGCGTGACCGACGGTGTGCCCGAGGTTCAGCACCGCGCGCAGGCCCGCCTCCCGCGGGTCGGCGCTGACGACGCGCGCCTTGACGCGGATGCAGCGGCGCACGATTTCGGTCAACAGCGCCGGGTCGCGCGCGGCGATGCCGGCCGCCTCTCGCTCCATCAGCTCGAACAGCTCCGGGTCGCCGATGATGGCGGTCTTCACCGCCTCCGCGAGCCCGCCGCGGAAGCCCCGCCGCGACTCGGTCTTCAAATAGTCGACGTCGCACAGCACGCTGTGGGGCTGCCAAAACGCGCCGACCGCGTTCTTGGCGCTGTGCAGATCGACGCCGGTCTTTCCGCCGACCGACGCGTCGACCATCGACAGCAGGGTCGTCGGCAAGCCGACCCAGCTCACGCCGCGCAGGTACGTGGCGGCGGCGAAGCCGGTCATGTCCGTGGTCACGCCGCCTCCCAAGCCGACGAAGCGGCACTTGCGATCGAGCTCGGCGGCGAGCGCGGTTTCGAGCGCGCGCTCGATCGACGCGAGCGTCTTGTGCTGCTCGCCGGGCGCGAAATCCATGCGCACGAGCGGCTTCTTGCCGCCCTCGAGCAGGCGCACGAGCGGGGAGGCGTGCAGCGGGGCCACGTTTTGGTCGCTGAGCAAGAAGACGCCCGTGCTCGGCTCACACGCGGCGAGCAAGAGCGCGGGGCCGACTCCGCTGCCGACATCGACGGCGTACGAGGCCTCGCCGCTCGCTACCGCCAGCGGATCGCGCTGCCACACCGCCAGCGCCTTCTGCGCCACGTCGTGGGTCGAGGCGCCGCGCGTGTCGATGCGCGCGTGCGCTTCCGCGTACGCTTGGCCGCGCAGCTCGAGCAGCTCCTCCGCGCGCCGCCGCACGTCGCCGGCCAGGTTCGGGCGGGTGGTGTCGCTGCCGACACGGGCCGCGACCTCGTCGGCCGTCACGAGCAGCGTGACCACCACGGCGCGGTCGATCGCGCGCAATCGCAGCTCGCGGCGCACCAGGCAACCGCCACCGACCGAGATCACGGGCGCGGGACCGGGCGCGTCGAGCAGCTCCGTGAGCTCGCGCTGCTCGGCGCTCCGGAACTCCGCCTCACCGTGCTCGGCGAAGATGCGAGTGACCGGCTTACCGAAGCGGCCCTCGATGCGCGCGTCGAGGTCCACGAAGGGGCGGCCCGACATCTCCGAGACGCGCTTGCCGACGCTGGATTTTCCGCTGGCCATGAAGCCGCTGACGATGAGGGGCCGTCGCATCGAGGCGGTGTGTAGCACACGCGCCGCGGCCGGGCGGGGCGCGAAACCTCGGCGGCCGCGCCCCGAAACCTGGGCGGGCGCGCGGAGAGTGGCGGTCTTTCGCGGGGCTCGCTACGCTCGGTGACTTCTATGGCGCTGCGGTTCGGCAAATACGAGGGCATCGGTAACGACTTCTTGGTGGTCGAGGCCGACGGCGACAGCGCGCTCAGCCCCGAGCAGGCGCGCAAGCTGTGCGATCGGCACTACGGCGTGGGCGGCGACGGCGTGCTGCTCTCCGCGCCGCCGGTCACGCCGGGCGCGAGCGGGCGCATGGTCGTGCTCAACTCGGACGGCTCGCGTCCGGAGGGCTGCGGCAATGGGCTGCGCTGCGTGGCGCTCGCCATCGCGCGCAAGGGCGGACAGCCGCGTACGGAGCTGCTCATCGACACCGACGCGGGTCCGCGCAGCGCGCTCGTCGAGCGTCGTGGCGACTCCGCTGACGTCACCGTCAGCATGGGCAAGGCCTCGCGCGAAGGCGAGGTAAGGGCGCTGCACCGCGGGCGAGAGCTGACCCTAGAGCGCATCTCGATGGGCAACCCGCACGCGATCGTGTTCGACGCCGACATCACCGAAGCCGAGCTCGACGAGCTCGGGCCGCGCATCTCCGCGGCGCTGCCGGGAGGCTCGAACATCGAGTTCGTGCGCGCCATGGGGCCCGGCGCGTTCGAGGTTTTGGTGTGGGAGCGCGGCGTGGGGCGAACCCTCGCCTGCGGCACGGGCGCGGCGGCGGTGGCGGCGCTCGCGGCGCTCTCGGGGCGCGCCCCGTTCGGCGCGCCGATCACGATCAAGCTGCCGGGCGGCCCGCTGGAGCTCACGGTGCGCGAAGACCTGGCCGTCACGCTGCGCGGCCCTGCGCGCTACGTGTTCTCGGGCGAGGTCGCCGACCCGTGATCTTTCAGCGCTCGGCGCCCGAGCTGAACGTGGTGGCGATCGTGCCGGACGCGGCGACGATCGAGCTGATGAGCGCCACGTTGAAGAGCAGCGGCGATCGCCTGAGCATCGCGACCGATCTGGCGGAAGGCTTGTCGCGCGTGTCGGCGCAGGTGCCGGACGTCGCGTTCGTCGACGTCGCGCTCGGCGACAGCGCCGGCCTCGCCGTATTGCACCACGTGCGAGCGCTGGCCCCGAACGTGTCCGTCTTCGCGCTCACCGCGGCTGATCGGCTGGATTTGGGCGTGCAGGCGGTGGCGCTCGGCGGCACGGGCGTGCTGGTGAAGCCGCTCTCGGGCGACGAGCTCTTGAGCGCGCTGTCCGACGTGCGCACGCGCATCGGCGAGCGGCTCGAGCGCGCGGACCTGCTGCGGGCGGCGCGCAGCGCGGCGCGCGGCGCCTCGCTGTCGGGTGACATCGCCGAGATCGCGTCGGCCAAGACGCGCCGCGAGGCGGCCCAGCGCATCGCGAAGGTGATCGCGGCGGCGGCGGGGGCCGAGCAAGTCGTGGTCTATCTGCCGGCCGCGGAGGGCGCGCGCCAGCTCCTGCGCGCGGCGGTGCTGGGTGAAGTCGACAGCGCCCCGACCTTCTGCGAGGAGATGGAAGCGCTCGGCTTCGCCGGCGACCGCGGCATGACCGTGGTGCGGCTCGCGCTCTTGCGCGAGTTCTCCGGGCTGGTTTTGATCGCGGGCGGCGAGGTCACGAGCCCCGGCGAGCCGCAGCAGCCGCTCGTCGAGCTGGTGGCGACTCAAGCGGCGACGGTGCTGTCCTTGATCGGCGCCCGCGAGCAGTCGCACCGCGGCGCGATGAAAGATCCGAGCTCGAGCGCCTACACCTTCGCGTACTTCGTGGACGTGGCCGGACGCGAGATCGCGATGGCGCGCCGGCACTCGCGGCGCTTCTCGCTCGCGACGGTGGGGCTGGAGATGGCGCCCGACTCCGGCGTCGGCGACGAGACGGAGCCGACCGTTTTCGGCGCGGAGCGCGTGCTGGGCGCGGTGCGCGACACCGACGTTCTCGCGCGGGTGGACGCCAACGAGTTCTACCTGCTGCTGCCGGAGACGGGCGGGCCGGGGGCGCACGCGTGTCGTCGCCGCATCTTGGCGCAGCTCGGCGCCGTGACCGGCAGCTCGCAGTTCAGCACCGCGGTGGGCGTCGCTACCTTTCCCCACGATGGCTCGGATTTGTCGCAGCTCCTGCGCGTCGCCAAGTTCCGCGCCGACGCCAGCCGCAGCTCCGTCGTCCACAGCCTGAGCCTGGGTACGATGCCGCTCGGGCACCTGGTCGACGCGCTGCTCGGCGTCGTGCCGGACCCGCAGGCGCGCAAGAACGCGCCCCTCGAGACGCCGCACTACATCGAGCTGCCCGTGACGGACTTGATGGGCCTCGTCAGCTCCTCCGTCGCGGAGGCGGTGCGCGGCGGACAGACGCGCGTGCTCGCGACGCAGCGAGCGGGCCTGAGCGTGGGCAGCGCGGTGCGCGCCGACGTGCCACGGGTCGGCGAGCTGCTCAAGGTGGAGACGGTCGACTTGTCTCGGGTCCCTGGCTGCGAACGGGTCGACGTCTTGATAGTGATCGCGGAGCACGCGACCTACTCGCTCATCGGTCGCCACGAAGGCAGCTTGGTGCGGGCCGTGCACTCGACGGACCCGCTGCTCAGTGACTTGCTGGTGGCGAGGTTGTCGGAGATCGCGGGGAGGCCCTTCGAATGAGGGCGATTTTGCTGGTCGAGCCCGACGTCGACGTGCTGGGAGCGCTGGCTTCGCGCCTGCGCTCGCGCGGCCTGTCGGTGCTGATCGCCGACAGCGTCGAGAGCGCGATCGAGCGCGCGTCTGCGTCCGATTTGATCGCGGTGCTGCTGTCGAGCGCGCTGCTGTCGGACGCGGACGGCTTCGACCGGCTGAAGCACGCCGGAGCGCTCGCCGACGCCAGCTCGTTCATCTTGGTGGATAAGCCGGTGGGCGCGTCGCTCGCGCCCGACGAGCTGCCGTATCACGACATCGAGTTGATCGCGCGGCGGCTGTACGCGATCCCGAGCCGCGTTCCGGTCGGACCCGAAGAGGGCGGCGACTTCCGCGGCGACTTGCAGCAGGTGAGCAGCGTGGACCTGTTGCAGCTGCTCGCGATGAACCGCCGCAGCGGCACGCTCTCGATCAACACGCCGTCGGGCGCGGGCGAGGTGCGCATCAAGTCGGGCGAGATCGTCGACGCCGTGTTCCGGCGGCTGGAGCGCGAGAAGGCGCTCTACCGCTTACTCGGCGAGACAGAGGGAACCTTCAGCTTCGTCGGTGGCGGTTCACCCCAGTTTCTCGAGCGAATTCGGACGCCGACGAGCTCGCTGCTCATGGATGGGCTGCGCCAGCTCGACGAGGCGGAGCGGCTGCGCGAGCAGCTGGCGCTCGACGGCACGGCGCTGCTGGCCATCGCGCCGCCGGGCCCCGACACGAGCGAGGCAGCCGCGCGGGTGCTGGAAGCGCTCACGACGCCGCGCACGCTGACCGAGCTGCTCGACGAGGTCACCTTGCACGACCTCGCGGTGCTGGAGGCGCTGTCGCCGCTGCTCGAGCAAGGGCTCGTGCGGCGCATCGCCTCGAACGCCGCGCGCGTGGAGCTGGCAGACGTCGATCGGATGGCAGTGCTGGCGGCGCTGGCCAAGCGCGCCGTGCGCTCGGGCTACCGGGGCGCCGCGCGCGTCGTGATCGCGGCCGGCATGCAGCGCCTCGTGACCCTGATGCACTCCACGGCGCGCATCGCGGACGCGCTCGTCCCGACCGAGACGGTGCCGGCCGCGCCCGTGCCCTACGCGCTCGCCACCCTGCGGCTGGGTGAAGCGGACTTGGAGGTGATGGGCTTGCCGCTCGTCGAAGCCTACGCGCCGCTCTGGGGCCTGGTTTTGCCTGGCTCTGCGGCGCTGGCGCGCCTCGAGCTCACGGCGGCGGAGGCGCTGGACACCGCCTGCTCGATCGCGGCCGTGCCCGTGCTCGAAGCGGGCGCGCTGCTGCGCGACGGCGACGAAGCCGACCCCGAGCAGGTCGCGGCGCTGCTGCGGATGCTGCTCGAGAAGGCGCTCGGCGGTTAGGTCATGGCGCCGCGCATTGCCGTGATCGCCGGCGACGGGATCGGCCCGGAGGTGATGCGCGAAGCGCTGCTGGTGCTCGATGCGGCGCGCGCGCGCGGCGTCGAGCTCGAGGTGTGGGAGCTACCGCTCGGCGCGGAGCTGTACTTGAGGGAAGGCACGACGTTCCCGCGTGAGCTACGCGACGAGGTGCAGCGCACCTGCGCGGCCGTGCTGCTCGGCGCGGTCGGGGATCCGCGCGTACCGGGCGGCGAGCACGCGCACGACATCTTGATGGGCATGCGAGTGGCCTGGGATTTGTACGCCAACGTTCGCCCCGTAAAGGCGCTCACCGACGAGCTGGTGCCGCTCCGCGGCAAGACGAAGAGCGACGTCGATCTGCTGATTTATCGCGAGAACACCGAAGGTCAGTACGTCGGCTCGGGGCATGAGCGCGGGCGCGGCGGCGCGGGGGAGATCGCCATCAGCCGTGAGGTGCACACCCGGCGCGGGGTCGAGCGGCTGCTGCGCGCGGCGTTCGAGGCGGCGCGCGCCGCCGGCAAGCCGCTGGTCATGACCGACAAGTCGAACGCGATCCCCGCGCAGGGCATCTGGCGGCGGGTGCTCGCCGAGCTGTCGCGCGAGTACCCTGACGTCACGACGGAGCAGATCTACATCGACGCCCTGGCGGCGCGGCTGGTGCAAGCGCCGGAGCGGCACGGCGTCATCGCCGGCTGCAACTTGTTCGGCGACATCTTGGCCGACCTTTGCGCCGCCTTGGCGGGTGGCCTCGGGCTGGCGCCGAGCGCGAACATTCACCCTGCCGTGCCGGGGCACATCGGTTTGTTCGAGCCGGTGCACGGCTCGGCTCCGGACATCGCAGGGCGCGGCGTCGCCAACCCGCTCGGCGCGATCCGCTCTTTGGGCATGCTCTTGGAATTCATCGGCTACGCGGCCGAAACGGCGCGTATCGAGCGCGCTACCGCGGAGGTGCTGCGGCGCAGGCTGTCGACCCCCGACGTCGGCGGCGCGCTGGGCACGCGCGCGGCGGGCGCGGCTTTCCTCGACGTTCTTGCGCACGTGTAACGCCAAAGCCCAGAAAATTCGGCCATCTTCCGCGCGTATGCTACGGCCGAGGCCATGATTGGGGCGCCTCCCGCACAGGACGAGCAGGCCCGGCTCTCGGGTGCCCGCGGCGATTTCGTCGCCAATTTGCCGCGCCGGCTCGACGTTCTGCGCGCCGCCCTGCGCGCCGTGGAAGACGAGCCGCGCGACGGCGGCCGCATCAACGGGCTGCTGCGGCGCCTCCACGCGCTCGGCTCCGCTGCGCGGGTGCTCGGCTTCGCGAGCGTCGCAGAGGCCCTCGGCGAGGCCGAGAAGACGCTGCGGCGGGCGTCGCGCGGAGGTCCGGCGTCCAGCGACCTCGCCGACATCGCGCGCGCGCTCGACCTGCTGCCGTCGCTCGTGCTCGGCGCCAGGGTCTCGATTCGCCCGCCGGCCGCGCAGGAGCTCACTTCGGCGCCCAGCCGCGACTTCCCGCTCAGCGTGCTCGTGTTCGGACCGGAGCCGCTGGCGGAGGCGCTGATGGCGCAGGGCGATCTGCGCGTCGAGTGCGAGCGCACCGAGGAGCCCGGCAAGGCGCGCGAGCTATCGCGGGCTTTTGGGCCCGACGTGGCGGTGATCGACGCGGACCGCAAGGGTGCGCGCGAGCTGGTCGAGTCGTTCGTGAAGGACCCGGTCGCCGAGCCGATCCCGCTCGTGGTGGTGGGTGACTTTGCGAGCCCCGAGCTGTCGAGCACCTTCATCGCTCTCGGCGCGACGCGCGTCTTGCCGAAGCCGGTCAGCCCCGACGCGCTGCGACGCACCCTGCTCGAGCTGCGCGACCAAGGCAGCCCGCAGGTGCACGCGCGCGAGCCGCTCGGCGAGCTCACCGTGACCGAGCTCGTGGATCGCATCGTGGTCGAGGTTCGGCGGGGCCTGGTAGAGGCCGTCGATCCGGTAGCGCGTAGCTCCAGCGTGAGCTTCGGTGAAGGCACCGACGTGATGGGCGCGGTGTGGGGCACGGTAGCGCGCTTGCGCGAGCTGGTGACGCTGCGCTCCGACGGTAACGTGCGCTTCGAGCCCACGGGGCCGGAGGGCGCCGTGCCGCTCGCGCCGTGGAACGACGACCGGCGTTTGGGTGAGCGCGGCGCCCGTGAAAACCGCAGCGGCGACGGCGTTTCGCTGCGCGGGCGCCGCGTGGTCGTGGCCGACGACGATCCGGCCGTGGTCTGGTTCCTGAGCGGCATCTTGAAGACGGTCGGCGCCGAGGTGTTCGAGGCGCACGATGGCGAGCGGGCGTTCGAGCTGACGGCGGCGCTGTGGCCCGACCTGGTCGTCAGCGATGTCTTGATGCCCAAGCTCGACGGCTTCTCGCTGTGTCACGAGATCAAGCGCGACGTCGCCGTGCGCGACGTGCCGGTGATCTTGCTTTCGTGGAAAGAAGATCTGCTGCAGCGCGTGCGTGAGCTGGGCGGCGACGCGGATGGTTACCTGCGCAAGGAGGCGGCCGCGTCGACGGTGGTCGAGCGCTTGCGCGAGGTGCTGCGCCCGCGGGCTCGCGTCGAGCAGCGCGTGGCGAGTGGCGGCGAGGTGCGTGGGCGCCTCGACGGGCTCACGCCGCGCCTGGTCCTCGAGCTCGCCTGTCGCACGGGAAATGATGCGCGTGTAAGTGTTCGGGATTCCTCGTATTTGTACGAAATCCAGGTGCGCGCCGGTGCGCCGCGCACGGCCATTCGCAGCGCCGCCGACGGCAGCTTCCAGCGCGGCGAAGACGTGCTGGCGATGCTGCTCGGCGTGAGCGCGGGGCGTTTCGTGATCGAGCCCGATCAGTCGCCGTGCCGCGCTGAGCTGTCGGGCAGCTTGAACGAGCAGCTGGCGGGTCCGGTGGCTCGCGCCCGTGCCGCTCAGCGCGCGCTGTCGGCGGGAGCGCTGGCGAGCGTCACGCGAGTCGTCTTCGACGCGGGCCGCGTCGCCGCGTACTTGGATTGCACGCCCGAGCCTGCGCGTCGCTTGCTGCGCGACCTGCTAGACGGAGCGTCTCCGCGAGATCTGCTGACGAGCGGGCGAGCGCCAGCGCGCTTGCTGGAGGCCGTGCTGTCGGACTTCTCGCGGCGCGGAGCGGTGTTGCTCGTCGAGACGGCTGCCGGCGTGGAGGACATTTCGCAGACGCGCGTGCCGCCGCCGGCTTCGCTCACGCCCGCGCCGCCTTCGGTCCCGCCGCCGCCGCAGGCGCGCGCGCCGGAGTCGCCGCTGCAAGAGCCGCCTCCCTCGCAAGGTCACCCGGCCGCCATCCATTCGAGCCCGCCCGACGCCGAGCTGGCTTCCGCCGACGCAGGTTGGTTCTCGTTTCAAATCGAAGGCAGCGCGGAGCCGCCGAAGGCGTCGGACGAGCCGCTGCCCGTCGAGGAGCCGGCCTCGCCGAAGCCGCTGGCGCGCGCCGACGATCCGCTGCGCAAGACGCTCACGTCGTCTGCGCCGCCCCCGACGGAGGACGAGCTGGCGCCGGGAGCTTCGGTGCCGGTCGAGCGCGGTTACCGACCCGAGCCGCGCACCGACACGCTCGGTAGCGCGGGCAACGAGGCCGCAGCGGCGCTGGCCGCTGTGTCCGCCGCGGCATCGGTGGTGGAGCCGACGGCGCCGCGCTCGGAGGCCGCCGCGCCGCGCATCGACGAGGACGATCCTTTGGCGCAGGCGTTGCTCGAGAGCTCGCCGCCGGTGCCGGTGGCGCCTGCGCCGGTCGTTCGGATCACGGCGCCGCCACCCGCCGCGGAGCCGATGAACGCCGTCGCCGCCGAGCCGCCCGTCGCCGCCGAGCCGCCCGTCGCCGCCGAGCCGAGTCG